>JAFSEA010000033.1 GCA_017435965.1 Oscillospiraceae bacterium
CATCGAGTTTCAAGGACTTTTTCGCTTGTTTTTCCCGAAGTGTCACCTCTCGATGTATCAACATACACCTTCGGGTTCCATTCGGAAAATCTCACACCTTTTTGGACAGCCTCCCAGCGTGTCGAAAGTTTTTCGACACGCAGCAACCGCTTCGATTCCGAAGCGGTTGCTGCTTATTCGTCATTAAAGCAGTCGATTATTTTGAGAACTGCAGAAATTTGTTTTGCGTTTAAACCATCTGTTCTTATTACAAGCCTATCATCGAGCCCTAAAAGGTAGTCTGTCGTAACGTGGAAGAGCTTTGACAGCTCTACTATCAATGGGATTGACGGTGCAGACAGTCCCATTTCCCAGCCGTTCACGCTTGAACGTGTGATAGAAAGCCTTTTTGCAAGGTCAGATTGAGTGAGTCCTGCCTGTGTTCGCAAATTTTTGATTATATCGGGAAACGCATACATATTCTTTCTCATAATTCATTACCTCGATAACATTCTACACCACCATCTGTGATATATACTTATCATAAATGACAGTTTCACTTGACAAAAGAAAATGTAAGTGGTACAATTCAGGAGAAATCAAATATTTGAGAAAGAGTGGGATAAAATGTTTAAAAGAATGTGTTCCTTTGTGCTTGCAATGTCGCTTGCATTCGCTTTTTCAGCGTGCAAGGGTGAAACAAAGGAAGCCGAGAAAGAGAATGAGGCAGTAGCAAACAAAGCAGAATCAAATGAAGAAGTTAATGAAGTCATAACCGGGATGATTGTTCCTTATTATGATGAAGATTCAGAATTGTATGGATACTGTTCTTTAGAAGGAAAGATCGCAATTAAGCCACGTTTTCAAGAAGCAGGAATTTTTGAAGAAAACGGTCTTGCTTGTGTGAGACAAGAAGGAATGTGTGGATTCATTGACAGAAACGGTGACTTTGTAATCGAACCGCAGTTTACAAGCGTCAGTTCGGTCAATAAGAAAGATGAGAAATTCAGAAATGGATTTGCTGAAGTTGAAGTTGGGGATTGGGAATGGGAACCGGATGTAGTTCGTGTAGCTAGTGACGTTTGTGGACTTATTAATGAAAAGGGCGAATATATAATTGAGCCGGAACATAGTGTGGACTATTCGGGCGAATTTTTGAAAAACGGGATTACCTACATACGTATAGATGATAAGTATGTACTAATGAACACAGAGGGTCAAATAGTAAAAGAATTGCCATATCTTGAGATTTGGGAATTTGCAGAAAATGGATTGGCAGTTATAAAAACAGGCGATCCCGATGATTATGAAACATGGAAATATGGATATATCAATGAAGACGGTGAGATAATAATTGAGCCGCAGTTTGATGATGCACGCACTTTTGGAGAAGACGGAATTGCAGTTGTTTACATCAATCATGAACATGGAAACGATGTTAAATACATAAACGAAAAGGGCGAGTTTCTGCCTGAAAATGTATGTGAAAAAGCGGAGGCGAAGCTTGAATTTGCGGAAAACGGCCTTGCAGTGATTGAAAAAGACGGCAAATACGGTTATGTCAACAAGGCTGGAGAAATTGTTATAGAGCCGAAGTTTGATGGAGCAGGTAAGTTTGCGAAATGCGGAGTAGCAAAAGTATGGACAGATACACGTGTGTATAGTGAAGCTCTTGACGGTTATTCTTCCGGAAGTGTGGAGTTTGGCTTCATAGACGAAAGTGGAGAATATATATTTACACCACAGTTTGAAGAGGCAAATGCTTTTGATGAATATGGAATGGCGAAAGTAAAAAAGTACGACAAATGGGGATATATAAATGCTGAGGGACAGTATGTCACACCATTACAGTATGATTATGTGGCGAGTTTTTCTCCGGAAGGGATTGCTCGCGTGGAGTCAGATGGAAAATCCGGATTTATAGATAGAGCCGGCAACTACATAGCAGAGCTGCAATTTGAATACGTATATGATTTCTCGTCAGACTTTTCACCGGAAGGACTTGCTCGAGTGGGTGTAAAAGTTGGAGATAGAACGGTTGAATATTATTTGAATACTGAGGGTAAGATTATAAAACCGGGAATGTGAAATTTTTAGGGGCTACCTCACTTCTTTTAGTGAGATAGCCCCCTTTTATTCCATTATATAACACCCTTTTGGAGCATTATGTTTGCGTATAGGGCGGTTTCGCCTGTTGCGATTATGGCGTAGGCTTTTTTTGCTTCTTCATAAAACTCAAAGCGTTCAATTTCGCCTATGCAGTCAGCACCTCTTTCATCGTGCATCTTCACTATCTCGCAGTATTCGTCCCATATGGGAGTTTCCACATCGTCTCCCGGCATAACCTGCATAAGGCTTACGGGTGTGTCAACGTATGTGTCAAGGGGAAAGAGGGTGAGGATTGCATCAAGAAGCTCACAGGCGCCGTGGCCGTCGGCACGGATAACTATTGCATCCTTGCCCATAGTCTCTGCAGGGAAGTTTCCGTCTGCAATAACGATTCTGTCGCTGTGCCCCATTTCGCAGAGCACCTTGAGAAGCTCGGGGGAGAGGATTTTCGGGATGTTTTTAAGCATTTTCATTGTCTCCTTTCAGAATTTCACGGCAAAACTCACGGGGAGAAATGCCTTTGTATTTTTTAAACGTGCGTGAAAAGTGGCTCAGCTCATTGAAGCCGCTTTCATACGCCGCTTCCGTTACGTTTTTGCGATTGACCGCCATCTCAAATGCCGCACGTTCAATCCTGCGGCGGTTTATGTATTCCGTGGGAGTTTCTCCCGTAAACTCACGGAATATGCGGCAGAGATACTTTTCATTAAAGCCGCAAAGCTCGCTCATTTTTCCGAGAGTTATTTTATCGGTATAATTCTTTTCTATCCAGTCAATAAGAGTTGCAATGCTCTTTCTCCGATGCCCACGGGAAGCATCGTTGCTCTTTGAAATACGCCCCTCGGCAAAAAGGTGGTAAAAAATATCAAAGAGGATTCCGCAGACGGAAAGCTCATAAAACGGCTCTTCGTCGCACATTACTTTAAACAGCTTTCTCGCCGATTCATAAAGAGGACTGCTTTCGGGCTTCAGAAAAGGTTCGAGCTCTGCATTTCCTGCCATAATCGGCACAAGATATTCGTTTATCTTTCCGTTTGAACTGTCACGGAGGAGGTTTAAGTCAAAAACTATACATTCATAAACGCAGTCAAGAGGCTCGGCACGGTGGAGGGTGTGACTGCTGACGAAAACAATATCTCCCGAAACCGCGGTGTATTCAACGTTGTTTAAAAACACACGGAGCTTTCCTGCAAGAATGTGAATAAGCTCAAATTCCTTGTGCCAATGAAGCTGCATAATATAGCGGAAGTGGGAGCTTGTAACAAAATAATATTCAATAGGGAAGCCTTCCGCACCACGCTTCTTTTTTTCTTCGTAATCCGTAATTTTCATCCTACACCTCACAAAGTGAAAATAAGACAAAAAATAAAATCTATTTTGCAAGTATTTTAACATATGAGATACTATAATTCAAGTATAAATATAAAATCGGAGGAATTTTATTATGGCAGAGTCAAGACTTATCGGTCAGTATCCCGTTATCGGCATCCGTCCCACCATTGATGGAAGACGTGGCCCTCTCAAGGTTCGTGAATCCCTTGAGGTGCAGACAATGAATATGGCAAAGAGTGCCGCCGCACTTTTTGAAGAAAATCTCCGCTACTCAAACGGCGAGCCTGTTAAGGTAGTTATCGCAGATACAACAATCGGACGTGTTGCAGAAGCTGCAGCCTGTGCCGACAAGTTCCGCCGTGAGGGCGTTGACATCACCGTTACCGTAACACCCTGCTGGTGCTACGGTGCAGAGACAATGGATATGGATCCAAACACAATAAAGGCAGTATGGGGCTTTAACGGAACAGAGAGACCGGGCGCTGTTTATCTCGCATCCGTTCTTGCAACACATA
Organism: Oscillospiraceae bacterium; assembly: GCA_017435965.1. Taxonomy (GTDB): domain Bacteria; phylum Bacillota; class Clostridia; order Oscillospirales; family JAAYXM01; genus SIG480. Next base: position 3,936 of record JAFSEA010000033.1, read on the forward strand.
CACAGAAAGGCCTTCCTGCTTTCGGAATTTACGGAAGTGAAGTCAAGGACTGTGACGATACCGAAATTCCCGAGGATGTAAAAGAAAAGCTTCTCCGCTTCGGTCGTGCCGCTGTTGCAGTTGCAACAATGAGAGGAAAGTCATATCTCCAGATAGGCTCTATCTGTATGGGTATCGGCGGCTCTATCATTGACACCGACTTTATTGAAGATTATCTCGGTATGCGTGTTGAGTCTGTTGACGAGGTTGAAATTATCCGCCGAATGACAGAAGGCGTATATGATAAGGCAGAGTTTGAAAAGGCTCTTGAATGGACAAAGAAAAACTGCATCGAGGGCTTTGACAAGAACCCCGAGAATATGCAGAGAACGAGAGAAGAAAAGGATGCAGACTGGGAGTTCGTTGTAAAGATGATGGTTATCATCAAAGACCTTATGAACGGAAACAAAAACCTCCCCGAGGGCTGTGAGGAAGAACGTGTGGGTCACAATGCCATCGCCGCAGGCTTCCAGGGTCAGCGTCAATGGACAGACTTCTATCCCAACTGCGATTTCCCCGAATCAATGCTCAATACCTCTTTTGACTGGAACGGAGCAAGAGAGCCGTATATCCTCGCAACGGAAAATGACGTTCTCAACGGTCTCGGTATGCTCTTTATGAAGCTTCTCACAAACCGTCCCCAGATGTTTGCGGATGTTCGCACATACTGGAGTGCAGAGTCCGTAAAGCGTTGCACGGGCTATGACATTGAAGGTGTTGCAAAGGATGCAGGCGGATTTATCCACCTTATAAATTCAGGTGCTTGCTGTCTTGATGCAAACGGTGCGGCAAAGGATGAGCAGGGCAATCCCGTTATGAAGCAATGGTTTGATGTAACAGAAGAAGATCAGAAGGCAATCCTTGAAAACAGCACCTGGAACTATGCTGACCTCGGATATTTCCGTGGCGGCGGATATTCCTCACGCTTTGTCACAAAGGCAGAGATGCCTGCAACAATGATTCGTCTTAATCTCGTCAAGAATCTTGGCCCCGTTCTTCAGATTGCCGAAGGCTGGACGGTTGAGCTTCCCGATGAGGTAACAGATACTCTCTGGAAGAGAACAGACTATACATGGCCCTGCACATGGTTTGCTCCTCGCCTTACGGGCAAGGGGGCATTCGCAAGTGCATATGATGTTATGAACAACTGGGGTGCAAACCACGGTGCAATCTCCTACGGTCACATCGGTGCAGACCTCATCACTCTCTGCTCAATGCTCCGAATCCCCGTATGTATGCATAATGTGCCTGAAGATAAGATTTTCAGACCCTCTGCATGGAACGCATTCGGAATGGATAAGGAAGGTCAGGACTACCGTGCCTGTGCCGCATTCGGTCCACAGTTTAAGAAATAAGAAATTTGGTGAACAAACCGGACATACCATAAGTCCGGTTTGTTTTTTACTGCTCTTGCACAGTATGGTGATGTATGATAAAATTAAATTGTAGATACAGAACAGTTATGTGGTGTGAAAGGAGAGAAGAAAATGAGAAAAACACTTATAGTTATACTCGCTATGGTAATGGCGTTAACAAGTTTTGCCGGTGCCTTGGCTCCGCCCGACTATTATACTGCTGATAACGTTGAAGAGTTGGTATATTGGATTACAACTTTTTCCGAGGGAGACAGAGTTGGAGACTTTGATTATGAAGACTATAAAGGAACAATAAGTTCACTACGGCAAAAAGAATATATTTTGGCTCCTGAAGCCTTTTCTTTTGTTACGATATATCCGGATTGGGGAGCTGACGATGTAAGAGTGGACTTGAATTATTCTTACGGTATAAGTATAGATATCTCGGATATCAAAAAAGAGTACATTCACCTGATCGAAGAAGGAATAGATAAATATTTCAGCGCATCGCTTGCAAGATCATTTCTTCCTCAGAATATACAGAAAGTGAACGATGGCACTACATTAGATATTCTTGTCGTGAAGGGGAAAACAAATACTTCCTCTTATTATATATCAGATGGTCATGAGATAAGAGTAACGAGTTGGTCTCCTTCCGGTAAAGCTACAACAGTACCTCTTCGCAAAATACCGCTTGATTCCGTACCGTGGCTTATAGAAAAAGCTTACGATGATGTTGGGGAAAGTGATTGGTTTTATGAGGATGTGGAATATACTGCATTCAAAAAAATATGGAAAAAAACAGAAGAAAACACATTTTCTCCGAATCTTCCCGCAGACCGCGCAACGATAGCTGCAGCACTTTATGCAGTAGAAGGCAAGCCCTGGAAGCAAATAGGAGCGCCAACGTTTTCGGATGTGTCTGCTGACGCAGATTACGCAAAAGCAATAGCCTGGGCAGAAAAGAATAATATAGTCAAGGGTTTTGAGGAAAATTTATTCTTGCCGGAAAGAAATATTTCGCGTCAGGACTTTGCAGTTATGCTTCTGAGATATCTTGATTGTATCGGATATGAATATGATATGCCGACGGAAGAACCGACGTTTTCTGACGGGGCACAGATTGCCGAATATGCACAGAAGGCAGTGGGGGTAATGTACGACCTTGAGATAATAAAAGGAAAGGGTAACAACATCCTTGACCCACGTGGTGATGTGACACGAGCCGAAGCTGCTGTAATGTTTCACAGGATTATGGAAATCACGGAAAAATAGTTCTGTTGGTTGACGTAAAGGCATTCTATATGCTAAAATAAATATAAAATATAGTTTTTTGGAAGGTGGAAGTAATGTCAGTTTGTTTGGCTGTTGATATAGGTGCATCCGGTGGTCGTCATATCCTCGGAAAGATGGTGGACGGAAAGCTCATCATGCGTGAGGTTTACCGCTTTGAAAATGGTATGACGGAAATTGACGGAACACTTACCTGGGATATTGATTCCCTCACTAAAAATATCATAAAGGGTATTGAGGCGTGCAAAACCGTGGGAGAAATTCCCGATACGGTTGCCATTGATACCTGGGGCGTTGACTATGTTCTTTTTGATAAGGACAAGAAGGAGATATATCCTTGTATCGCATACCGTGACAGCCGTACCGACGGCGTTCCCGAAAAGGTTGATGAAATTGTTCCCTTTAGTGAGCTTTATGCTTCAACTGGCATACAGCGAGTGAACTTCAATTCTGTATATCAGCTTTATTCCGATAAGGTATGCGGAAGACTTGACAATGCAGAGTATATCCTCTTTATGCCGGATTATTTTTCCTACCGTCTCACAGGCGTTATGAAAAATGAGTATACAATGGTTTCGACTACTGCTCTTACCAATGCAGAATCGAGAGACTGGGACTATGAACTTATTGAAAAGCTCGGTTTCCCCAAAAAGCTTTTCGGAAAAATATATGAGCCCGGCGAAGTTGTGGGTGAATTTTCGGAGGAGATCCGGAAGCGTGTGGGCTTTAATGCGAAGGTGCTTATGTGCCCTGCCCACGATACTGCTTCTGCGGTCGTCGCTTGCCCCACAAACGATACAAGTATTTTCCTTTCATCGGGCACGTGGAGCCTTGTGGGCACAGAGCTTGACAGCCCCGTTACCGACAAAAAGGCATTTGATGCAAACTTCTCAAACGAAGGCGGTGCGGCAGGCAAGTGGTGCTTCCTCAAAAATATTATGGGAATGTGGCTTTTCCAGAGCATAAGACGTGAAATCGGAAAAGATAAATATTCTTATGACGATATGATGCATCTTGCTATGGAAAGCAGATACACAAAGCTTATTGACCCCACCGACAATGCTTTCCTCGCTCCCGACAGTATGATTGAAGCAATAAAGACATACCTCGGAGAAAAGGATCTTCCGCTGGGCGATGTTTTAAGTTCTGTTTATCATAGCCTTGCCGCAAGCTACAAGAAAGTCCTTGAAGAGATAAGAAGTGTTACGGGAAAGACTGTTGACACTATCTGTATAGTGGGCGGAGGATGTCAGGATGAATATTTAAACCGCCTTACCCACGAGGTAACAGGCTGCAGAGTGACGGCAGGCCCCATTGAAGGCACAGCCGCAGGAAACATCCTCTCCCAGTTTATGGCTCTTGATAAGAATTTTACATACGAAGACGCCAAGAAATGCATCGAGAATACATTTGAGATTAAAGAATACAGATAAAGCTGAGGCGACAAAAGTGTAACTTTTGTCGCCTGTTTTTTGTTGAAAAAGAAATGAAAGTGTGATATATTAAAACAAAGAAAGCAAATGGGAGGCAAAAAATATGGTATGTCCGAATTGCGGAACGCAGATTTCAAGAGAGGTCAGTTTTTGCCCGAATTGCGGCGGTCGTGTTGAAGCACAAGTGAACACAAAAAACAACCCGGGAGCTTCGGGTGAAAACGCTGCGCTGAAAGAGGAAAACAGGAAGCTGAAGAAACAGATTAAACTGATTACAATAATTCTCGCGATTTTAGCAATTGCGGCAGTTGCACTTGTCGTTGTAAAAAGCGTAATGTCAGATGATGCAAAGCAAGAAGAAGTGACAGAACAGGAAACAGAAGTGACAGAACCGACAATGAATGACGAAACGGTCTTAAAAGGTGTTGAAGTCGGTGATTATATCGAATTCGGAGCATATGAGCAGGATAATAACACCTCAAACGGGGAAGAGCCGATTGAATGGCGAGTGCTTGAGGTGGAAGGAAACAGAGCACTTCTGATAAGCGAAAAAGCTCTTGATTGCGTGGAGTATAACGAAATGTGGGCGGATATAACCTGGGAAGACTGCACACTTCGGGAATGGTTAAATAATGAATTTATAAATGAAGCATTCTCATCTTCCGAGAAATCCCAAATCCCCACAGTAAAGGTTGAGGCTGAAGATAACCCCGAATATGGAACAGAGGCCGGAAACGATACGGAGGATAAAGTATTTCTTTTGAGTATTGATGAGGCGGAAAAATATTTTGATTCGGATGCCGAAAGAATGTGTAAACCCACCGAATATGCAAATGAAAAGGATATATTTGTGAACGAAGATTACGAATCGTGCTGGCTACGGTCAGGATTATGCTGCTCATGTCAACGCCGATGGACTCGTCGATGTGCGCGGCGACTATGTTCACCGCAACTACAGCCTTCACTTTGTTCGCCCCGCTTTATGGGTAAATCTTGATTCTTGATTCTTCGAATCTATAATCTTCCCATCTGCACAGCAGGTGCAAATGATACTTTTGATAATATTACCGGGTTTTATAAAGACTCAAATTAAAAAAACACTTTTGAGTGCGAAAAGTGATGAAAAGTTGAAATTGACTTTTTTTGAAAATTGATATACTATATATAATATGTATAGTTATTTGAATACAATTTATATATTTTGAGGAGGAAGAAATAATGAAAAGATTTTCGGCAGTCCTTTTTGCGGCAATTCTTGTGTTATGCTTTGCAACAGTCGCGTTTGCCGCAGAGGAAAATGCAACTGTTGATGCTTCAAATTTCTTTGCGTTTACAAATGAGGCACACGGACGCACGGCAAATACCGGCTTCAATACGCCACTCACCTTTGATACTCATGTTGCAGAGGTTTGTGACCCTTGGGCATTTGTGAATCTCCGTACGGGAAATTCTTATCAGACGACAGAGACAGGCTTTACCTGGAAGCAAAATGTCGGCAGTAGCTATTGTTATTATGCACCGGGAGCTTCAAACCCGGGAACTTCGGCAGCAATAGCATTTGAACTCAAGTTCGATACAGCAGGTACGTTTAACCCTGTCATTACATATGTAAGTGCAGTATCAAGCCCGAAGGTTGACCTTTATCTTGTTGATGCAACGAAGGAAACAAAACAGTGGTATGCGCAGATTGTTGATGGTGTATACAAGCTGAATGACAGCTATTTCTATTCTGACTGCGTGGAAAATCTTGCAGCCGATGATTATCTTGGAACAGTAGACCTTTATGGAGACGGCTCGGTAGACACCGCAACTCTTCCTGCACGCACTGTCAAGGCACAGAATTATTACCTTGTTATCATTCCAAACGGCTATAACGAAAGCATCGTAAAGGAAGAGGTTGTAAATGGAGAGTCAACGAACATATATACTACAGTTGAAATAAACTCCTTTGCAATGGCTCCGCGCAGAACTCTCACGGAAGAGGACAACACCCTTGAGTATAAGACTGCCGTAAGCTCACTTGATGTGGCAAATCTTCCGAACTTTGGTGGATACAATGTTTCTTCGTATGCTTGTCCGGTAGGGGACGGAACCTCCGGCGAAACCGCAACTACTTATGGTTTGCGTTCAGCATCTATGCTTCATTATGCAGGCTTTATGAGCTGGGAAGCAACTCATAACTATAAACGTGTATATGATGAAAACAATAACTCTGTTACCACATCGGTGACAGTTGGCACTAATACATATAAGATTACACATGTAGAGGCTTGTGAGCCTTATCCCACAATGCTTCTTTCAAAAACTGATCCCTGGAAGCTCGAAAGCACCGACAGCAAAGTTATTTCTTCGGCACATTCTTCTTATTTGGGGAATTATATTACCGGTACTGTTACGACGAACAATTACGGCAGCACAACAAATCGTCCGCGAATCACGATAAGAATAAATGTTCCATATGCCGGAAAATACAAATTAGAGTTAAAGCATGGATACTCAACAGAGAAGGAAATAGGGGCTTGGGCAGAGGTTTATTTCGGTAAAGCTCCCGTTAAGACCTTGTCCGGTACTCTTCACGAAACGTATCTTTCAAAATATCAGAAGCTCGGATGGCTTGAATGTAATAATACAGAACATTCAAGCTACGTGGATTTTGGTGTGGTTGATGTCCCTGTTGCCGGCGAATATATCGTTTCCTTATATACCAATGCTGAAAGTCTTGAAAAAAATCCAACTAAATATGAAACAGGAAGCTACGCAAACAAACCGTATCAGGAGTTGTCTCTCTCAAATGTAAAGCTCACACCTGTTGAAGATACGGAGCTTAGAGATGTTCAGGCGGCATATGATGCCGCAAAGGAGGAACAGGACGCTCTCATTCCCGTGCCGGAAGAAATCACTCTCGGCAACGCAAAGGTAAATGTTATTGCGGCTGATATAAACGGAACTCAGCTTGACGATGCAATTATCGCGGCAGATTCCGTTGCAATCGGCAAGGAATACACACAGACTGCACCCGAAAAGGAAGGATATACATTCCTCTATTGGGCAAAGGGAATAGGCAAAAATCGCAAAGTCGTTTCTTATGATGAGCAGATAAGCTTCAGGGCGGCGTCGGGCGGCACGTGGCTTATGGCAGTATATAAGGCGGTGGGAAGCTCAGAGGACAGCGTTGCTTTCTATAATGCAAACGGAGAAAGACTCGATCTTACCCTTGATGAAAACAAGCTTCCCGCACTTCCGTCAATGACGGGATACGGAGCTGCAACTCACTGGGCACTTCCGGGCGACAGCAAGGAATATGCACCGGGTGAGGAAATCACAGTTTTAGGCGAGATGACCTTTGTTGCACAGTACGGCAAGTCAATAAACGTTAATGTTGAATATGCTCCAAGCGACGTTGAAACCTACAATGGCTTTGTTATGACAGATGCAGACGGAAAAGCAACGACTACCGAAGCTTTCGGCAACACGGTAACAGTTAAAGCACGTCCAAGAAACGCAGAGGGTAAGGTGTTTGCATACTGGACAAAGAACGGAGAGGTCGTAAGCTTTAGTGAGGAATACAGCTTTGTGCTTACCAATGAAGCAATTCTTTCTGCAGTTTATGCAGACTACAAGCCGACTCTTACAGGTTCATTCAGAAGTATAATTCTCACCAATAGCGGAATGAATGTATTCGCTGAGTTTATCGGTCTTTCCGATGCGATAGAAAAGGGAATCCTTTTCGGAGGCACAAGCTATGAAACGGCGATAAACAAGAGCCCGATGACAACGGATAAGAACCAGTTTGTAATCGAAAACGACCTTGACGACACACCTGCGGCAATGGGATATGCAATTCTCTCTGACGGAAGCATTATCTATTCAAAATAATAAGTGTTCAAATCGCTCTGTAATTGTGCAGGGCGATTTGTTTTGCTTTTCGTCGAAAAATAGATACTTTTTGTCGCCTGTTTTTGTTGAAAAAGAAATGAAAGTGTGATATATTAAAACAAAGAAAGCAAATGGGAGGCAAAAAATATGGTATGTCCGAATTGCGGAACGCAGATTTCAAATGAAGTCAGCTTTTGCCCGAACTGCGGCAGGCGTGTTGATGTCGGGGAAAAAACAGAAAGAAAAATAGGAGAAAAGAATACTGATTTTAAGAAAATGGCAGAAGAGGCACAGGCAGAGAATATAAAGCTTAAAAAGCAGATAAAGACAATAGCAATCGTGGCGATAGTTTTAGCTTTAGCGGCAGTTGTGTTTTTTATGGTAAAAAATATGAAGTCTGATAAAGAAGAGGGAAGCGATGACTCAATATCCATAGAAAACGCAAGTGTCGGTGATTATATCGAGTTTGGTGCATATGAGCAGGATAATGACTCATCAAACGGAAAAGAGCCGATAGAATGGCGTGTGCTCGATAAAAAGGATAACAGAGTGCTTGTTATCAGCAAATATGCCCTTGATTGCAAAAAGTACAATATGCAAGATAAGTATATAACCTGGGAAGACTGCACACTTCGCGAGTGGCTTAATGAGGAGTTTTTCGGTGAAGCTTTTTCATCCTCTGAAATAGAAAGAATTCCAACTGTAAATATTTCGGCAGAGGATAATTCCGAATTCGGAACAGAAGCCGGAAACGATACAGAAGATAAGATTTTTCTTCTCAGTGTAGATGAAGCGGAGAAGTATTTTGAATCTGACAAAGACAGACGCTGTAAGCCGACAGATTATGCAGTGATGAAAGAAGTGACTGTGGAAAACGAGAATGGCTGTTGCTGGTGGTGGCTGCGCTCACCGGGATATGAGCAGGATGAAGCCGCAGGTGTTCCCGGATTCGGCTATGTACATGCAGACGGTGCTTATGTCCATCGCCTTCATGCCGTCCGCCCGGCAATGTGGATTGAGCTTGAATAATGATTTTATTTTCAGACAAAAAGTGGGAGTTTCTCCCACTTTTGCTATTGTATTAAGCAAAAAAATGTGATATACTTGTTTGGATAGTAAATAATAGGCATTTTATGTGCTGTAAAAAGGATAGGTGCTATATGTTAAATACAGAAAAGACAATGGAAAAAATCGTTTCCCTCTGTAAGGGCCGTGGCTTTGTTTACAGTGGAAGCGAAATTTACGGCGGTCTTGCAAACACCTGGGACTATGGTCCTTTGGGTGTTGAATTCAAGAACAATGTAAAGCGTGCATGGTGGAAGAAGTTTGTTCAGGAATCTCCCTATAATGTAGGTCTTGACAGCGCAATCCTTATGAATCCTCAGGTATGGGTTGCATCGGGTCACGTTGGCGGATTCTCCGATCCTCTTATGGACTGTAAGGAATGTAAAACCCGTCACCGTGCGGACAAGCTTATTGAGGATACAGGCGTAAACCCTGCAGGCTGGAGCTTTGATGAAATGGCAAAATATATTGCCGACAATAACATCTGCTGCCCCGATTGCGGAAAGTGCAACTTCACGGATATCCGTAAGTTCAACCTTATGTTCAAGACCTTCCAGGGCGTTACGGAGGATGCAAAGAACGAGCTTTATCTCCGTCCGGAAACTGCACAGGGTATCTTTGTAGATTTCAAGAACATCCAGAGAACAACAAGAAAGAAGGTTCCCTTCGGCGTATGCCAGATCGGTAAGTCCTTCAGAAACGAAATCACTCCCGGTAACTTCACCTTCCGTACCCGTGAGTTTGAGCAGATGGAGCTTGAGTTCTTCTGCCGCCCGGGAACAGACCTTGACTGGTTTAAGTACTGGAAGGATTATTGTGAAAACTTCCTCCTCTCTCTCGGTATGGCAAAGGAGAATATCAAGCTTCGTGACCACGAGCAGGAAGAGCTTTCCCACTATTCAAATGCAACAACAGATATCGAGTTCCTCTTCCCGTTTGGTTGGGGCGAGCTCTGGGGCATTGCCGACAGAACAGACTTTGACCTCAAGGCTCACCAGACTCATTCAGGCGAGAATATGGACTACTTTGATCCTGAAACAAACGAGAAGTATGTTCCTTATGTTGTTGAGCCCTCCCTTGGTTGCGACCGTGTTGCTCTTGCATTCCTCTGCGAAGCATACGATGAAGAGGTTGTTGATGCAGAGAAGAACGATGTCCGTGTTGTTCTCCGTCTCCATCCCTATCTTGCTCCCTTCAAGGCTGCAATCCTTCCTCTTTCAAAGAAGCTTTCTGAGAAGGCAAGCGAAGTTTATGCAGACCTTGCAAAGAAGTTTATGATTGACTTTGACGATGCAGGCTCAATCGGTAAGCGTTATCGCCGTCAGGACGAAATCGGCACACCGCTTTGCATCACCTATGACTTTGAGAGTGAAGAAGACGGCTGTGTAACAGTTCGTGACCGTGATACAATGCAGCAGGAGAGAATCAAGATTGAAGATCTCGCAGCATATATTGAAAAGAAAATTGAATTTTAAATTGCAATAATAATGTAGGGGCGGGGTTCTACTCCGCCCGTTATTTTTATTCAAAATCAAAAAGCCGGGATGCAACATTTCGCATTCCGGTTTCTCATTATTGTAAATATATATAGAAATACCCTCGGTTGTTTGTAATCTTTCACCTTACATTCAACCGAGGGTTATTTCTGTTCATTCTTGATATCTAACATCAATTTAACCTCTCTTTCGTAGATTCTGCCGCCTTCATCCAAACCGACTGATTACCTTCTTCCTTTGTTTACAAATTCTTCCGATAACTCTTGTTGTCACTTTTTCAAAGTAAGTTCCTTATTTGCTGTTTGAGCCTGTAGTTACTTTCTTTTTGAAGGCTGCAGTTTGTTTTCTTGAGGTTTGTTACCCATCTTTTAAAGGCAAGTTCGCTTTTCCCGAAATGCTTTTCTTGTTTTAGTTTTTTACTTCTTTTTTTGTTTTCCATCTATATTATCTTTCGGAAAAAGAGAGGAGGCTTTGCCTTTCAAACCTCGGGTGTTTTTCAGAACATCGGTATCAACTCCTTATCTTTGTCTATATTTTAACGCACTTTTGAGGTGAAAACAAGTGGTATTTTGCACAAAATATAAAGAATTTCTTTATTAAAAAGGGAGAAATTCTTGTGGTAAAGCCAAAAAGTATTGACAAACAGACACTTTGTCTGTTATAATGAATCTGTTATTTGCGAAAACTCCACGGATAAAATTCGTCCGTGGAGTTTTGTGCGTTATAAGCTTATGGGTATCAGACCAAAGAGATAATAGATCGCAGGAACGAGGAATACTGCAGGGAGCATATCGGCAACCTTGAATTTTGAAATACCGAGGATATTGAGTCCGAGCCCTATGATGATAACGCTTCCGGCACAGGTTATCTCGGCGATGAGGGCGGAATCTGTGAGAACGCCCTGCAAAAGCCCTGCCGCAAGAACGAGAGCACCCTGGAAAAGGAGAACAAAAACGGATGCGAACATAACTCCTATTCCAAGAGAAGTTGCAAGCATACAGGAGGAAATGAGGTCGAGAACGGATTTTGTGAAGATGAGGGTGTTATCACCGGAAAGCCCTGAATTAAGTGAGCCTACTATGGTCATTGCACCCACGCAGAAGAGAAGGCTTCCTGTCATAAAACCTTGTGCTATTGAGGTTTTATTATCCTTTTTCTTCATCTTCTTTTCAAAAAACTGACCTATTTTGTTTATCTTTCCGTCAATATCAAGAAATGTTCCGATTATTGTGCCGAGAACCATTGAAACTATGAGAACAATGGTGTTGTTTCCCGACATTGCGCCGTCAATTCCGATATACACGGTACAGAGACCTATTGCCACCATAACCGCCCCGGAAACACGCTCGGGAATTCCTTTTTTGAGGAGAAGGCCGATTGCACTTCCGAGAAGGACTGTGAGTGTGTTTACTAATACGCCTATCATAATTTGCTCCGTCAGATAGAATTTAACACCTGCCGCAAACCTGCGGCAGGTGCTCACTTTTTTATTTTACAATCTTTCTTGCACGAACTACATTCGGGAGATTTGAGAGTGTGTTTACAAGCTTATCGTCTGCCATATCGTCAAGATCAATCATTGTGTATGCCCAGTCACCGCGTGATGCATTCTGCATATTTGCGATGTTATGGTTGAGGTCGGAAATTGCGGAGGTGATGCTGCTTACTGTGTTCGGGAGGTTTTTGTGGAGAACACAGATGCGGCTCATACCACTCATCGGCATTGAAACTGCCGGGAAGTTAACAGAATTCTTGATGTTTCCGCTTTCGATATATTCGCGGAGCTCATCAACTGCCATAACTGCACAGTTTTCTTCGCTTTCCGGAGTGGATGCACCGAGATGTGGAAGAGCAACAACATTCTCAACTCCGATAAGGTCAGCATCCGGGAAGTCTGTTATGTACTTTGCAGCCTTGCCGCTTGCAAGAGCCTCAAGCATATCTGCAGTGTTTACAAGAGTGCCGCGTGCGAAGTTGAGGATTCTCACTCCGTCCTTCATCTTTGCAAGGCTATCCTTGTTTATCATTCCTGTTGTTGTGGGAGTTGCAGGAACGTGGATTGTGATATAATCGCAGTTCTCATAAATCTCATTGAGATCTGTGCAGTGGCGGATGGAACGTGATACGCTCCAGGCAGCTGCAACGGAGAGATACGGGTCATAGCCGAGAACCTTCATACCGAGCTTTTCGGCAGCGTTTGCGACAAGAACACCGATAGCACCGAGACCGATAACACCGAGAGTCTTGCCCTGGATTTCAGGACCTACAAACTGTCCCTTACCCTTTTCAACGAGCTTGCCTACCTCATCGCCCTTGTCCTTGAGGGTTTTTGCCCATTCGATTCCTTCCGCAACCTTACGGGAGGAGAGGAAAAGACCTGCAAGAACAAGCTCCTTAACTGCGTTTGCATTTGCACCGGGAGTGTTGAAAACAACGATACCTGCTTCTGCTGCACGGTCAAGGGGAATATTGTTTACGCCTGCACCTGCACGTGCGATGCAGAGAAGCTCAGGGTTAAATTCCATAGAATGGAGATCGGCACTTCTGACGAGGATTGCATCGGGATTTGCAATGCTGTCACCATAGCCAAAGTTATCGGCAGGAAGACGGGAAAGACCGTTTGCCGAAATTTTATTCATAAGCTGAACGTTATACATTGAAGTTCATTCCTTTCGGATTATAGATTACTTGTTTTTTGCTTCAAACTCACGCATAAATGCAACGAGCTTTTCAACACCTTCAATGGGCATTGCGTTGTAGATGGATGCACGCATACCGCCGACTGAACGGTGACCCTTGAGGGTGAGAAGACCGATTGCTGCAGCTTCCTTAACAAACTTTGCATCAAGCTCTTCATCACCTGTTCTGAAGGTGACGTTCATAAGTGAGCGTGAATCCTTTGCAGCGTGGGGGATGAAGAGTTTGCTTTCATCGAGATAATCATAGAGAAGTTTTGCTTTTGCACGGTTGATTTTTTCAAGCTCGCCGATACCGCCGATAGACTCAATCCAGTCAAGAACAAGACCGCAGACATAGATGGGATATGTGCTGGGAGTGTTATACATAGACTCCTTCTCAGCCATAACCTTCCAGTCCATAACAGTGGGAGTTTCGGGACGTGCGTTTCCGAGAAGATCCTCACGGACTATGACAACTGTGAGACCTGCCGGAGCCATATTCTTCTGTGCACCTGCATAGATAACGCCATACTTTGTTACGTCAATTTCCTCTGAAAGGATGCAGGAGGACATATCCGCAACAAGGGGAACATCACCTGTATCGAGAACATAGTTCCACTTTGTACCGAAGATTGTGTTGTTAACACAGATGTGAACATAATCTGCATCGGGGGAGAGGGAAAGCTCATCCTGAGTGGGAATACGGCTGAAGTTTTCGGGTTTTAAATCAGCAACAACATTTGCATTGCCGTATTTCTTACCTTCCTTTGCGGCATTTCCAGAGAACTGACCGGTGATTATGTAATCAGCCTTGTTCTTCATAAGGTTCATCGGGATTGATGCAAACTGAAGGGAAGCACCGCCCTGAAGGAAGAGAACTTTATAATTATCGGGGATTCCGAGAAGCTTTCTGAGCTTTGCTTCACAAGATTTGATGATTTCATCATAAACCTTTGCACGGTGGCTCATTTCCATAACGGACATACCCGAGCCGTTGTAGTTGAGCATTTCTGCCTGAGCCTTTTTGAGGACAGCTTCGGGGAGCATTGAAGGACCTGCCGAAAAGTTATAAACACGATTTTCAAACATTTGAAAAACCTCCGAATAAAAATTTGCCAGTTTAATAATACCTTATATTATATAACTTCTTATCTCCGATGTCAAATAAAAGTACGACGAAAATGTGAAAAAAATAACGATAAAAATTGCACAATTTGCACTAAAACCTTTCCGTGCCCGAGGGGGTTGTTCCGTACTTTTTTATATATGAACGATAGAAGGCGGAATAATCGCCAAATCCACAGGCTGTTGCAGCTTCTCCTGCGCGCATTCCGTCGGAAATATATGACTTTGCAAGGACAAGTCTTTTTGTCATAACATAATCCCATACGGTTGAGCCTGTGACATTCTTGAAGTTGCGGTTGAGTTGGACACGGCTTATGAAGAACTTTTCACAGATATGCTCTATGGAAAGAGGTGTTGTGAGATGCTCGTTTACATATTCAACTATGTCGCGCATATGTTCCGTGTCTTTTGCAGGGGTGATATAAAGCTTTGAATCAAAGAGCTTTTTGATTTTCGCAAGTATGGAAAGAAGTGTGACTGTTGTGTTGAGCTGTGTGAGATACGGTGTTTCAAGTTTTGCGTGAAGCTGGGTGAAAAGCTCGTATATTCCCGTTGATGCTACAACAGAACGGTCATAGACATTGTTTTTCCCCAAAGGACGGTCAAAAAACGGAGCGAGAAGCTGTCGCTCGGGGTCGATTCCGTCAACAACCGAGGTGGGAAAGTGGTGAGACATTCTGTCATAAGGCTCATTGCCAACGAGATCCGGCTTGTGGGATTCTCCCGGACGCATAAGAAAAATTTTGCCGTGTTCAAACTTATGTCTTGCACCTTCCGTTATATAATAGCCGTCGCCACGAAAAACACAGAAGATTTCGCAATTTTCGTGGACGTGCATATCTGTGGGGGTAAAAGGAGGGTAGCTGACAGAACCGCCGTAGGACGGGTATTTTCCTCCGATTGCCGTGTTTTTTTTCGTTTGGGGCATAATAATCACCTGCCGAAATCAGATAATGGGTATAGTATACACCTTTGTGAAACAATTTGCAATATGAAACCGTGATTATATGCCATTGACTTGCATTCTGTATTGTTGTATTATTATGGTATAAAACGGAGGAGATGTTAAAATGAATAAAGTTCCGATGAGTTTTATCATAGATGATCCTGCTCCCGTGTATTCAACTTTTTATGTTCACAGAAAGAATCACCTCACCGATTACGGTGAGCCTATTCTTGAAAAGTTTCCGAATTCTTTTCTCTTCGATTTTTGCGATATTGTTGAAAAACACAATATGAAGGGAAAGTTCAGCGTTGTTCCTATGGTTGCAAATCAGGGAGATATTATAAACGGTCTCGGCGATGCACCGATGGAGGAAATAAACGAATGGCTCGATACTGTTAAGGAGAGAATCGCTCCGAGATTTGCCATAGGTCCCGAAATGCTCACTCACGCAGCTGCAATTGACCTTGAAACAGGAAAAGATCTTGATGTAAACGAGCACGAATGGTCAATGATGCAGACTGAAGAAACTTTAACCCCATATATCAAAAAGGCTCTTTCTCTTTTGAAAGAAGCAGGCTTTGATGCATATGGCGTCACCTCGCCGTGGAGATTCGGAATTGATGTTGAGGATGAATATTACCCGTCAATATCAAAGGCAGTTTACGCTGTGACGGGAAAGAAAAATTCCTGGGTTTTCTGTCGTGGCCTTCGTGAGCTTCCCGATGCAAAACCGTGGGTTGCCTTTGAGGACGGAGACAGATGCCTTGTCTCAATTCCCGCAACAACTTATGACAGATGCTGGACTATGCTCTGCACGGGCGATGTGAGCGAGAAAAATATTCTTGCCTGTGCAGATATGTACATAACGGAAGACGGCAAAGGCGGAGATATTATCGACGTTCTCGAAAGCGGTGGCTGGCCAATAATGATTTCCCATTGGCAGAGTATGTATACAAACGGGACTTCGGCAGGACTTCGTGTAATTGATATTGTTGGAGAGAGAATAAAGAAAAATCTTTCCGACAGAGTTGAGTGGATGAGCTTTGGCGAAATTCTTGAAAAGGTCGTTCGTGACAAAGAGGCTTTTCCGATACCGAAGGTTTTTAACGTTTAGTAAGTAAAATTATAAATTATATATAAGGAGAATAAAGCTATGAGTATTTTTAAACTTTGTGCATTTGCAGACGAAGCAGATCCTATGGTTAGCGGTCAGATTGAAGCTCTTCACGACAACGGTATTGAGCTTATTGAGCTCCGTGGCGTTGACGGAAAGAACGTAACAGAGCTTACAATAGATGAGATGCGTGCACTTCGCACACGTCTTGACGGCGAGGGAATTAAGGTCTGGTCAATAGGCTCACCTATCGGTAAGGTTGAGATGGATGCAGACTTCAATAAGTACCTTGACCTTTTCCGCCACACTCTTGAGCTTGCAAAAGAAGCAGGTGCGGAAAAAATGAGAATATTCAGCTTCTTTATGAAGCCCGAAGAGACTGCAGGATATAAGAATGAGGTAATCGACCGCCTCGGAAAGCTTGTTGAGATTGCAAAGGACAGCGGAGTTGTTCTCTGCCACGAAAATGAAAAAGACATCTATGGCGATATTCCCGAGCGTTGTGTTGATATCCATAAGGCAATCCCGGAGCTTCGTGCAGTATTTGATCCTGCAAACTTTGTTCAGTGCAATGCCGATACGCTTAAGGCGTGGGAGCTTCTTGCACCCTATATTGATTACATCCATATGAAGGATGCCGATGCAAGCAAGACAGTTGTTCCTGCAGGTAAGGGCGTTGGTAACGTTCCGAAGATTTTGGAAAACTATGCGGCAATCGGCGGCGGAGTTATCACTCTTGAACCTCACCTTTATGAGTTTGTAGGTCTTGCAGGTCTTGAGCGTGAAGGTGCAACCTCTGTTATCGGAAATAACTATGCAACAAAGCGTGAAGCTTTTGATGCAGGCGTAAACGCTCTTAAGGCACTTATATAATGGAACATTTAAGACTTCTTGACGGTGCAGGCTTTGGTGAAGAGGGGAAAAAGATATTCTTTGATATCCACAGCCGAAAAGGCGAGCCGTCATTCAAAGAAAAGCTTGCAAAAGCAGAAGAAGAGTATAAAAAAGGCGATGAAGCCTTTGGTGAGTATATTGAAGGCTTTGCATCGGAAGAAAAGCTCTTGCCGCAACAGCTTACTTTATATATCTATATCCTATTTGCGGAGAAAACCTATGAAGAATACCAAAAGCGTGGCATAAGCGATAAAATTTATTTTGACACAATGAAGGTTTTCCCCACGGTAAGTGATGTTGAAAAAGCAAGATGCGGAGTGTATGGAATTGCACAGAAGGTTTATCGCAGTTGGGTGAGAAAAAACCTCGATTGCATAATATATCGCATCGGGCTTCTTGAATTTGAGCTTAAGGAATGTCCCATAGAGATTTCGGAGCACGGAGTTTCAGTAGGTGATACCGTCCTTTCTGTTCACATCCCGAGAAACACGGGACTTCGTGAGGAGGATGCAGAAAGCTCATATGCCGCCGCCCGTGAGTTTTTCAAAAAATACTACGGTATGGAAAAGTGCATCTTCATATGCCAGTCATGGCTTCTTCATCCCTGGATGCAGGACTTTATGAAGGAAGAGTCAAACATAATTAAGTTTCAGAAAAAATATAGTCTTGTTCAAGTTGAAACAAATTATGAGGTTGCAAGAAACTGGATATTTCCTCATTGCGAGGGGAAAGGCCTTGATGAGCTTCCGTGCGATACATCACTTAGGCGCAAGGCTATCGAGTATATGAAAAAAGGTCTCCCCGTGGGCACGGGATTTGGCGTGAGATTATAGGAGGGCATACATATGCAATGGCAGAATTTAAAAGCACCGGAATTTCCGGAGGCTGTTGAAAAATCAAAGGGCGTTTGTGTTATCCCCATCGGTGCCATGGAAAAACACGGTCCTCATATGCCGGTGGGAACAGATAATATAATTGCTGAAAGAACAGCCCTTCTTGCAGCAGAGCTTGAGCCTGTTGTGGTATTTCCCACCTTCGGTTTCGGACACGTAAACGGATTACAGAATTTTGACGGAACAATAGCTCTTTCAAATAACCTTTTGCTTGATTTCCTTTCGGAAATCTGTTCTGAGATTGCAAGAAGCGGCTTCAAAAAGATACTTTTCCTGAATGCTCACGGAGGGAATCCGTCGCTTCTCACAACTCTTTGCAACAGAGCAAAGGAAAGCAAAAAGGATTATGTGATTATCTGTGCAGATTCATATATGACGACCGAAGAAACCATGCTCAAAGAATTTTGCGAGAATCGGGGAAATTACCCCGACATAACAGATGAAGACATTGCTCTTCTTCGGCGTTATGTAAAAGAAAGAACTGCGTGGGGACACGCTGATCTTGATGAAATGATGCTTGTTCACGATGTAAACCCCGATATCGTTGATGAAACACTTATGAAGAATGAGTCCGGGGAGAGCACGCACAGAGCTGATCATTTGAGAGAATTCAACATATATTCGGCGGCAAATCTTTGGTTTATAAATTATCCGAATTCTTTTGCCGGAACTCATTTTCCACATCTCAATCCGAGACTTTCGGCGGCATATACAAAGCATCGTGTTGAGTATATTGCAAAGCTTTATAAAGCGGTAAAGGAAGATACCGTTCTTCTTTCTGAAAACGAGAAGTGGAACAAAAGCTGGTAATTTTGTGAAAAATTTATATAAAAATAAAAGGAGAGAAAAACTATGCAAATCGGAGCACAGCTTTACACAGTTTACGATCACACAAGAACATTGGAGGACTTCTCCGCAACTCTTAAGAAGGTTGCCGATATCGGATATAAGTCCGTTCAGGTATCGGGCACCTGTGCATACGAGCCGGAATGGCTTCGTGATGAGCTTGCAAAGAACGACCTCAAGTGTGTTATCACACACATCAACCCTGCAAGAATTGTTGAAGAAACAGAAAAGGTAGTAGCCGAGCACGCAATCTTCGGCTGTCGCCACATCGGTATCGGAGGTCTTCCCGTTGATATGCGCGGAAGCGTTGAAGGCTATGAGCTCTTTAAGAAAACATACCTTCCTGCAGCACTCAAGATGCGTGACCTCGGTGCAAAGCTTATGTATCACAACCATTGGTTTGAGTTTGATAAGCTTGACGGCAAGGATGTAATCGAGAGAATTCTCGAAGATTTCCCCGAAGACAGCATCGACTTCACTCTCGACCTCGGTTGGGCGGCATTTGCAGGCAAGGACGTTGTTGAGCTTATCAAGATGCTCGATGGTCGTCTTTCAAGAATCCACCTTAAGGACTATGCCGATATGCCCGAGGACGGAAGCATCGACACCGTTGCATATCTCCGCCCGATTTATGAAGGCAAGCTCCCTTATGATGATTATATCAATGCACTTTCGAAGGTTGGCTGTGAGTATATGCTTGTTGAGCAGGACTACAACTACGGCGAATGCCCCTTTGACTGTCTCAGAAGAAGCTATGAAAATGTAACAAAGCGTTTTCCCAACGTTAAGTAATAAAAGGAGATAATGAAAATGGATAAGGTAAGACTTGGTGTTGTAGGTTATGGCAACATGGGTATGCCGGTATCAAACTGGCTCATTAAAGAAGGTCATTGTCCGGAAATCGATGTAACGGCAATCTGCGATTGGGAAGCAGACAGAATTGACGCTGCAAAGAAGAACTATGAGGATAAGGATATCACATACTTCTCGAATGTTGATGAAATGCTCGCTTCCGGTATTGTTGATGCAATCTATATTGCAGTTCCCCATTATGACCACCCCGTTATCGCAATGAAGGCATTTGAAAAGGGCATCCACGTTATGCTCGAAAAGCCTGCAGGCGTATACACAAAGGCAGTCCGCGAAATGAACGCAGCTGCAGAAAAAGCAGGCGTAAAGTTCGGAATGATGTTCCAGTCAAGAACAGCTCCTGTTTATCAGAAGGCAAAGAAGATTATTGAATCAGGAGAACTCGGCGAGATAAGAAACGTTACATGGCTTATCACAACCTGGTTCCGTTCACAGAAGTATTATGATTCCGGTGCATGGCGCGCAACCTGGGCAGGCGAAGGCGGCGGTGTTCTCCTCAACCAGTGCCCCCATCAGCTTGACCTTCTCCAGTGGCTCACAGGAATGCCCGAAGAAATTTATGCAAAGTGCTCTGTTGCTCAGTGGCACGATGTTGAGATTGAAGACGATGTTATTGCAACTCTTAAGTATAAGAACGGCGCAATGGGAAGCTTCATCACTTCAACCGGCATAAACCCCGGCACAAACCGCCTCGAAATCGCATTCGACAAGGGAACAATGATTATTGAGGGCGGCAAGCTCACAGTTAACGAGCTCAATGTTGACCTTTCAACATACACCGGCAAGGAAGCAGCTCATCTCTTTGATACTCCCAAGGTAACAAAGGTAAATTATGAGTTCCCCGAAGTTAAGACTCCGGGTCACGCTCTTATGCTCAATGCACTTGCAAGCGCAATCATCCGT
Source organism: Oscillospiraceae bacterium (assembly GCA_017435965.1). Lineage (GTDB taxonomy): Bacteria > Bacillota > Clostridia > Oscillospirales > JAAYXM01 > SIG480. Next base: position 24,762 of record JAFSEA010000033.1, read on the forward strand.
GGCACTGACCTTATCGCAGGAGCTGAGGACGGTCTTAACGAGCTCACACTCTCAAATGCAATGTACCTCTCATCCTGGACAGATTCAACAATCAAGCTCCCGATGGATGAAGACCTCTTCTATGAAGAGCTCAAAAAGAGAATCGCAACTTCAAAGCACAAGAACGTAAAGGCAGAGGTTGTTGACGCAACAAGCCTCTACTAAGAGTTACTTTCTCATCGTTCACAATAAAGGAATACATCTGCGGCTCATTCCGCAGATGTATTTTCAATTGGTGCCTTTAGGCGCGGAAATAAACCCCCAGTTTTACTGGGGGAAGAAAAAAAGCTTCAGCAATAGAAAAACCTCCATGATATAATAGTAAATGGTTTGGCGACCGCATTACTAAAAATATCATGGAGGTTTTTAAAC
>JAFSEA010000034.1 GCA_017435965.1 Oscillospiraceae bacterium
GAGGAGTTTGAAGAGCTTTGTGATTTCCTCAAAGAATCAAAACTTGAGCGAGCCGGAGTGTTTACGTATTCCCGTGAGGAAGGTACTCTTGCGGCAAAGATGGAAGATCAGATTGATGAAGATGTGAAGGAAAGAAGAGCAGAGCTTGTGGGAGCACTTCAGGCACGTATTATGGATGAATACAATTCGGGTCTTATGGGAAAAACGATGAAGATTCTTGTGGAAGGTTACGACAGATACAGCGAGTATTTCTTCGGAAGAAGTTTTGCTGATTCTCCGGACATCGACGGAAAAGTGTTTTTCAAGAGTTCAAAAAAACTTACCCCCGGCTCCTTTGCAGATGTAAAGATTGAAGAAGACCTTGACGGTGATCTTCTCGGGACTGTTATTTAGGAGGAAATGACTATGACCACAGCGAATATAATTTCTATTGTGAGAATTTTTATCATACCGATATTTATGGTTTTTGCACTGCTTTCATACCCCTGGGCATCATATGTGGCAGTCGGATTGTTCATAGTTGCAAGTCTCACCGATTGGGTGGACGGCTATATTGCGAGGAAGTACAACCAGGTTACGACTTTTGGTAAGTTCCTTGACCCACTTGCCGATAAGCTCCTTGTTATTGCGGCGGTGGTTGTGCTTATCGAGCGTGGCGGAATGGGAAGCGTACCGGCGTTTATAATAATCGCACGTGAGCTTATAGTAACTTCTCTCCGAATAGTTGCAATGGGTGAGGGCATCGTAATTGCAGCACAGAAGTCGGGAAAGTGGAAAACTTTCATCCAGATGGTTGGTATCGTTGTTTTGTATACTCCCCTTGCCGAAATTAAGTTCTCCGAAATAACTCTCGGATTGTGTGTGGTGTGGATAATGGTTGCCATAACAATCATATCGGGTATAGAGTACTTCAAGTCTTTCGGCGGAGTACTTGATCCGGGAAAAGAAAAGAAAACCCAAGGTAAATAAAGAAAGGTCACAAGATTATGAAGCTTTTTAACTCACTTACAAGAAAAAAAGAAGAATTCAAGCCTATGGACCCAAATGATGTAAAGATGTATTCCTGCGGTCCTACCGTATATAACTATTTTCATATAGGAAATGCTCGCCCGTTTATTGTGTTTGACGTGCTCAGACGCTATATGGAATACCGTGGTTATACGGTTAAATTCGTTCAGAATTTCACCGATATTGACGACAAAGTAATAAACAAGGCAAATGAAGAAGGTGTAACCTATAAGGATATTGCAGAAAAATATATCGAGGAATACTTTGTTGATGCAAAGGGTCTTGGTATTCATCCTGCAACCATTCATCCCAAGGCAACCGAGAATATTGATGCCATTATCGAGATAGTAAGCACCCTTATTGAAAAGGGTTATGCTTATGAGTCTGAGGGTGACGTTTATTTCCGCGCACTCAAATTTAAGGACTATGGTAAGCTTTCAAAACAGCCGCTTGAGGACCTCGTTGCAGGCGCAAGAATAAGCGTAGGCGAGAAGAAAGAGGATGCAACGGACTTTGCTCTCTGGAAGGCTGCAAAACCCGGTGAGCCTTATTGGGAATCTCCGTGGGGTAAGGGCAGACCTGGTTGGCACATCGAATGTTCTGCTATGGCAAACCGTTATCTCGGAAAAACAATAGATATCCATAGTGGCGGTGTTGACCTCACATTCCCACACCACGAAAACGAAATTGCACAGAGTGAGGCGGCAAACGGATGTCAGTTTGCAAACTATTGGCTCCACAATGCATTTCTCAATATCGATAACAAGAAGATGTCAAAATCTCTCGGAAATTTCTTCACAGTCCGTGATGCGGCAGGTGTTTACGGTTATGAAGCAATCCGCTTCTTTATGCTTTCTGCCCATTACAGAAGCCCCATAAATTATTCGCAGGAATCTCTTGAGCAGGCAAAATCAGCTCTTGAAAGACTTCATAATGCAGATAACAATCTGGACTTCATTATGAAGAATGGTGATGATGCGGCTTTGGATGATGCACAGAAGGAAATTCTTGCAGGCTTTGATAAATACAGAGAAAAGTTCATTGATGCAATGGATGATGATATCAATACTGCGGATGCAATTGCCGCAATATTTGAGCTTGTTCGTGACGTGAACACAGCTCTTACTGCCAACGGAACGAAGGCATTTGCGAAAGAATGCAAGGATAGAATTCACGAGCTTTGTGATGTTCTCGGTCTTATCAGAGAAGCAGAGGAAGAAAATCTCGATGCAGAAGTTGAGGCAATGATTGAAAAGCGTCAGGCGGCAAGAAAGGAAAAGAACTTTGCCGAGGCTGACAGAATCCGTGACGAGCTCAAAGCAATGGGTATCGTTTTGGAAGATACACCCCAGGGTGTAAAATGGCATAAAGCGTAAGATAATAATTTACGGCGGGGAGAAGTCTCTCTCCGCCGAAATTTGATAAACGGGGCGTATTTTATGAAGATAATGATAATTGACGGCAACAGCATAATAAACCGCGCGTTTTACGGAGTGCGTCCGCTTACCAATGCAGAAGGACTCAATACCAACGCCGTATACGGTTTTTTGTCCATATATATGAAAATATTGGAGGAAATTTCTCCCGACGGTGTGTGCGTTGCCTTTGACCTCAAAAAGCCAACCTTCCGCCATCTCAAGTACGAAGGATATAAAGCAAACCGAAAAGGAATGCCTGATGAACTTGCCGAGCAGATGCAACCTTTAAAGGATGTTCTGGATGCAATGAATATACAACGATTTGAGTGTGAGGGCTATGAGGCTGATGATATTATCGGTACGGTAAGTAAGCTCTGTTCCGATAATGGCGATGAATGTATTATTGTAACCGGTGACCGTGACAGCTTCCAACTTATAGAAAATGACGGTACAAACGTGCTTCTTGTTTCCTCAAAGATGGGACGCACGGAGACTACATTGTATAATGGTGCTGAGCTCTTTATGAAGTACGGGCTTCCTGCAACACTTATGCGTGATCTTAAAGCGTTGCAGGGAGACAGCTCGGACAACATTCCAGGTGTGCCGGGAGTGGGAGAGAAAACAGCTCTTGAGCTTGTTTCCAAATTTGGTGATATAGATTCGCTTTATGAAAATATAGATTCTTCCGAAATTCGTGACTCTGTGAGGAAAAAGCTTATTGCAGGAAAAGAGTCTGCATACCTTTCAAAATGGCTTGGAACGATAGCACAGGATGCACCCATCAATTTTGACAGGGAAAGTGTAAAACTGTCGGAAGTGAATAACGATGCTCTCTATGAACTCTTCACCAGGCTTGAGTTTAAAAGCTTCATAGCGAGAATGAAGCTGATGCCTCCGGAAAAAACTGAAATGGTATCGGAGGTTTCAAAGAAATTTGAGAAAAAAACGATAAAGACAAAAACGGATATGGAAGAAGCTATGGAATATCTTTCCGAAAAGCGTGGTGCAGTAGTGTGTGCCGACAGCTTTATGGCAATGTCCGTTGCGTCGGGAGAACGTGTGTATTCTGCATCTGTTTCTGATGTGGGTGATGAAATATTCGGAGATTTTTTGAAGTTTGTATTTTCAGAAAAGGTGGAGAAGATACTCCACGACAAGAAAACACATCTTACCTTGCTTTCAAAAGAAAACATCACTTGTGAGAATGTTGTGTTTGATACGGCACTTGCCGCGTATGTTCTTGACCCCACACGGAAAAAGTATGATGTGGCATCTGTTACTCATGCATTCGGTCATGAGCTTTCCGTGGAGTGCGACAGGCTTTCTGATCCTTCATACTTCTCTCCGCTTACGGGAAGCGAGGAGGGAATTGCGGCAATATCTGCCGTTTCGGAGGCTCTTTGTATAATATCGGAGGATATGACCCGGAAACTTTCTGAAACAGGTATGTCAAAGCTGTATTTTGAGATAGAACTTCCTCTTACGGATGTTCTGTGGGATATGGAAAGAGAAGGCGTTTCGGTGAATGCATCGGAGCTTGAAAAATTCGGTGAGCTTCTCAGAAAAGAAATGGATGGACTTGAAAAGGCCATATATGAAATGGCAGGAGAAGAGTTCAACATCCTCTCTCCGAAACAGCTTGGTGAAATTCTTTTTGAAAAGCTTTCTATACCACCTGTGAAGAAAACAAAGACGGGATATTCCACCGATGCGGATGTTTTAGAAAAGATAAAAAAGCATCATGGAATTGTACCTCTTATTCTTGATTACAGAAAATATTCAAAGCTCAAGTCTACCTATGCCGACGGACTTTTAAAGTTTATCTCACCTAAGGACGGAAAGATTCATACAACCTTCCAGCAGATGGTAACGGCAACGGGAAGAATAAGCTCAACAGACCCAAATCTTCAGAACATTCCAATCCGTTCGGAACTCGGCGGAGAGGTAAGGAAGATGTTTGTGCCCTCAAGTGAGGATATGTGCTTTGTCGATGCGGACTACTCCCAGATAGAGCTTCGTGTTCTTGCTCACATAACCGGGGATGAAGCGATGTGTTGTGATTTTCGTGACGGAGTTGACGTTCACACCAGAACCGCCTCGGAGGTTTTCGGTGTTCCTATTGATGAGGTGACAAGTGAGATGCGCCGCATTTCAAAGGCAGTAAACTTTGGCATTGTCTATGGTATTTCGGAGTTTTCCTTAAGTGAGGACATCGGAGTAACTCGAGCTGAAGCGAAGCGGTATATGGAAGCATATCTCAACCACTTTGGCGGAGTAAAGAAATATATGAAGGAAATAGTTGAAAAGGCAAAGACTGATGGATTTGTTACAACCATTTTCGGAAGGCGGAGATACATTCCCGAAATAAGCTCAAAGAATTTCAACATTCGTTCCTTCGGTGAGCGTGTTGCTCTCAACGCACCGATACAGGGAACGGCTGCGGATATAATCAAAATTGCTATGATAAGAGTTTCGGAAAGGCTTAAAAAGAGTGGACTTTCGGGAAAGCTTATTTTGCAGGTTCACGACGAACTGATTGTTGAATCAAAAAAAGAAGATGCGGAAGCGATTGCCCAAATACTTACAGAGGAAATGGAAGGAGTCTGTGATATTTCTGTTCCTCTTGTTGCCGAAGCCGCAATCGGAGATACCTGGTATGATGCAAAAAAATGATATAAAAATATTTCTCGCCTCAAGGGAACATATTCCTGCGATAGCAGAGCTGGAAAAAATGTGCTTCTCCTCACCTTGGAGCGAAAAAGCTATCCTTGAAACTATGTCGGGAGAAAGTTCATTATTTCTTGTTGCAACTCTCAAAGAGAAAATTTGCGGATATATCGGTTCTTATTCTGCTATGGATGAGGGATATATAACAAATGTTGCGGTGAACCCGGATTTCCGCCGACAAGGCGTGGGGAAAGCCCTTGTGGGTGAACTTATAAAACAGGGAAAAGAAAGGAGACTTTCTTTTCTCACTCTTGAGGTGAGAGAGAGTAACGAAGGTGCAATTGCACTATATAGCAATCTTGGCTTTGAAAATGTGGGGAAACGACCGAGATTTTATTCAAACCCCACAGAAGCGGCATACCTTATGACCTATTATATGGGAAAGGAAAGAGAAAATTGAAGATAATAGCTATTGAAAGCTCCTGTGATGAAACAGCTGTTGCAATAGTTGAGAACGGAAGAAAGGTTCTCTCAAATGCAATTCTGTCTCAGGCTGATATGCACGCTCTTTACGGCGGCGTTGTTCCGGAAATTGCTTCGCGCAAGCATATCGAATGTATTGCGGCATTGACGGAAAAAGCGTTTCTTGATGCAGGAGTAGAAAAAGAGGAAATAGATGCGGTCGCAGTAACTTTTGCACCGGGTCTTATAGGTGCACTTCTTGTGGGTGTCGGATTTGCAAAAGCGTTGGCATTCGCTTTGGGGAAACCTCTTATACCGGTGCATCACATCCGCGGTCATATAGCCGCAAATTACATAGCTTTCCCCGAACTTGAACCGCCGTTTCTCTGCCTTGTGGCTTCGGGAGGGCACACTCTCCTTGTTGATGTCAAGGATTATACAAAGTTTGAAATCCTGGGGTCAACCCGTGATGATGCCGCAGGTGAGGCTTTTGACAAGTGTGCGAGAGTGCTTGGTATAGGATATCCGGGTGGTGCTAAAATAGATGCCCTTGCAAAAGAAGGAGATAAGGACAAATATAAGCTTCCGAGGGCAAATATAGAGGGTTTTGAGCTTGATATGTCCTTCTCGGGGCTTAAGACCGCGGTTATCAATCTCGTTCACCGTGCAGAGCAGAAAGGGGAGGAGATTGACAAAGCAGGTCTTGCCGCATCCTTTACCGAGGCAGTCTGCGATGCGATTGTTCCGAGAACAATGGCGGCGGCAAAGCTTTCGGGAAGAAAAAAGATAGCAATTGCCGGCGGTGTTGCCGCAAATTCTTTCCTTCGGGAAAGACTGCAAAACGAGGCAAAAAGTTCCGGAATCGAGCTGTTTTTTCCACCGCTTTCACTTTGCGGAGATAATGGTGCCATGATTGCGGCTCAGGGATATTTTGAGTTTTTGCAAGGAAATGAGGCAAAAAGCGACCTCAATGCCTGTGCAACACTTCCAATCGATTTTGAGAGTTGAAATTTAATGTAGTTATGTAAACTGATTAGCTGTTTTTTAAATGTGCAAAAGTGCGTTTGCACGATTGCAAGAAAATTCCAAAAAACGAGCAAACCCTTGAATTGCAATGTGTTCAAGGTTGTGGATAAACCTGTGGAAAATGTGGATAACTATTTGTAGAGATATGTTATTATTTGGTATTATGTAAACTAAGATGCTTTTTGAAGATGTTAAAATTTTTCTGATAATAATTCTCGTTTTTTTGACGGCAAACAAGTGTTTTCGCGGAATTTTTGAACGCTGTTAAGAGATTGTTATTTATCTGACAAAGGTTTTTTTAATACTTTTGTAAAGAATTCATATTACAGAAAATGGTAATTGCGGAAGTGAATACTAATTGTAATATTGTTCCGAATTTTGGGACACCTTGTGTGGCGGAATAAAAAAAGTGTCGGAAAAGCGAAAGAGTAAAGTTGACAAAGTGAGAGAAACATATTAAAATTATAAGTATAAACAAAGGAGAGATGAAACTATGGAAAACACAATGAAACAATTTGAGAAGATTATAGAGCTTCAGCTTAAGAGGATTGAAGCTATGAAGAAGCAGAATGATTTTGTCGATTACAAAGCACTTCCGAAAATAGTTATCGGTGTCTGCGGCGGAGACGGAATCGGTCCTGCAATCACGGAGCAGGCTCATCGTGTTCTTGAGTTCCTTCTCAAGGATAAGGTGGATGCAGGCAAGGTTGAGTTCCGCGTTATTGACGGTCTCACCATTGAAAACCGTGTGGCTGCAAATAAAGCTATTCCCGATGATGTTCTCGCAGAGCTCAAGGCTTGCGATGTAATACTCAAGGGTCCTACAACAACACCACGTGCAGGCGATCCATGGCCCAACATTGAGAGCGCAAACGTTGCTATGAGAAAAGAGCTTGACCTCTTTGCAAATATGCGCCCCGTTAAAGTTCCGAGCGAAGGCATTGACTGGATGTTCTTCCGTGAGAATACAGAAGGCGGCTATGCTGTAGGAAGCATGGGCGTGAATGTAACAGAGGATCTTGCGATTGACTTTACCGTTGCAACACAGCAGGGCTGTGACCGTATTGCAGAGCTTGCGTTCTCCTATGCAAAGAAGCTTGGAAAAACAAGAGTTACAGCAGTAACAAAGGCAAATGTTATAAAGACAACAGACGGAAAGTTCCTCGATGCCTGTAAGAAGGTTGCCGCAAAGTATCCTGAAATTGCATTTGACGACTGGTACATAGATATTATGACAGCAAAGCTTGTTGATACAAAGCGTCGCCGCGATTTCCAGGTTATGGTTCTTCCGAACCTTTACGGTGACATTCTCACCGACGAAGCTGCAGAGTTCCAGGGCGGTGTCGGAACTGCCGGAAGTGCAAACGTCGGCAAAAAATATGCTATGTTTGAAGCAATTCACGGCTCTGCACCGAGAATGGTTGCAGAAGGTCGTGATAAATATGCAGACCCCTGCAGTATGCTCCGTGCGGCAGTAATGCTCCTTGAGCATATCGGCGAGGTTGAGCTTTCAGAAAAGCTCTCTGCGGCGCTCGATGTATGTATGTACGATGAAAAGAAGCTTAAGGTAACGGGTCGTGCAGACGGTGCAACTTGTGCAGAGTTTGCGGATTACGTAATGTCCAAACTTGATAAATAGGGAGTGATATGACAAATGAGTGAGCGATATATTTCGCCCCTGGTCATCCGAAGATTACCCAAATATCACAGATGCTTGAAGGAACTTGAAAGAAGCGGAGTAGAGCGTGTGTCGTCAAGTGTTCTTGCAGAGACTCTCGGTTTTACTGCTTCACAGGTACGCCAGGATTTTTCTTGTTTTGGCGGATTCGGTCAGCAGGGCTATGGCTACAATGTAGTGAGCCTTCGTCAGAAAATAGCGGAAATAATCGGCGTTGATAAATGTCGCAATGCCGTGCTTATCGGTGTCGGTAACTTGGGACATGCACTTCTTCACAACTTTGATTTTCAAAAGTGCGGCTTTGAGCTTCGTGCAGCTTTTGATGTATCGGAAGCTCTTATAGGAACTTCCATAAATGGAGTGGAGATTCTTGATATGGGCAATATTGAGGAATATGCAAAAGAAACTTCCATTGATGTGGCTGTTCTTACCGTGCCGCGTCAGTTTGCAAAAGAAACGGCACAGCGACTTGTGGAGCTTGGTGTCCGTGGTATATGGAACTTTACAAATGTTGATATGAATTTTGAGGAAAAAGGCGTAAAGGTTGAAAATGTTCATTTTGCTGACAGCCTGAAGATTCTTTGCTACGAAATTTCCAGAGAAAATTGAGGATAGTGTTATGAAGAAGAGAATGTGTGCCATCCTTCTCTCTGTGGCTTTGGTTATGTCTCTTTTTCTCTCTACTTCGGCTTCCGGCGGAAGTTCGTCGGATCCTGTGGTAACGAAGAGCTATGTGGATGTGACCTTTTTTCAGAGTGCAATATCAAATGCCACGGCGAAGATAAATTCCTGGGCTTCGTCTCTTAAAACTAAATATTCAGAAAGAGCAGAAAGCTATGTTTCGGAATCAAACATTCGGGATAAAGTGGTGGACCTGACTGCAGAAGCAGTTCTTCGAAGACTTCAAAGTCAAGGTAAGTATCTCTATTCTTCAAAGTATATGTCGCCCATAACTCTCGATTCGGGAGATGTGATATCCGGACGTTTGGGTACTATGATAATTGTTATCGAGGGAACAACCAAGTGTATTTCCGGAAGTCTTATAAACATAAGTCGAGGAAGTGAAGTTACTTCGGGCAATGCTCTTGGTAAGTTTACTACCTTTATGTTCCCTGAAAACGGCGGAAAGATTGAGATAACTTCAAAAAGTGCCCGCGTTATGATTGACGGAGTTTATTCAAGAACAAGCGGAGGATATACTCCGCAATTTATCGATGAGGCATATGCTCTCAAAGAGCTTGGTCTTGTACGCGGTGCGGCAAGAGGAATGGAGCTTTATCGCGGAAATACAAGAGCTGAGAGCATAACGATGCTTATCCGTCTTCTTGGAGAGGAAAAGGTAGCTTTGTCAGGAACTCACAAGCATCCCTTTACCGATGTTGATACCTGGGCACAGGGTTATGTCGGATATGCGTATCGTATGGAATATACAAAGGGTGTTTCAAGCACTCGTTACGACGGAAGCTCCCTTACAACTGCTGCACAGTATCTTACATTTGTTCTCAGAAGTCTTGGTTATAGCGAAGATGCCGGGGATTTCAAGTATGAAACAGCGGTTTCGGATGCAGTTCGCCTCGGAGTAATTCCGCAAAATTTTGCTTCGGAACTTTCAAAGGTGGAGTTTAAACGTGACCACGTTGTGCATATTTCATATCTTGCGATGTCGGCACGAATCAAGGGTGGAAATATGACCCTTCTTGAAAAGCTTGTTGATGCCGGCGCGGTAAAAGCAGATGCAGCCGAAGCATTTTTAAACAAATAATATAAAGCGGATAGTTTTGCAAATTTTGTGAGACTATCTGCTTTTTTCGTGTGAACAATCTGTAACATATGTGTACGATGTATTGATTACACGAAAATTAAGTAGTATAATCATAGCATAATTCTTTTGGAGGAAATGTTATGAGAGGGTTTTTCTATCGCCTCGGAAATACAATTCAGCACTTTATGCGAGGACGATATGGAATAGATGAGTTCGGCTCGTTTCTGTTGTTTTCGGGAATGTTTTTGTCGCTCTTGTCGCTTATAAAGGTCAAAATATTTGTCTGGCTCTGGATACCGTCATTTGCTCTTATAATATGGTCGTATGTCCGTTGCTTTTCAAAGAAAATTGACAAGCGTCGTCGTGAGCTTGTGAGATATCAGAAAATAAAGAATCGCATTCGTGATAAATTTGCGTATTGGCGTCGTAGATTCCGCGAGAGAAAAACCCATAAGTATTACAGATGCAGATTGTGTAAAACAGTTCTCCGCGTTCCCAAAGGAAAGGGAAAGATTGAAATAACCTGCCCGAAGTGTAAGGGGAGAATAACAAAGAAAACATAAAAAATGTGCTGTGGCAAAATTATCCGCCACAGCACATTTTTATATCATATTTCTGTCTATTGTGGGTTTTATTACAAAGCTTGAATCCAAGGCACCTGCTGCGTTTATGACCATATCGGAAACAATGTTGTCAGGGGCGAGGTAGTCTATCGGAATAACCACATCAAAAAGGATGTTTTTGAAATTGCCGCTGGGCACTATCCTGAAATCGTGCATTGTAAAAGAGTTATCAAGCTTGCGTATTGCATCATAAATCTCATCTCGGATTTTCATAACCTCTTCGTTTTCAACCTCAAGCGGATCCATATGAATGAGAATTTCAATGCCGAGCTTTTTTGAAACCTCGTTTTCGATAAGGTCAATAAGTCCGTGGGAGTCCATAATGTTTTCGTTTGAGGAAACCTCTGCGTGTAAAGATGCGAAAATCTTTCCCGGTCCGTATTCGTGAACTATGAGATCGTGGATTCCGTGAATCTTTTCATACCCCATAACAGAAGCCTCAATCTTTTTAACAAGCTCGGGATCGGGAGCTGTTCCGAGAAGGGGACGGAGGGTATCACGGATAATATCAATACCGGCTCGGAATATGAGAAGACTTACAAGGATTCCGATATATCCGTCGATGGGGAAATTTGTAAACTTTGAGATTACGACTGAAATGAGTGTCACACCTGTTGCAAGACAATCGGAAAAGCTGTCCTTTGCAACGGCTATCATTGCGGTGGATGAGATCTTTTTGCCAAGCTTGTGGTTAAAAAGACCAAGCCATAATTTTATAAGTATGGAGATTCCGAGACATATAACTATAAAATAGGAAAACTTTGAGGTCTCGCCGCCAATGATTCGTGAAACAGAACTTTTTGCCGATTCAAAGCCAACAAAGAGAACAAATGCGGCAATAACAAGACTGCATACATATTCCATTCTTCCGTGACCGAAGGGATGATCACGGTCGGCAGGCTTTGCGGCAAGCTTGAAGCTTATGAGAGTTACTATGCTTGAAGCACTGTCGGAAAAATTGTTTATCGCATCTGCAGTTATCGCAATGCTGTTTGCAATAAGACCCAGGAAAAACTTAAAGATTGAAAGAAACAGATTTACCACAATTCCAACAAGGCTTGAAACGATTCCGTATCTCGTTCTTACCGAAGGATTGGTTGTGTTATCGCTGTCCTTTATAAAAAGTCTTACAATGAGACTTGTCATAAACTATATCACGAACCTTTCGTGTTATTTTAAAAGTGCATCGGCGAGAATGGAGAAAACATCGCCGCGAAGAAGCTTTCCGTTCTTTATTTCAAAGGAAAGCCCGGGCTTAAGCTTTTTTATAAAATCTGTGAAGAGCGAACCTGTTACCGGAGTTTTATATGAAAGCTTGTTTTTATTGTCAGAATCAAGAATTCCGCTTTGAAGAGCGAGACAGAAGGCAATAAAATAAGGATGCTCCTTTAAAACTCCGAATTTTTTAGTTTCAGCTTCGGGAAGCTTTTCGGAAGAAAAGCCCGAATCCACAAACTCACGGTATAGAGAAAGCTGTTTTTCGGGATTTGTCGTCATTGCAACAAGCTCACCGAAGGTGAGAACTTTTTCGGGATGCAGGGTGTTGTTTTTATAGCCTATGGCATAGCCTGCGTTTGCAAGAGCTGTTGCATATTCATTTTCCGCATCCTCAAAAGAGGAAAGGGCAAGAAGCTCCGATACGGTGATAACCTTATAACCGAGCTCCGAGAGAAGCTCAAGCTGCTTCGGAAGTGCCGCCGCAACGGGTGAAAGACGAGCCATACTGAAGCCGTCCTTCTGGAAAATTATCTGACCGTTAAGCGCATCGGGATTTTCTGAAAGTGCACGGCGAAGCGGTGCGACCATCGCTTCAACATCGCTCTCGAAGCTTCCTGTTGGAAGCCAGCCACCACCGTCAAAGCTTGCCGCCATATAGTTATAGCCTAAATAACGGTATGCATCGTAGGAGTTTTTGCCGTCGGGGATTTTGTCAACATAATGAGGCGGACGTGAAAGCTTCATCTTATAGCCGAAATCCTTTTCGAGAAGGCTATCAAGAGTCATAAGATCCTCAACTACCTCGTGGATATTATTAAAGCTTTCGCGGTCACCGTAAACAAGTTTCATTTTGCCGAAAAGAACATGGCGGTAGCCGTGGTTTGTGATTTCGTGACCACCATCTAAAATTCGCTTTATAAGCTCAGGCTTATTCTTGGCACCTGCTCGCATATCGAGGTTTATGTCGGGATAATGGTCAAACTTAACACCGCCCCAGGTGAAGGAGTTTTCCTCGCCTGCAACATCGGGGTAGTTGTGCTCTGTTGTGCCGATAACATCAAAAGTACCCTTCGCACCGTATTTTTCAAGAGTTTTGAGAAGGTGGAGAGTGAGACCGTCTTCGCTTACCTTCGGATTTGTTTCAATATCCGTCGGGCCATCGTCAAAGGTCATTGCAACAAGTCTCTGACCCTTTGGGGGGAAGACTCTTTCGATTCTTCTTACAGTAGTGACATATTTGCAGTCACGCTTTTTTTTGTAGTCACGAAGCACGTGCTTTGCACGTCTTGCAAGGTCGTAGATAATCATTCCTCTGCCTCCTCATAAACATCTATGTATCCGCCCTCGAACTTCTTTTTGAAGAGTGAGCGGAATGCTGTGTATATAAGTACAAAATAGCTCTTTATAAGTCTGCCCCAAAGCTTTTCGTGGCGATACATATATCTTTTGCAGCGAAGCACCGCAAAGGGTGATGCGGCACCTGCGTATACTCTGCCACGGGAAGAAAGAAGCTCTGCTTTGAGCTTTTCTTCAAAACCAGGGTCATTCATTGCACTTTCAGGGAGATCACATTCCCAGTAGGTTGTTCCGACCTCAATCGGCGAATGTGCATCACTTCCTGCAGAAAAAGGCTTTTTGAGCTTTCTGCAAAGCTCCAGAGCCTTCTTATTGGCATCTGGAATCCTTGAATGGACAACTCTTGAATTGAAAACCTCAATGCCGTCTATCTGTGAAAGTGCACTTTCAGGGCATTTTTTTGCAGGAGAAAAGGGGTGGGCATAGAAAACAAGCGCACCCTGGTCATGGGCAAGCTGACATACATCACGCCAATAGAAACGCCCCATCTCATCACGGGAGATGGATTCGTTTATGTGGGATTTCATAAAGTATACCACAAGATGACCGATATCGGTTGAAAACTCGCAGGCAGGAATGAGATAGAAGTTATCCCTTTCGTGATGTCTGCGGAAAGCATTGTGATCTGCTATGGCAACACCTGAAAGACCTGCAGCCTTTGCTGCTTCAATAAGCTCGTCTGTCGGCATATTGCAGTCATAGGAAAGTCTGCTGTGAACGTGTAAATCAAATTTCATCAAAAGTTACCTCACGATACTGTCTGTTTTCTTGAGTGCCTGACGGAGATATGCAAAGGAAGAACGAATATCACGGAAAGTAAGAACTCCGTCGGAAATAAAAGGATTGAAAAGTCCCCCGACAAAAGAAAAGAAAAACCTTATTTTCTTATTGCTCTTTTTAAGATAAGAGGGGAAAGTGAGAAGATCCTGAAGAAGAAATCTCATTTTGTGCCCCACTTTATAATTGGGAGAAAAGCCTGAATACGGCTTTGCCGCCTCCCCACGGGATGCACGATACAAGGCAAGTGCCATATTGCAGCCGGAGTTGGGAGCAAGAGCGGAGCTTCCCCAAAAACGGGGATTTATTTCCATAAGATAGAAGCCTGTTTCGGGGCTTCCTTTAAATTCAACCATTGCAACGCCTTCCCAATGGAGTGACTTTAAAAGTTTGATGGCGTGGTCTGCAAGCTCGGGAAGGTCGGCACTTTCGCAGAAAGAGGAAGGACCACCTGAAGCGGGATATTCACGCAGTCTGTGGTGGCAGAAGACCTCAAGGGGTTCTCCGTTTTTTCCAAAAACTGCGGAAACTCCGTAGCCGTCGCCGACTATGTACTGTTGCACAAGTACATCGGAGTCAAGATTTGCAAACTTTGTGTAGGAGTTTATAAACTCCTCACGGGTTCTTACAATTTTATATCGTTCATCCGGGGATAGTCCCAGCATTTCACCTCTCGGAAGCTTTATGACGGCAGGAAGTTTTATTCTGTCGGCAAGAGAGTCGATGCTCTCGTTCTCTTTTAAAAATGTCGTTTCAGGAACGGGAATTCCGAGGCTTTCCGCAAAGGGGATAAGCCTCGCTTTGTCATTTGCAAGGGAAATATTATCGGGAGAAGGCAGTGCAACATCGGCAAACTTCTCTATCTCATCACGTTTGTCACACATGGCAAGAAGTGTTGAAATTCCCACCGGGATAACAACGGGACGTTCCGATTGTTTTTCCGAAAGTGAACGGAGGTCTCGTATAAATTCGTCTGCATCAAGTGTAGCATCGGTGAGAAATGCATTTTCTTTTGAATACTTTGAATAAAAGCCGAGAGCCTTCTTCTTTTCACAACCGATTCTTTCAGCGGAAATCACGGGGATTTTCTCTTTTCCGAGACTTCTGATAACGGGAAGACTCATGCGATATCGCACGTCTGTAACAATAACCGGATTGATGGCACACACCTCCTCATTTTAGCATTACACACTATTATATAATAATATGGTAAGGTTATCAAGACTGCAAGTTATTAAAAATTATTATATCTCAAACAAAATTATTTATATTTGATATATGTCGTAAAAAAGGGTTGTCTAATTTGAAAAAATAATGTATACTATATTATAAGCGAAAAAATATAAAAAAATTTGGAGGGTTTTTAACAATGGGAAAAGTTAGAGTTCTTCTTATAGGTGCTGCTTTCTCGGCAGACCTTCACGCAGAGGGATATGCTCGCTGCGGAGACATTGCAGAGCTTGTCGCGATTTGTGATAAAGACACAAGCCGCGTAAAGACTCTTGCAGACAGATATGGTTTTAAGGACTATGCTGTATATGATGATATGTTCAAGGCAATCGAAGAAGTAGATTGCGACGTTGTCGACATCTGCCTCCCGAACTTCCTTCACCACGATGCAGCTCTTGCTGCTTTCAAGAAGGGTCGCCACGTTATCAGCGAAAAGCCCCTTGCAACAACAGTAGAAGATGCAAAGGAAATGCTCGATGCTGCAGAAGCTGCAGGCAAGAAGCTCTACTATGCTGAAGACTGGCTCTTTGCTCCGGCGCTTAACCGTGCTCTTGAAGTAATTGATGAAGGCGCAATCGGCAAGCCCATGTTCGTTCGTGCACGTGAGTGCCACAACGGTTCACACTCTCCGTTTGCTCAGACAATTAAGTTCTGCGGTGGCGGTTCAATGGTTCACCTCGGTGTTCATCCGGTCTGCTTTATGCTCGCACTCAAGAACAACCGCTGGACAGAGGTTGTTGCTATGACCTCCGGCGGTGGTGAAAATAACCTTCGTCATAAGACAATGGAAGGCGAAGACTGGGGTGCTGCACTTATGCGTTTTGAAGAC
>JAFSEA010000035.1 GCA_017435965.1 Oscillospiraceae bacterium
AAACGGTAAAAACAACAAAATCGCACCCAACGACAACACAACAAGAGCAGAAGTAGCAGTTCTCCTACAGCGTGTTCTTGAATTTGTGGAAAAATAAAATCCACATACCCCACCGTAGGGGAGGGTCTCCGTGCCCTCCCGTTCCCGTGTGGCGAACGGGGCTTTCCGGGAGGGATGGAAAATCCCCCAGTCAGCTTCGCTGACAGCCTCCTTTAGGCAAGGGACCTATTTTCTCCCCTACAATACAAATATACATACAACAACACAAAACACGTCCTGTTCGGGCGTGTTTTTCGTTATCCTTCAAAAGAAATGTAATATTTTTAAAAAAATCCGTGATTTCTTGTGATACAATATAGGCGATAAATTATATACAATCGGAGAAATGCATATGAAAGCCGACCTTCGACTGCTAAAAAGCATAACAAAGGGTGCAGAACGGATTGAGGAAAAAGACAGCGGATTTAATTTCTACCGCTTTAGCAAAAAAGAGGAGGAATTATATTCCTCATCACCTCTCTCTCCCCGAACCTTTGCAACTGCAGGGATAAAGCTTCATTTTATCACCGATGCCGAAAAAATTGACATAAAGATAGAAACGGAAGCCGTTTGCTATGCAAAGTTTTTCTCTCTCGATGTTTATTCGGATAAAAAGCTTTCGGGAGTTATCAAAAACTATCTCGATGCACTTCCCGATACGGGATATATTGATTCCGATTTTCCAAATGGTGAATTTTCGGGTTGCTTCGATTTGGGCAAGGGCGAAAAGGAAGTGGAGATATATTTCCCGCAGCTTGTTAAAACAAAGCTTCTTTCCCTTGAACTTTCAGAGTGCAACGTTATAAAGTCCATTCCTTCAAAGGGGCACTTTCTTCTCTACGGTGGTTCGGTCTCTCAGGGTACGGCGGCGAAAAATCCGTCCTTTGCATATGGCGTGAAGCTCTCGGAAAGCCTTGGTTGTGAGCTTTTCTGCAAATCAATCGGAAGTGAAGTATATTTCCCTGACCTTGCAAGGGAAAAGAGTGAGGTTATAAAGCCTTCATTTATTATGGCGGCCTACGGGTCAAACGATTGGTATAACCTGACCTACGATGAGGCGGAGAGACGGTGCAGAGGGTTCTGGAAAGCTATATGCAAAAACTACCCCGGTGCAAAGAAAATCGCCCTTTCGCCCATATGGTACCGTGACCGCTTTGAAAAAAGACCCTTCGGCGAGTTTTCCGAAATGGAAAAGCTTATTGAAAGGGTAGTGGGGGAAATCGGCGGCATCACTCACGTTAAAGGTTTTGACCTCATCCCCGGCGAAGACAAATATTTTGTGGACGGCATCCACCCCAACAACCACGGCTTTGAGCTCTTTTGCGAAAGCTTCAAAAAAGAGTTTAAGTATATATAATAAAAACGGAGGAACAGAAAATGAAGAGATTTTTATGCACAATTCTCACAGCAGCACTTATCTTCTCACTTATCCCCTCGGTATTTGCAGAAGGTACAACGGCAGAAGAGCCGCTTTCCGTAACATATGAGCTTCACGGCGGCGGTCGCTCCGACATTTCGGCAACATACACAAGCTGGATCGAATCCCCCGACGGCACATGGCAGAGCTTATATGCGAAACTTCCCACGGGAAGCAGACCTGCCGGTGAAATGTGGGCATTTCTCGGAAGTGCAGTATCCGGATTCTGGAATTCAGGCACAAACGTAACCATAAACGCAGATTACATCGGAGTAGGCTTTACTGCCGCCGTAAATGAATGGATGGCATTCAAGATAAAGGTTCCGGAAGACGGCAGATACTATATGTCGGATTTCAAGGCATATTGCTACAGCAACACCCCGTCTGACCTTGATGTTTACATCTTCCCGATGGACAGCACAAAGTTTTATGAAAAAAGCCCGATTTACGGAACTATCTCGGGTATAAAAAGATCCGGTCAGACTCTCTTCCCCGATCTCGGAATAGAAAACCCCACTCGTCTCGGCAAAACCGACACAAGCAAGGCAACAAACGGAGAAGGAGTATTCTCCGTGCCTGTTTCAAACCATGAATCCGTGGTTCTTTCGGCATCCGAAGAATATGTTGTTCTTCTCAACAGCAATATTTCGGGCAAGGCCATGACAACTGCAGGCTTCACACTCACAAAGGGAGATATTCCCCCTCAGGAAGTAAAGATTGACTTCACGGAAATTCCCCAGTCAGGAGTTGCAAGCAAGGAAGAGCTTAAGGGAAGTAATTGGGAAACAGTTCCTGCAGAAAGTACTCTTTATGAAGGCACAGGCTATCTCCGTTCGGGAACTGCAACAGCAGCACTCCGTGAGAGATTCGGTCTTGTAACCATCAGAAACGGAGAGAACGAATGGACGGACAGTTCTGCCGCAAAGTGGACATTTGAGGCAGACCTCGGCACAACTACCCCCACATGGTACGACATCACCTTCACGGGTATGCCGATTATTCAGGGCTGTGAAGCATATATCTATGTTGACGGTCAGTATGCAGGTATATACAATACAAACGGAACTCTCACCGAGGGTACGGGCGTTCTCACATCAAAGAAGCTCAATTCTCTCTACCTCACTCCCGATGAAAACGGAAAGGTAAAGGTTGTAATCGCCTATGCAGGCTCGGGAAACAAGAACGAAGAAGTATGGGTTGCAAGAATGTATATGAACAGCATCCTTCTCACTCCCAACTTCACCTATACTGCACCTGCCTTCTCGGAAATTGTTTCCGACATCCCCGATGAGATGACGGTTGATGCTCCCGTTTCTTTCTCCGCATATGCTAAAATGAGCGACGGCACAACCTACCACGCAAGCGAATTCAACGCAGACCACACGAAGAACGCAGACTTCGGCGTGAATGCAACTCTTCTTGATGACGGAAACGGTGCATTCACCCTTACCGCAACGGAAGGTCTCGGAGTTTACTATACTCCCGTAAAGGGCGGAAGCGGCAACCACACCTCCTTTGACGGTGCTTATGCAGGAACTCTTTCTGCCACACGTCCGGGAACAGCAATAGTTAAGCTCACTGCAAACATCGGTGGGGAAAGTTACACAAAGAATGTTACGGTAACAGTTCCCTCATTGGACGGAAGCGAAGCTGTTTCAAAGAACGTAAGCTTCTCAATCGGAAGCGAAGTGGGCGGAAGCGTTTCCGTTTTGGGCGATTATGAGGTTGTTGACAGCGTACCTGTGGGCACAAAGGTAACTGCAACCGCAACTGCCGATGAAGGCTACACCTTTGCATACTGGAGAAACGCAGACGGCTCAAAGGTTATTTCAACAAACGCAACAGAGACCTTTGCAATCAACACAAACACCTCTGTTATTGCAGTCTACACAAAAAATGTGACAGAAGAAGACACAGAGGTTCCCGTGTTTTTCTATAACGGTAACGGTGAACTTTTAGAGAGCAAGACAATAGAGCGTGGCGTAACCTTTGAAAGCGTGAAGATTGCAAATCCGAGCCTTACGGGTTATGCCTTCTCGGGCTGGAGCATTGCAGACGGTGCAATTCTCAACGGTCTTACCCGTGCAGTTGCACTTTTTGAGGATTCAAGCGAAACCTACACCGTAAAGGTTGGCGAAACACCTGTATTCACAGGCAAGAAATACGGCGAAGAAGTAACGGTCACATCAGGTGCAGACAATTTCGCTGCATGGAAGCTTGGCGATAAGGTAATAAGCTATGATAAGAGCTTTACATTCACGGTTTACGGTGATATAATACTCACGGAAGTAACGGGAGAAGCTATGGAAAAAGCACCTGTTGCAGTTCTCGATACCGTCGGAGGAGAGCTTTTCCTCACCTACAGCGTACCGGAAGGCTATACAAAGCTTGAAGCAGGTATCCTCTTTGCAAAATCAGGAAAGCCTGAGGTTGGAAGCTTCCATTCAAAGGCGGCAGAGAAGACAGGCAGCGGTCAGTTTACCGCAAAGCCTTACGGTGACGGTGACGGAATTGCACGCGGATATATAATTTACCGTGATTCCTATGGCGATACCCGTGTAGTTTATTCAGATTAAGGAGATTTTAAAATGATTTGGTCATTATATGCAACTCTCGGCTACAATATGTGGCCCAATATACACGAAACAGTTCCCTTTGAGGATGAAGCCTGGGAAAAGGTTATTGATAAGGCGGCAGAATGTGGCTTTAATCAGATAGTTTTAGACCTGGGCGAAGGTGTACACTACGGCTCACATCCCGAGCTTGCACATCCCGGTGCGTGGACACGTGAGCGTGTCCGTGAGGAGGTTAAAAAGCTCAAAGAAAAGGGAATAGAGCTTATTCCCAAGCTCAATTTCTCCGCATATCATGACCAATGGCTTGGGGACTATGGCAAAATGCTTTCGCTCCCCAAATACTATGAGGTCTGTCGTGACCTTATCACAGAGGTATATTCACTCTTTGACAAGCCGAGGTTTATCCATATCGGTATGGACGAGGAGGACGACCCCCAGTTCTTCAAGAATCAGGAGCTTGTAACCTTCCGCCGTGGGGAGCTTCTCTTCCACGATTTGCGCTTCCTCTGTGACTGCGTAAGCGATATGGGTGCAACTCCCTGGATATGGTGCGACATTCCTTATATCCACAGAGAAGAGTTTTTAAAGCGATTCAAGCCCGGAAGCGTTATGATTTCTCCCTGGAACTACCGAGGACTCAAGGAGGAGCATTTCACTCCCATTGCAGGCTCAATCTATGAGGAGTATTACAAGGGAACAGGCTATAAATATGTTGAGGAAGACCCACTCTGCGTGAGATATATGGAATATTCAGTACCAACTGCGGAGGCAGGCTTTGATATCGTGCCTTGCGCTTCCATCTGCTTTGGTTGTATGTATAACCCCGATGATGTGGTTGAATATTTTGCAGAAAATGCACCAAAAGAGCATCTTGCAGGCTTTATGACAGCACCCTGGTGCTCAACGGAGATGAAAAACGTTGATGCAATCATAAAGAATATGGAAATGCTCCGCGATGCAAGAGAAAAGTTTATAAAATGACAAAAAAAACGGATTGCAAACGCAATCCGTTTCAGACTGTCGAAAAAGGTGCGAGACCACAAGCGAAGAAACATATGTAGGGAACGACAACCGGTCGTTCCGTCTCGGTTTTTTTCGCAGAACCTAATTTCAAAAAGACGCATAGTTTTTCGCTTGTTTTTCCCGAAGTGTCACCTCTCGATGTATCAACATACACCTTCGGGTTCCATTCGGAAAATCTCACACCTTTTTGGACAGCCTCCCAGCGTGTCGAAAGTTTTTCGACACGCTGAAACGGATTGCAAACGCAATCCGTTTTTCTTGTATAAGTGGGTTTATTTTACATCGAAAGCATATTCTGTTTCGTAGTTGAAGGTCTCGCCTTTATAAAGTCTTCCCTGATTAAACTGTGGGAATTTGAGGCAGTTGGGATAGAAGCCCGTTTCAAGGCAGAGCGCATCTCGTCTTGCATAGGTTGCACCGTCCTTTGCAGGATAGTCAACGCCGGGAAGATTATTGCCTGTGTAGAGAAGGATTGTGGGGGAGTTTGTTTTAACAGTCATATTGATGCCGGACTCAGGACAATATACCTCGGTGCATTTGACAAGGTTTTTGCCATCGCCTCGAGTGACCCAGGCATGGTCATAGCCGCCTGCAATGTTCAACTGCTCCATATCGTTGTCAATGTCCTTGCCTATTGCCTTGGGGCTTCTGAAATCAAATTCAGCCGTTACGGGATAAAGTGCACCGAATACCATTCCGTTTTCCGCAAGGGGAGCATATGCATCGGAATACATTGTCATAATGTGGTCGTGGATGTTGCCGTTTCCGTGACCCTTGAGGTTGAAGTATGCGTGGTTTGTGAGGTTGATAACGGTGTCCGTATCGCAGGTTGCAAGATATGAAATCTTAAGTCCGTTTTCGTCTGAAAGAGTATAGGTCACATCAACCGTCATATTTCCGGGGAAGCCGTTTTCGCCGTCGGGAAGAAGGGCGGTGAGGGTAACAGAGTTATCCGTGTGTGACTTCTCCTTGAATATGCGACGTGAAAGAGGCTCTTCCGCACCGCCGTGGAGAGTGTGAAGTCCCTTCATATTAACGTTTGTCTTGTAGGTTTTGCCGCAAAGCTCAAATTCTGCGTTCTCAATTCTGTTTGCAACACGACCGCAGACAGCACCGTGGCAGGGTCCGGGTTTTAAATAGTCCTCACCGTTTGCATAGCCGAGAACAACGTCACGGAAATTTCCGTCCTTATCGGGAACAGAAAGACTGAGAATGCACGCACCTGCCGAAACAAATTCAGCGCGCATTCCGTTTTTGTTTGTAAGGGTAAATTTTTCAAGTGAACCGTATGTACCTTTTTCAAAACTCATTTTTCAAAATCTCCTTTTTATTTAATAATATTATTAACCCATCTCCCGGGATTTTCAAGAATATATTTTTGGGTTTCAAGATAATCATCCTCATTCCGGATGATATGCTCGAAGAAACTGCGTTGCCATATTTTCCGACCATTACAATTGTCATATTTATTCATACGTTTTGTTGTCAAAGACTTGAACGCACACATCATAGCTTCAATCGAAGGCTTATCTTGTTTTAACGCCGTAGGGGAGGGGCTCTGCTCCTCCCGTTCCGCATCTTTGATCCTCAATATCAGATGTATGTGGTCGGGCATTATAACATAGTGGTTTATCTCAATTCCATATTTTTCTGTTAACGCAATTATCTCTTCTTCGGCAATTCTTCCGTGCGGGCGGAGTAGAACCCCGCCCCTACGGGTTATTTCTGACAATATGCATGCCCGGTTTTCGGTGCATAATGTTATGAAATAATATCCGTTTTGGGAATAATCATATTCCCTTAAACGGATTTGTTTCCGTTTGGGTTTGTTTGATTGATTCACAAAATCACCCTATGATTTAATTATAAATACGCCGTAGGGGCGGGGCTCTGCTCCGCCCGGATTTACCAAATTATCGGCATTTCTCCCATCAGGATCAATTCGCTATTCACGGCGTTGAAATGTCCGCAGCCGAAAAATCCGTTGTAGGCGGATAAGGGGCTTGGGTGTGCTGCTGTGAAAACTTTATGTCTTGAATTTGTTATAAGCCTTTCCTTTGTTTTTGCGTTTCTTCCCCAGAGAATGAATATAACAGGCTTTTCCCTTTCGTTTAAAACCTCTATAACGCGGTCGGTGAAAATCTCCCAGCCCTTTCCGCTGTGGGAATTGGCTTCTCCCGATCTTACCGTGAGGGCGGTATTTAAAAGAAGAACTCCCTGACGTGCCCATCTGGTAAGGTCTCCCGATTCGGGCTGACTCTCTCCCGTTTCCTCCTCAATCTCCTTATACATATTCTTAAGTGACGGAGGCAGGGGGACTCCCTCTCTCACGGAAAAGGCAAGACCGTGTGCCTGACCCTCGCCGTGGTAGGGGTCCTGACCGAGAATTACCACCTTCACATCGCTGTATGACGTGAGCCGCAAAGCATTGAAAACATCCTCTTTCGGGGGGTAAATCGTATACGTTTTGTATTCTTCCTTTAAAAAATTACGGAGAGTTGTGTAATATTCCTTTGAAAACTCGTCACAAAGGACTTCGTTCCAATCGTTACCAAGATCAATCATTTACTTTTTCTCTCCCTTGTGGTATTCCTCATAGAGCTTGTCATATTGCTCAAGCTGACGGCGGAGAAGTGCCGGCGTGTCAAGACCGTAGGGGCATCTTGACTTACACTTTCCGCAGTTTATGCAATCACGTATCTTATCCATCTCACGTCTCCACTTATCGCCGAGCCAGGGTGCTTTTGGTGCTCTTCCGATCATCGGGATTATTCTTGCACATTGCCATATCTCAATGCCTGCGGGGCAGGGCTGACAATAGCCGCAACCACGGCAGAAATCACCTGCAAGGGTATCACGCTGAAAATCAATTCTTTTCTGCATAGCTTCATCGAGAATGGGGAGCTTTTCCTCATAGCCGAGGAACTCCGAAAGCTCCTCTTTTTTCTGCACGCCGTAAATCGGCACAACGTTTTTAAACTGTGATATGTAGCAGAAGGTGGCCTCGGGGTCGGATATCATACCGCCTGCCATAGCCTTCATTGCGATAAAGCCCACATCCTCACGCTCACAGCGGCGGACAAGCTCAATATCCCCGTCACTTGCAAGGAGAGAGAAGGGGAATTGCATTGTGTCGAAAATACCCATATCAAGGGCGGCGTTTGCAATGTCAAGACGGTGGTTTGTAAAGCCGATATAGCGAAGCTTTCCTTCCTCACGCATCTTATATAAAAACTCAAGCATAGCTTCGTCGGGAAGTGTCGGCGGATTGTGAAGCTGATAGATATCAATGTAGTCGGTTTTGAGCATACGAAGGCTCTGCTCAAAGTTCTTTTTCACAAAATCAAGGCTGTCGGTATATGACTTTGTGGCGATAACGATTTTGTCACGGACATCCTTGAGGGCATAGCCTATTTTTTCTTCGCTGTCGGTATAATAATTTGCAGTATCGAAGAAATTGACTCCTCTCTCATAAGCAAGCCGAAGAAGGGAAGCGGATTCTTCCTTTGATATTCTCTGTATGGGGAGAGCACCGAAGGAAACGGCGGAAACCTCGAGATTCGTCCGCCCGAGTTTGATTTTACGCATATGTGATACCTCCGTGGATTGGATTCGCTTTTGCAATTACGCTTGTAGGGGAGGGGCTCTGCCCCTCCCGAAGCCTGTGTGGCGTAATTGTAATTTTGCGGGCGGAGTAGAACCCCGCCCCTACAAGGTTTAATTCATGCCAAAGGCAATTCATTGAATTTAACATCGTTTCTCTCATTCTACCACAAAATTTCCCCATATACAACAAAAACCGAAGCTGATAATCAGCTTCGGTATATTTGGCGTAAATTAAATTACTTGTCCTGGGACAAACCAAACTTTTTGTTGAACCTATCAACACGGCCGCTTGTATCAACAAGCTTCTGCTTGCCGGTATAGAACGGATGGCACTTTGAACAAATTTCAACCTTGATGTTTTCCTTTGTAGAGCCTGTCTCTATAACCTCGCCGCATGCACAGGTAATTGTTGTCTGCTTGTAATCGGGATGGATACCTGCCTTCATGAAATTCACCTCTTTCGGTAATTGCGTTATCCTGTTACTCATTAAATAGCACGTTATATGTTATCACAAAAATACGCAAAAATCAATACTTTTTTTAGTTTTTTTCAAAAAAATACGGAAAACACTAAATCTACGGTTATAAATTCACTCAAATTCCCATATATAGGTTAAAAATCCGAAGCATTGTTATATAACCCTGTTCATTTGAGTACATTCCTTTTGGCAAAAAGGTATCCTTGCCAACTCCTTGCATAATGGCGGTATCGCCGTTTTTCATTGCGGAAATGCCGAGAACCGCATCACGCGCCCAGGGAGAAACCTCATCAATATCGGAAAATGCAATGCTTTCGGTGTTTGGAGAAATGCCCAAAAGCTTTGCAGCACGATAAAGCATTGTTGCCGCGGCTTCTCTCGTAACAGGACGGTTTGGTGCAAACTTACCCTCTCCAATCCCGTTTACAATTCCAAGGCTTGCCGCCTGCAATACCTTTTCGTTTTTCGTATCCTTAAAGCTTATATCAAACTTTATCTCTGTTTCATAGCCGCAGGCTTTTAAGAGATTCATAACATATATGCAAAACTGCTCTCTTGTGCAGCCGTCTCGGATGATGGGTAGCCAACCTCCCTCCATAAGATAGTACTTATAGCCGTTAGGAACAATTATATCGCTTGCCGCCTCGATATCCTCCGCCGCCCAAGAGTGTGGGTCGTGGTAATATGTACTTTTTGCGCGATAAAACACATAAGCTCCCAAGTCATCCACATATTTGGGAAGAAGCTTGCACACATATCCCGTAACATCCCTTGAAAGTCTTCCCAATGTATATTTTTGCAAAAGTTCAATCTTTTCATAAACTATGCGCTCGGAATGTCTTTCTTCCCATTCCGTCAGCTCGACAATTACGCCGCCGTCTTCGGAATTTATGATAATTCTGCCTCTTTCTGAATCAAGAATACCCTCGGCATCCTTTATTTCAAAGCCGTCTGCCATAAGAAAGCGTGTTTTTCCCGTGTTCATATCATAGAGCGAAAGTCCTTTGCCGCCTATACTGTCGCTTGAAAGAACTTCTCCGATTTTGCCGTCGGTAAGCCTTTCGCCCCACTTATTCACAACTATAAAGCTCTTATCAACCTCGGTATTTCCCACAAGCACATAATCGTGGGTGTCGGAATGGAACGAGAGAAATCCGTTTTTGAAGGAATCGAGCACCTGTCCTGTTTTTGAAACGCAGTAGAGGGTGTTGTCGTTGTGCTTTTTGAGGAAAAGCACGTCACCGAAGGAAAATTGCAATGAAGCATAGCCGTAAATCGGTGCACGGCTTCCGTCACCGTAATATATTTCAACTTCGTTTGGAAAAACGGTATCTATAACGTTGCTCTTTTCTTTGAGTGCGAATATGTCATTTTTATATGCCGCAAAATCGAGATACTTAAAGGGAATGAGAACTTCCTCCGAGCCGTCTGCGGAAACTGCACCGTAATATCCGTCTTTATACGCCACAAGAGCACCTGAAAAAGCATTTCTCACAGAAGTAAACTGCGGAGAGATAAGCTCGTTTCCGTCTTTGTCGGAAAGCCCGAAGAGTTTATTCTTTGCATCAAGGGTTGTGTAGTAATCTCCGTTTTCCTCATAAGGTACCGAACCTATGGTATCGGTTACCTCCATGCCATCAAGGGTGTATACTCCGTAGTCGTTGCCACAGCCGATAAGGTGCTTGCCGTCGGGAGAAATTTTAACGCCAAGAGTCCATTTCAGCGGAACAACGGTCTTTCCTGTTTTGAGGTTTACTGCACCGTAGCTTCCACGGAGCATACCGGGCGGCACCCATTCACCCTCACCGCAGACGGCGATGTGGTTTTCTACATTTGAAATCTCCGTGTACCAATCGGTAAGCTTCTCATCCGTTTCAAGACTGTATATCGCATATTTTGAATCATTTTTCACAAGCGCATACCAACTGTCAAGAAGCATATGGTCACCGGGGACATTAGAAAGCACATATTTCTCATCCCAACTGTTATACACTCTGCCAACGCCGTTTTCCCTGTATTGATGATATGTGGAGAACTCCCACGGATTATCATAGCTATCGTGATAATATATGGGAAAATGAAACTGATATACCATATCTGCGCTGTCGTAGCTGATCTCCGCAGATACAACGGATATAAGCATAATAATTGAAAGTAAGCTTGTGAATATTTTTCTCACAAAAATCGCCTCCTTTAATTTTATTGTAGCATATGCATCAAAAAGCTGTCAATGCTTCTGTTCTTGACTTGCATGATGTGGCATATATTGTTCTTTGAGGAGTTGATTATTATGGAAATATATGTTGTGCGGCAGGGGGATACACTTTCTTCCATAGGAGAGCTGTATGGTTTTTCCGCCGCTTTTCTTTCGGAAACAAACGGGATATCTCTTGAAGTGCCCCTTGTTGTGGGACAGACGGTGGTCATCCCGACACCCTCTGTGGGTGCAAAGTATGAAGCTTCGGTCTATGGCTATGCTTATCCCTTTATAAACATCCCCCTTCTCCGAAGCACCATGCCCTATATGACATACCTCGTCCCCTTTACATATGGCATAACACGGTCGGGGGAGCTTGTGCCTTTAAACGATGAGGAGCTTCTTGATATCGCCTCGGAGTTTGGAAAAGGTGCGCTTATGCACCTTTCAACCCTCACGGAGTCGGGTGGCTTTGACTCCTCCCTTGCAGATATTGTTATAAACGATATGGCGGCACGGGAAAATCTAATTGAAAACGTTATCTCCACAATCCTTCAAAAGGGGTATCGGGCACTTGACATTGACTTTGAGTTTATACCGTCACGAAACGCTGCCGGGTATGCATCCCTTGTTTCGGAATTTCGCACACGTCTTGCACCTTACGGCGTGTTCGTTCTCGTTGCCCTTGCTCCGAAAACCTCCGACAATCAGCCGGGACTTTTGTATGAGGGGCATAACTATTCTCTTTTGGGTTCTGCGGCAGACTTTGTGCTTTTAATGACCTACGAATGGGGATATACCTATGGGCCGCCTCAGGCGGTTGCACCGCTTCCCAATGTGCGAAGAGTTATTGAATATGCTCTGTCCCGAATCCCCTCGGAGAAAATTTATCTCGGAATCCCGAACTACGGCTATGACTGGACACTTCCATATATTTCGGGGGAAAGTCGGGCAACCTCCATATCAAATGTCTATGCGGTGGAGCTTGCAAGGCGATATGGCGTGGATATTTTATATGATGAAGTATCGGAAAGCCCTTATTTTAATTATACCGATGAAAACGGTCGGGTTCACGAGGTACATTTTGAGGATGCGAGAAGTATTTTTGCAAAGCTCTCACTCATCCCCGAATACCAACTTTTTGGCGCAGGCTACTGGAACTTAATGCGCCCCTTTCCGCAAAATCTCCTTGTGCTTGATGATGTGTTTGATATACGCTCATACAACGTTTCTCCGAATCCGTAACTGTTGCGATTCAGGAATTACTTCAAAATGTATGCCCAATTTCCGCCATTGCGGCACTTTTCGATAATTTCACGCTTTACAAGGTCAGCTAAAATTCTGTTCGCCGTTGCAGAGGACACCCCAAAGAGGTTGCGAACATCAGAGTTCATTATTATACCATTCTTCTTGAGGTGGCGCACTACAACATTTTGCCTGTGAGCAGTCTTGTTTGTGTTTTCATCGCTCATTCCATCGCTCATATTTATTGCATCTATGAGCGATGCTTTGATGGCAGAAAGCATAAATTCGACAAAAACAGTCGATTCTCCTGCGGCGTTAGAAGCATTTATTGCGTTGTAGTAATCGTTCTGGCGCTTGTGTATTATGGATTCGACGGGAAGCCACGAAAAAAGGGGATTCCACTTGGATAACAGCAGAGTGTGCCACAATCGTCCGATTCTTCCGTTTCCGTCGGAAAATGGATGAATGAGTTCAAATTCGTAATGAAAAACGCAGCTTTTTATAAGCATATGCAAGTCGCTTTTTTTAATCCATCCGATAAGCTCTTCTACGAGCTCCGGAACGTATTGAGGAAGAGTTCCGAAATGAAGTATTTGCCCATTTTTGTCAACGATACCGACGGGTCTTGATCTGAACATACCGGAATCTTCAATCAGATCTCTTGTCATAATACCGTGTGCGGTGAGCAGATCGTCCGTTGAGTATGGATTGAGGGCATCGAGGCAGTCGTATATTTCGTAAGCATTTTTAACCTCGGCAATATCTTTTGGTGGAGCAAGGACTGTTTTCCCGTTAATAACGGCGGTAACCTGTTCTATGGTCAGAGTGTTCTGTTCAATGGCCAATGAAGCGTGAATGGTTCTTATTCTGTTTGTACGCCGAAGAGTCGGTGTTGCGGATAGTGCTTGTGAAGAAGTGAGTCTTCCGATAAGCTCTGATATTTCGGCAACATAATTTATTATGGCAGACGTTATTTCAAATGGCGGTTTCTTGTTTTTCATCTCAAACCTCCGGGACAGATTGATAAATATATTATATCAAGAAAAAAAGCATAAATCAATCCATCGCTCATTTCGTCGCTCATATTTTATGCAAAAAAGGTGACGGGGTTTTGTTTTTAAAACTGAAAGGCAAGAACTATGCCGAGGGACAGAAGTCCTGCGATTATTATACTATCCAGGAGAGCTATGGGCACTTTTGTATTTTTATAAGGGTTATTTCTCATAGACTGCTACTTCCTTACAAGATATTTTCGCATATCAATGGCACACGCCACAAGGATTATAAGACCTTTTATGATATATTGCATATTCTGATTGACGGAGAGGAAGGTGAGTCCCACGAATATGATTCGCAAAAGCACAACGCCCATAATAACGCCCCGTATTTTTCCGATACCGCCCACAAAGGAGACACCACCGATTACGCAGGCTGCAATGGCATCAAGCTCATAGTTGAGTCCCGTTGATGCGCTGTTTGAGCCGATTCTCGCACCTTCTATGAAGCCCGTAACGCCATAGAGTGCACCTGCAAGAGTGAAAACGAGAATGATTGTTCTTGAAACGTTCACGCCCGAGACGTGTGCCGCCTCCGGGTTTGAGCCCACGGCAAACATATTCTTTCCGAAGGTGGTTTTGTTCCATATAACCCACATTATCACCGTGATGATAAGGGAATACCACACAAAATTCGGAATAGCCGTACCACCTACGGAGAGAAAGCTTCCATTTATAAATTCCGTGTAGCTTGTATCAAGCCCCGATATTGACTGACCGTTGTTTGTGCCCAGAGTCAGATACATAAGAAGTCCGCCATATATTATGAGCTGTGTCGCAAGGGTCACGATAAATGGATGCAGGTTGAACTTCGCTGTGCAGAAGCCGTTTATCGCACCGATGACAGAGCCGATGGCAAGAACAAGAAGAATCACCGCGAAAACGGGGATTGTGGGGAGATTCGGGAACATCTTGTTTGCATATCCGCCAAACTGCAGCAGGGAAGCGGCAACACAGGCGCAAAGTCCCACGGCACGTCCGGCAGAAAGGTCGGTACCCGTGAGAATGATAGCACCTGCTATACCAAGTGCTATGGGAAGATTTGCCGCAGAAAGAGAAACGATGTTTATAAGTGAGCCGGGGGAGAGAAATCTCGGTCGGTATATGGCAATAGCCACAATAACGATAACGAGAAAGATATAGAGCGCGTTGTTCATAAAGAACTCACGCCGATATCGCCGCTTGTCCTCCGGGGTCATCTCACGGTATTCGGTAAATCTCCGTCTGAAAATTCTGTTTTTCTCCATATGAAGCCTCCTGGGCTTATGCGTATTTTGTGGCAAGAGTCATAATTTCCTCCTGGGTGGTATTTCTCGCATCCACCTCACCGGAAAGTCTTCCTCCCGACATAACTAAAATCCTGTCGCAGACACCTAAAAGCTCGGGCATCTCCGAGGATACCATAATCACGGATTTGCCGCTTTTTGCAAGGTCGCCTATGACATTGTAAATTTCATATTTTGCGCCTACGTCTATTCCTCGTGTCGGCTCGTCAAGAAGAAGTATAAGGGGCTCGGTGAGAAGCCATCGCCCGAAGATGACCTTTTGCTGGTTGCCGCCCGAGAGTGAACGGATTTTTGTTTCCTGACCGGGTGTTTTTACACGCAGAGAGGAAATAAGACCCTCTGTTTCCTTCCGCATTCGTCTTGAGTCAAGCCAGAACTTTGCAACCTTATATTTCCTGAGGCTTGATACCGTCATATTATCCCGGATATTGAGGATTCCGAAAATTCCCGATGCACGTCTTTCTTCGGTAACAAAGGCAAATCCGTTTGCGATTGCATCCCTTGCACTTTTATTCTTTATCTCCTTGCCGCGGAGATAAAGCCTTCCGCCGCTTCTCTCGGAAAGTCCGAAGATGTTCTCCAAAAGCTCTGTGCGACCTGCACCGTCAAGCCCTGCCACTCCCACAATCTCGCTCTTTTTAAGCTCGAAGGAAACTCCTTTGAGGTTTGAATGAAGAGAGCTTAAATTCTCCACGCGGAAAAGGACTTCTCCCGGAGTGTTCTTCTTTTCGGGGAAACGGTTTTTTATCTCACGTCCCACCATAAGCTTTATGATTTTTTCCATAGTGAGATTTTCCGCTTTCTCCGTTGCGATGTGTCTGCCGTCACGCATCACCGTCACCTCATCGGAAAGACGGAGAATTTCCTCCATCTTGTGGGAAATATAAATTATGGCTGTGCCCTTCTCACGGAGCATCCCGATGATTTCAAAAAGCTGCTCCGCTTCCTTGTCGTTTAAGGAGCTTGTGGGCTCATCGAAGACTATAACACGGGCATCATAAGAAACTGCCTTTGCAATCTCCGCCATTTGTCTTTGCGCAACGGGCATTGTGCTCATAATCCGTGTGGGGTCGATTTTTATTCCGAGTTTTTTAAAAATCTCTTCCGTTTCGGAAATCATCTTCTTCTCGGCAACGAAAGGTCCTCTTTTCGGATATCTCCCAAGCCATATATTGTCGGCAACGGAGCGCTTGAGTGCCTGATTCAGCTCCTGATGCACCATTGCAACACCGTGGCGGAGTGCTTCCTTTGAGTTTTTAAACTCGACTTCCTCGCCGTCAAGAAGTATTTTTCCCGAATCCTTGCTATATATTCCGAAAAGACATTTCATAAGTGTGCTTTTTCCGGCACCGTTTTCTCCCATAAGGGCGTGAACGGTGCCGCCGCGCACTTTCAGAGTGACATCGTCAAGAGCTTTTACGCCGGGAAAACTTTTTGAGATGTTTTTCATCTCCAGAAGCACATTGTTTTCCATAGCTTCTATTTACCCGTGTAAATGTCATAGTGGATGCGTATTTTCGACACGTTCTTGTCAATGGTATATATCTCCGTGCCGTCCATAAGGTCACGTCCGTTTTTTACATTGTCTGCAAGATGTGCGATTGCTTTTGCCATACCCTCGGCATCCTGCTTTATCGTACCTGTCATCTTGCCTGCACGGATAAGCTCAACCGCCGCTTCCGTTGCATCAACTCCGAATACGGGGATGGTCTTTCCGCTACCGCGGTTGTAGCCTGCGGTGTTGAGTGCCGTGATTGCACCCTCTGCCATTCCATCGTTATTGCAGATTACCATTTCTACCATATTATTATTGTTCTCTGTATATTCGGTGAGGATGGTTGTCATATATTCGTTTGCCGCACTTGCAGACCAAGTGCCGTTTTTGTCAACAAGATATCCGTCTCGGTTCGAGGAATTATAGAAGACAAGCTCGCTCTTTCCCCCGTCACGGAGAATTTTGTTTGCATCCTCCACCGCATAGCGTGTGCGATATTCAGCCTCGGCATTTCCGTCCTGACCCTTGAAGAGGACATAGGAAATTTTGCCGTCACCGTTAAGGTCAACCGTGTCGAAGTTTTCGAGAAGGTATTTTCCTATCATTTCGCCCTGCATATGCCCGGCTTCTGCGGCATCTGTGCCTACAAATGCACATTTTTCATAACTTGCAACAATATTGTCGGAAACCTCACGGTTGAAGAAGACCACGGGGATATCCTCGGCTCTTGCCTCGGCGACTATCTTCATCGCCGCATCGTCGGAGCCTGTTTCAACTATATTTACCACAAGAAGTCCCGTGCCCTTGGTTATGGCTGTCTGCACCTGCTCGGATTGTGTGGTCTGGCTTCCGTTGGAGTCATAGTCCTGGTATGTTATGCCTGAAGAGTCAAGCTCACGATCCAATGCACTTCTCACGGTTGAAATATAGGGGTCGCTGTAGGTATAGTAAAATACCGATGCGGAGGCTTCATCTCCGCCGCCACCGCAGGCAGAGAGAAGAGTAAAGCAGAGTAATATGCTGAGTGTAAGAGAAATTTTTTTCATTTTAACATTTCGCTCCTTTTTGCGTTTGCTTTCATTATGCCCCGATTTTCGGTGCAGATACTTACTTTTTCAAAAAAAGCGTGAATATTTCCGCTAAAGTTTCGGAATAATGAGAGCAAAGGAGTTGATTATTATGAAAAAAATCACAATTTGTTTAATTGCAATGATGCTTGTTCTCTGCGGTTGCAGTAAAAAAGCATCGGAAAATGCAGGGGATACTCCTGCGGAAAATATGAAGCCCGACGACAGCGTTGTGAAGGCGTATGACAAAGACGGCCTTTCCTTTGATATTCCCGAAAGCTGGAGACAGAATTTCAAAGCCGTCACAACACAGGTCGGAAGCGGAGAAGGAGCATATCCGCAGACAGACTTCTATTATACAAAGGACAACCGTGATGTGCTTATGATGTCTGTGGGGAAATATACCCGTGAGCAATGGGAAAAGCTCAAGGGCACGGGGGAGGAAGTAAAGGATATGCTTCTCGGCGAGTCGGAGGATAAAAAGCACGTCTATTCAATCCGTTATGAAAATCACGACTATATAGATGCGAAGGACGAAATAAAAGAAACCATAGACGGAATAAAAAAAGAAGCCGAAAAGCTCCGTGATAAGATAAAGATAAAATAGGTTTGTTTAGGAATATATACGGAACGACCTGTGTGTCGTCCCGTTGCTGTTTTGCAAAGATAAAAAATTCCCGTTGACAAAATAATGCCAACGGGATATAATAGATATAGAAAAGGCTACCGGCAGACGGTTAGCCCTCGAGAAGATGTATAATCAAAAGATTAGACCGCTTGCTTCCAGGCTCGGCGGTCTAATTCTTTTTTATTGCAATAACGGTGTAAAAAACAATAATTAAAATTAAAGCTATGTACTCCATATGCATCCCTCCGTTCAGAGGGCAAGACTCAACCGCCTACGTCGTCGATGCTCGCCTTTTTGCTCGTTCTTGCTGTTGCAAGAAGCTTCGCTTTTACGGCGTCATCTCCTCTTTCGCGAAAAGCAGGCTTTCCGCGAGTGAGTTTGGTAGCCCCGGTGCAAAATTAACACCGACATAATTCTATCATATGCGATGCATTATTGCAAGCCGAAAAGCATTTTCACCTCTTTACATATTATAATATAAATGTTATAATATAAATGCTATAATAAATTATGGCTTTCGCCTTTTTACATTACCTTGTGGTTTTTTACAAAACAGACGTAATATTTCACCCATATTTCGTTTTGTTACAGCTATGTTACAGATGGAAAAAACCGCTTGACTATTTTTTCCTTGTGAGGTATTATGTGTAATGTAAAAAGGCGAAAGCCAAAAATATTTTTTAGGAGGAAGAAAAAATGAGAAATCTTAAAAAGATTCTCGCTCTTGCACTCGTATTTGCTATGACATTTACATTTGCAAGCGCAGCAAACTTCTCGGATCAGGCTTCTATCGGCGCTGATTACATCGATGACGTTAACATGCTCGTAGAGCTCGGCGTTATCGCTGGTTACCCGGATGGCACATTCGGTCCGCAGAAGAACATCACTCGTGCAGAGTTCGCAAAGATGGCTTATACCCTCAAGTACGGCTCTGACTCAGACGGCAAACTCTTTGAAGGCCAGGCAAGTGCTTTCACAGACGTTGCAGCTGATCACTGGGCAAAGGGTTACATCAACTACTGCTACAACCAGAAGATCGTTTCCGGTGTTGGCAACAACAAGTACAACCCCAACGGTAACATCACTGTTGCTGAAGCAACAAAGATGATTCTCGTTATCCTCGGTTGTGATCCGGATAAGGAAGGCTTCAAGGGCGCAAACTGGATGGCTAACGTAACAGCTAAGGCTATTGACCTCGGCGTATTCGATGGCTGGACAGGCGACCCCACACAGCTCGCAACACGTGAGCTCGTTGCAAAGTTCATGCGCAACGCTATCTTCTCACCGGTTTATGAGTACAGCGCAATCTCAGGCATCGGTTCTCAGATGGACGCTCTCGGCCAGAACTACAACCAGACACTTGGTGAAAAGACAATGGGTCTCTTTCACGTTGAAGGTATCGTAGTTGCTAACGAGCGTTATGCTCTTCAGACTGATGAAGAAGGCGAAGCACTCACAGGCATCACAGCTACAAACGACGAAGAAGAGTCAGTTATCTACTATGTAGTTAAGGACCTCACAGGCGAAGAGCATGGTTACACCATCACTATCGACCGTGGTCTTTCTGATGACATGCTCGGTAACAAGGTTGACGTTTACTTCAAGGCTGACGCTTCCAAGGATCGCACAAGCGGTCTCGTAACAGGCTACAAGAACATCGAAGTTATGGGTAACGTTATCGTTAACAGCGACACAGTTGCATATACTGTAAACGCAGTTGACACAGAAGTTTATCCTGATGGCGATTCCAACAGCTCAACAAAGATCGCTCCTTACATCTCCTTCAAGGTTGATGGCGTTGAGAAGCAGATCCTTGCTGACAAGGAACTCCTTAAGGAAGTCCTCGAGAACGGCAAGCTCCCCAAGAGCGAAGATGCTCAGACAAATGAGCACGTAATGGGTGCTTTCGCAGCATACTCTTACACATCCACAGCTACAACAGCTAACGACGACGCTGACTTCGTATACGATGATAAAGAGTTCATCGCTGATATGGGTGAGAAGAACCTCACAAAGTATCGTTTCGTTTCTGTTGACGGTGGTAAGACATACTCCTACCTCTTCAAGATGGTAGCAGATGACACAACAAACGCAACTTACGGTTCAGTTACTAACTACAGCACATCTAAGGGCACAGTTACCCTCACAGGTATCGGTTCTCAGAACCTCGAAGATTGCATCATCGATGGCGAACTCGCTACTGACGACGCAGTTGTATTCTACCGCGAGAACGGCAAGATCGTTATCGAGAAGGTAGAGAAGGTTACAGGTGCAGTTGAAGGCTACACAGATGACGAAGGCGTTATCATCGGCGGCAAGACATACTATGCTTGGGATGAGTGCGACGACGTTTACGGCGGCTACAGCTCACTCTTCGAGTACTACAGCAACAACAAGAACGCTCAGGGCGCAGCAACAGTATACTATGTATACGGCAATCTCATCATGGAGATCGAAGCTGACGAAGCAGTTGCAGCAGTAGAGAACTACGCTGTTATCCTCCGTGCTTACTATGATGAAGATATGGATACAGCTTATGTAAAGCTTGGCTTTGCAGACAACACAGAAGGCACATACAAGATTGGTAAGTACTACCTCAAGAAGTCTTCTGAGCCGAACCATGAGTCTAACGACCGTCCTCAGGACTTCGCTAACAACGCATTCTTCGGCGCAGTTGTTAAGTACAGCATCCGCACAGATGGTTCTGTTGACCTTTCCGGTCAGTACTTCAAGGACATCAAGGATGGCCTCGCAGTAACAAAGTACAAAGATGACGTTGCATCTACAGGCGTTTACGAAGAGCAGTTCCAGGATTGGGATGGCAAGACATACTACGGCCTCAACGATGCTACAGTAGTCTTCGCTCTCTATGGTTACCCCTGCTACACAGCCGGCGGTAAGATCGATGCTTCAATCGATGGTTACTCACCGATCAAGTCTAAGGCTTACAAGCTCAACGAGCTCAAGGAAATCACAGCTAAGCCCATCGATAACCTCTGCACAGGTACAGAGTCTCCCTCAAACTACGCAGTTGCTTCTTATGTTCTCAACACGAAGACTGGCAACAGCAGATACGTTGTAGCAGCTGCTATGACAGTTGGTCAGAAGCTCGAGAACATCTCCTACAAGGAGAGCCGTGCTCTTGCATATGTTGTTTCTGCAATGCAGAGATACAACAACGCAACAGACAAGTACTATGCTGAGTTCACACTCATCAACGAAGATGGTCTCTTCACAGCAGCAACAATCGAAGATGTAACAGACCTCAACGCTAACAGCGCTCTCGAGGACGATTACATTGGTTCTTTGAGCAGCTCTAAGAACGGTAGCACACCGAAGTATCCGTCAGGAACATTCCTCCGCTACGACATCGACAGCCAGAACGTTCTTACTGCTATCGATAACACAGACCTTCTTAAGACAAACATCAGCACAGAACTCAAGTACACAGGTGCTACTGTTTCCAACGGTCTCTACCTCATCAACGTAACTAACGAGCGTAACGGTGTTGTTTCCTTCTTCGAGACAGATTCTGATGTTGATCCTCAGAACGGCGCTCTTAAGAGCCTCAAGGTTCATGAAGATGGTTACAGC
>JAFSEA010000036.1 GCA_017435965.1 Oscillospiraceae bacterium
AGCGAGGTTTGTTTTACCGCAAGCAGACGGGAATGCTGCTGCGATATACTTCTTCTCACCGTTGGGAGCCTTAACGCCAAGGATGAGCATATGCTCTGCCATCCAGCCTTCGTTGCGGCCCTGGTAAGAAGCGATACGGAGAGCAAAGCACTTCTTACCGAGAAGAACGTTGCCGCCGTAACCGGAGTTGATTGACCAGATTGTATTGTCCTGGGGGAACTGAACAATGTATCTCTCTTCGGGATTCATTGTTGCACGGCTGTGGAGACCGTGTACGAAATCTGCACTATCGCCGAGGTTGTCAAGAACAGCCTTGCCGATACGTGTCATAATCTTCATGTTGAGAACAACATAGATAGAGTCGGTAATCTCGATACCTGCCTTAGCAAAGGGAGAGCCGACAACGCCCATGGAGAACGGAAGAACATACATTGTTCTGCCCTTCATGCTGCCGTCGTAAAGCTTTCTGAGCTTTGCATACATTTCAGCGGGATCCATCCAGTTGTTTGTAGCACCTGCTTCTTCCTTTGTGGGAGCGCAGATGAAAGTACGGTCTTCAACGCGAGCAACGTCGTCGATAGCCGTTCTGTGGAGGTAGCAACCCGGAAGCTTTTCCTGGTTGAGCTTGATGATTTCGCCGGTAGCACATGCTTCTGCACGGAGAGCCTCAAGCTGCTCCTCGCTGCCGTCGATCCAAACGACAGAGTCAGGCTTTACCAATTCGGTAATTTCCTTAACCCAATCGTTTACATACTTGTTTGTTGTTAAACTCATGGTATATTAGCCCCTTTCTTATAACTGCAATTTTTTGCTACTTACTATTTTATTATGTTTTTGTCTAAATATCAATAGTAAATTAGAATAAAATTAAATATTTAACAAAATTTTTTTATTTATATTCCACAAAAACCGAAAAGATGCAAAAAACTTTTCGCAAAAAGAGCCTTGCTTTCCCTTTTCCCGACCTGTTTGAGAGTCATTCTTTTTATTACAGCGTTTTTTTATGAATACATACTTTTTTCACTCTTCATTTCCCGACCGCATATTCTTTTTGTATTGTATATACTGTGTAATGAAAGGAATGATGACAATATGGACGTAAAACAAACAGACGTTAAAAAAGAGGGAGGACTACGGCAGTTTGAAAAACTTATAAGAGCCATCGGAGAGAGGATAACTCCGGATGCTTTTATGCATCCGCTGTGTTTTGTAATTTCTTTTCTTTTGGCAAAGAGCATTCTGCTTGGAAGTATAGCCCCATTCGGACTTTCGGCAAGCGGTGCATTGGGGGCAAAACGGGGGTCGGTGTGTGCTCTTCTGGGAGCGTGTCTCGGCTACATAACCATGCTTGACCGGATAAATTCACTCAAGTATCTGGCGTGCGTAATACTTATATACACGGCGCATTTTGTGTTCAGCGGAATGACGGTTGCAAAAAGCAAAGTTTTTGCCGCTATGTCGGTTGCCGTACCCACGGTGTGCATAAACTTTGTTTTCCTTGCAGATGCATCTTTTCCTGTTTTTGACACGGCACTTGCGTTGCTTGATATTCTGATTGCCGTAATATGTGCAATCCTTTTTTCTGTATTGGTTAGTCCCCGGGCAACGAGATCAAATCTTTTCCTCATATCTTGTCTGACATTATGTGCCGCATTGCTTGCACCTCTTTGCGAAGTGGTTTTGTTTAATACCGTTTCCTTGGGAAACACGCTGATATTTGCATTGGTGCTGCTCTCTGCATTCACAGGCGGAGCAAACAATGGGATGCTTGTGGGTATGGTGCTTGGACTTTTTATATCACTTTCGCTTTCCTCGCCGGAATATTCGCTTCTTTGCGGAGCATTGGGAGTGACCGGCACGCTGTGTTCAAGGAAAGGGAAATTTCTTTCTTGCTTTTTGCCTATACCTTTTGCTTTGTTTATTGCAATATGTCTTGACCCTGTGAAGTTTACCTCACGCTTATTCGAATTGATTGCAGCCGGTGCATTGTTTCTTCTCTGTGCAGATGTTTTTTCGAGATATACAAGACGATTTTTTGTAAAGAATACTGCACGGCGTGATGTGCATATAAGAAGATACACCTCCGAAAAGCTGAACCTTGCCTCGAAGGCTTTTTCGGCGTTGGGACAGCTTGTTGCGGAAGCAGGAAAAGGAACAACAACAGAAACACCGGCATCTGCAACAGATGTGCTTAAAAATACCTCCGGTGAGGTGTGCAAATCCTGTACCCTTTCGGAAATATGCTGGCAACGTGATTTCAACACAACAAAAGATGCACTTAACAATGCGGCTTTGGAAATGGAGAAAAACGGAATTCTTTCAGTTAAAGATTTCCCGATACATTTTTCCTCGCGGTGTCTGCATATGGAACGTTTTATAAGCCACGCAAACAAGGAGATATTCTCCGCAAAATACAAAAGGGGCTTCGAGAAAAAATTAAAGGAAAGTCACAGTCTCATAACGCGCCAATATAAAGAGGCCGCCGAAATATTTTCTTCTGTTTCTTCGGATATTTCCGACAATGCTCGGTTTGATGAGGAGGCGGAGAGTTCTCTTTCACACCTTCTTTCCTCCTATGGGATTCTGTGCGATGTGGCAGTTTATCGAGACAGTCACGGGCGCATAAATGTTCATCTTTGCGGCAAGGATTTAAGTCTTGTTTCGGATGAATTTGAAAAGTTGAAAAAAGCTGTGTGTGCTGCTGTGGGAGTTCGACTTTCACCACCTCAATACACAAGAGGAAAGAGCCTTGACGATATTATAATGCGCGAACTTGCACCGCTGCGTGCCTCCTTCGGAGCATCGGTAAAACGCCGTTGTGGATCAGATATAAGCGGAGATTCTGGAAGCTTTTTCTGCCCGGAAAACGGGTTTGTTGCACTCCTTCTCTCCGATGGTATGGGCACGGGAAAACTGGCGGCAAAAGAAAGTGCAATAAACGTGACCCTTCTGGAATCTCTTCTCAAATCGGGAATTGCTCCGCAGAATGCACTAAATACTCTTCACGGAGCACTTTCGCTGAGAAATGAATATACGATGGGCTTTGCAACTCTTGACCTTATGTATGCCGATATGTTTGACGGAGAGTGTGAATTTTATAAGCTTGGCGGTGCTCCGACTTACATTAAGCGCGGCAGGCACATAAGGAGAATAACGTCTTCGTCACTTCCTGCAGGTATGAGTATAGATTGTCTTTCGTCCCCGGACAGGACAACGCTCAAGTTGATTTCCGGTGATTTTGTTATTATGACAAGCGATGGGATATGTGATGGAGGTGATGACAGAAAAATAATTGAATTCCTTTCAAAGTCAGACGAAACTGCACCGAAAGCCCTTGCTGATTCCATTCTTGCATATTCTCTTGCACTTTATGGAAAAAACGATGATATGACCGTGGCTGTTGTGCATATAGAAGATGCTTTCTGATTGTTGTATAAGACTTCCTGCAAATGGGTATAATGCTTTTGTAAAGCCGATTTGCGAGGTGTGTTATGGTAAAAGGAATTTCTAAACGTGTAATTATTGTTAAACCTCCTGTAAACAGTATGTTTGAACAGGCAATATTTATATTGAAGGAGAATTCTTTTTCCGGAGCATCTGTGAACTCTTCAGACATAATAGCAGAGGCAAGAGCAGTTGTCGATGACTACGTTCGCACACATTGCGGCAAACGGCGCAAGCGTTCCAAAAGAAGCACATATATTGCTGCATTAAGCTCGGTAATTACACTTGTTTTGTGCGGTCTTTTCTATATATTTTTCTTATAACTCGTTTTCCTGAGGGGGAAGCCCACCGAAAGGTGGGTTTTTCTCTTTTTCCGTTGACAAATAATGGCGATTACTGTATAATATATGAAGTTTAAAGCGAAATTTAAGGATGTTGGAGTATGCGTACCTCTGTTAATTTTTTAACAGGCGGTACTTTTCAATGTCTAAACTCAATACAGCAAGGAGAGTTTATATGCACGAAAATTTTGATTTCTCGGTAACGGATAGAATACTCGCTGACCATAAGTGTGCTCAGCAGTTAATTATCGCAATTCTTCAAGACATACAGGAGCATTATCGCTACCTTCCGCGCGAGGTATTCCCGTATCTTGCAGAAAAGCTTGATATGAGCGAAGCGAGAATTTATAGTGTGGCGACCTTCTATGAGAACTTTTCACTTGAACCCAAGGGAAAGTATGTTATAAAAATATGCGACGGTACAGCTTGTCATGTCCGTCATTCACTTCCTATTCTTGAGCGTTTCCGTCAGGAACTGGGACTTTCTGAAAATAAGCATACAACAGATGACTTAAACTTTACTGTTGAAACTGTTTCCTGCCTCGGCGCTTGTGGTCTTGCTCCGGTTATAATGGTTAATGATGATGTCTATTCCGCAATGACACCGGAGAAGGCATCCGAACTTATCAAAAAGCTTAAGGAGGAACTTGCAAATGCTTAAATCAAGAAGCGAGCTTTCTGCACTTCGTGAAGAGTATGCAAAGGCATATGCTGCACAGTCGAGAAGACTTATTGTTTGTGCAGGTACAGGTTGTGTTGCAGGCGGCTCTATGAAGATATATGACAGATTGAAAGAGCTTCTCCGTGAGCGGGGACTTTCCGTTGCCGTTGAGCTTGAGGTTGATCCCCACGGCGATGTAATTGACCTTAAAAAAAGCGGATGCCACGGATTCTGTGAAATCGGTCCTCTTCTCCGTGTAGATCCCGAAGGCTGGTTATATACAAAGGTTCAGCTTTCCGACTGTGAAGAGATTATTGAAAAGACCATTATCGGCGGTGAACACATCGACCGTCTTGCATATAAGTGCGGTTGCAATACATATAAAAAGCATGATGATATCCCGTTTTATAAGAACCAGACTCACATCGTTCTCGACCAATGCGGCACAATCAATGCCGACTCCATTCGTGAATACATTGCCGTCGGCGGATATTCAGCTCTGGAAAAGGCATTGTTCGAGATGTCTCCCGAAGCTATAACAGATGAAATTAAAAAATCAAATCTCCGTGGTCGTGGTGGCGGTGGTTTCCCTGCAGGTCGCAAGTGGGAGCAGGTTCGCCGTCAGAATGTAGAGCAGAAATACGTGGTATGTAACGGTGATGAGGGCGACCCCGGTGCATTTATGGACGGAAGTATTATGGGCGGCGATCCCCACAGAATGATTGAGGGTATGATTATCGCAGGTATTGCAACGGGTGCAAGTGTGGGCTATATCTATGTCCGTGCAGAATACCCCCTTGCTGTTGAACGTCTCCGCACAGCTATTACTCAGGCTGAGGAGCTTGGAATCCTCGGTGACAATATTCTCGGAACAGAGTTCTCATTTAAATTAAATATAAGCCGTGGTGCAGGTGCTTTCGTTTGTGGCGAGGGTAGTGCTCTCACAGCTTCGATTGAGGGTAAGAGAGGTTTCCCCAGAGTAAAGCCTCCTCGCACAACAGAACATGGTCTTTTTGACAAGCCTACGGTTCTCAACAATGTTGAAACTTTTGCAAATGTTCCGCTTATCATTTCAAAGGGTGCAGACTGGTATCTCGGTATAGGTACTGAAGGCAGCCCCGGAACAAAGGCATTCGCACTTACCGGCAATATTGTAAATACCGGACTTATTGAAGTTCCTATGGGAACAACGCTCCGTGAGATTATATTCGATATCGGCGGAGGTATGCGTGACGGTGCAGAGTTTAAGGCTGTTCAGATAGGCGGTCCCAGCGGAGCTTGTCTTACCGCAGAGCATCTTGATCTTCCCCTTGACTTTGACACACTCAAGAAAGTCGGTGCTATGATAGGCTCCGGTGGTCTTGTTGTTATGGACGATAAAACCTGTATGGTTGAGGTTGCA
The DNA here is from genome assembly GCA_017435965.1 of Oscillospiraceae bacterium. Lineage (GTDB taxonomy): Bacteria > Bacillota > Clostridia > Oscillospirales > JAAYXM01 > SIG480. The sequence goes on from JAFSEA010000036.1 coordinate 5,849, forward strand.
CGTTTCTTTATGAACTTTACCCAGAATGAGTCCTGTGGAAAGTGCGTGCCCTGCCGTGAGGGAACAAAGAGAATGCTCGAAATCCTTGAACGCATTGTTGCAGGTGAGGGGCGTGACGGAGATATAGAGCTTCTTGAAGAGCTTGCAGATACCATTGTCAATACTGCTCTTTGCGGACTCGGAAAATCTGCTCCCAACCCGATTATCAGTACAATTAAGAATTTCAGGGAAGAATACGAAGCTCATATCTATGAGAAGCGTTGTCCTGCAGGTGCTTGTCAGAAGCTTAAGAAAATTTATATTGATCCCGAGCTTTGTAAGGGCTGTTCAAAATGTGCACGTCAGTGCCCTGTTGATGCAATTTCGGGAAAAATCAAAGAGCCCTTTGAAATCGACCTTTCAAAGTGTATTCGTTGCGGAAGTTGTCTTGATGCTTGCCCGTTCAAGGCTATAAAGGAGGCTTAAACCAATGGCAAATAAAGAGTTTATCACAGTTGACGGTATTCCCGTACCGATAGAAGGAGAAGCAAACCTCCTCGAAGTTATAAGAAAAGCCGGCATAAAGCTTCCTACATTCTGCTATCATTCAGAGCTTTCCGTTTACGGTGCCTGCCGCATGTGTATGGTAGAAAATGAGTGGGGTGGACTTGATGCTGCCTGCTCAACTCCTCCCCGTGCAGGAATGAAGATAAAAACAAACACGGAAAGACTTCGCAGATATCGCAGAAACATTCTCGAGCTTATCATAGCAAATCATTGTAATGATTGCACAACCTGTAAGAATAATCTCCGTTGTAAGCTTCAGGACCTTGCAATGAGATATAACATAGACGGAGTTCGTTTTCCCAATACATCGGGAAATGCCCGTCCCAAGGATGAATCCTCGGATTCAATCTCAATGGATCCTTCAAAGTGTATTCTCTGTGGCGACTGCGTGAGAGTATGCCACGAGGTACAGAATGTCGGCGCAATTGATTTTGCATTCCGTGGCTCAAAAATGAGCATCAGCACAGCTTTTGGAAAACCCCTTGCAGAATCCCCATGCGTTGGTTGCGGTCAGTGCGTTGCAATCTGCCCGACAGGTGCACTCGTTGTAAAGAATCACATCACTCCCGTATGGAAAGCTGTTGACAATCCGGAGCTTAAAACGACAGTTCAGATTGCACCTGCAGTACGTGTTGCAGTAGGAAAAGAACTTGGAGTCCGTGACGGCGAAAATGTTATGGGCAAAATCGTTGCAGCACTTCGCCTTATGGGCTTTGACGAGGTGTATGATACATCCCTCAGCGCAGATCTCACAGTTATGGAGGAGTCTGCAGAATTTCTTGAAAGACTTGAAAAGGGCGAAAATCTTCCCCTTATCACATCCTGTTGCCCCGGTTGGATCAAATATTGCGAGAACAAGCACCCCGAGCTTCTTTCAAATGTATCTTCCTGCAAGTCTCCGATGCAGATGTTTGCGGCGCTCCTCAAGGATCGCGCAAAGAAGAACGGAGAAAAGATGTTCCATGTCGCAATTATGCCCTGTACTGCAAAGAAATCGGAAGCCACCCGTGAAGAATTTGCAACAGACGGTTGCCCGGATGTAGATGCAGTCATCACAACAAACGGACTCATCCGTATGATAAAAGAATCGGGAATTATGTTTGACGATCTTGAGCCGGAAGCTGTTGATATGCCTTTCGGAACAATTTCCGGTGCAGGTGTTATCTTCGGAGTAACCGGTGGTGTCACCGAGGCAGTTCTTCGCCGTGTTGCCGCAACAAAAACACGTGCGGCTCTCCTTTCTGTTGCAAATAAGGGTCAGAGAGGAATGGAAGGAATCAAGGAATTTGACCTTGAGTATGGTGAGAAAACTCTCCGTATCGCTGTTGTCAGTGGTCTTGCAAATGCCGAAAAAGTCATAAAACGAGTCAAGAGTGGTGAGCACTTCGACTTTATCGAGGTTATGGCTTGTCCCGGCGGTTGTATAAACGGAGCAGGTCAGCCCTATATTATGCACGAGGAAAGATGCGAGAGAGTGAAGGGACTCTATGAAGCAGATAGGCTTTTGAGTGTCCGTTGCTCCGACGATAACCCCGTAATCTCCGAGCTCTACGAAAATGTAATAGGTGACCGTGCTCACGAGCTTTTGCACGTTCATTATAAGAAAAAATAGTGCAAAAACGCATTTGATTTGAATAAAAACTTTTACAGAAGAATGAGATTCCTCTGAAACACATTGTGTTCAGGGGAATCTTTTGTTTTTAATTCCATTTATAATCGATGTGTCTGTTTGTGTATGAAATTTGCGAAAACAGAACGATGGTATGGTATTGAATTTATCTTAGTGATATTACTATTGACATTTTGTGGAGCTGGATGTATAATGTGATATGTAAAAGGCAAATGATGTTGCAAGAGTTTGTAATGAGAAGAGGAGGCAGAAATGAAAAAGATACTTGTGGGTTGTCTGATCGGAATATCGCTGATGACATTTTTGGGATGTGAAACCGCAAAGGAAGAGAAAGGGGAAAAAATCAAAGAAAATGTTGTATCAGAAGAAAAGAAAACTGTAGGCAAAGTGGAAAACAAGGTAGAGATAGGTGAAAAGAAAAGCACTGTTTCAAAAAGTACTGTTTCAAAAAGTGAGAGTGAGAAAAAAACAACTGTGAGTGAGACTCCGAAAGAAAAAGAGCCTGAAAGTATTCCAATATCGATTGGACAGAAGGTCGTGACAGAGAATTGCGAATTTACACTCAATAAAGTTGAGCTTTCATATGATGTTAAGCCTCAAAATCCCCCGTCATACTACACGCATTATCCGGCCTCTGACGGGCAAGTATACATTTACATAAATGCTACAGTTAAGAATATACAGAAACAATCTCTTGAATGTGATGAGATATATTCGGTTGAAGCAGATTATGATAATGGGTATAAGTATATTGGATTTAATATAGTTAATGATTCCGACGGCGATTTTACTTATGCAAATATAAATTCTGTTGAACCACTTCAAACACGTGGTGTTCACTGTTTGATCGATTGTCCGGAAGAAGTTGAAACATCTTCCAAACCGCTTTCGATTACCATCAAAATGAAGGATGGTTCAGAGTATTTGTATAAAATACGTTAAGAGAAAAAGAAAGGAAGTTTTTTATGAAAAAGTTATTGGCTCTTATCCTTGCAATTACTATGGTTTTTGCATTTGCTGCTTGTGGCGGAGATGAAGCAGAAAAGACTGAAAATAAAGTGGAAGAAACAGTTTCTGAAACCGAGAATAAAACTGTAACCGAAACTGTAGAGACGGATACGGTTGAAGAAGAAAAGATTGAAGAAGAAAAGATTGAAGAAGAAAAAATTGAAGCAGAAACGGTAGCTGTAGGTAATACTATTACTCTCGATTTTGCGGAAATGACTGTTTCTGAAGCAGCTATAGCAGATGATATACAGACTTCTGTTAAAAACGGACATATTACTTATACAACGGGTCCGCAGTCTAAGTCTGATACAGAGTTTGTATATATTAGAGGAACAATTAAGAATACCTCCAAGTCTTCATTTTCAATGTTGGATGTTGTAGGTTCAGTAGAGATTGACGGATATTCTTACCCGATTGATAACATATCTGCGATTACATCTGAAGGACAGAGTACTTACTCTCTTGACCCACTTATGAGTGTCACATATACTATATACGCAGAAGTGCCCAATGAACTTGCTGCAAGTGCTTCTCCTTGTGTTGTGAATTTCGGCTTTGATGAGAACTTTGCTTCTGTTCCTCATTCTTCAACGGGAACTCCTGATTTGCCCTATAACTACACTCTCACAATTTCAAAATAAACTGCTTATAATGTAAAATCGCCGGAATAAAAAGCTGTCAGGGGATGGTTGTTCTCCTGACAGCTTTTGGCATTTGATCTCTTGTAATTAAGAAAAATTTTTAATCTTCACCCGATAGTCTTTTGGACTCATTTTATAATTTTCTTTAAAGTGGCGATTGAAGGATGAAAGAGTGTTATATCCGACTTCAAAGGAAATGTCTGACACTTTTTTGTCCGTAAGTCGCAAAAGGACACATGCCATACGGAGACGCATGGTAAGAAGATATTTGAGTGGTGTCATATTCGTAACGGCGGTGAATTTTCGCCTGAAATGCGTAAGACTCATATTGCAAAGATTTGCAAGGTGAATTATTTCGATATCCTCGGAATAATGTCCGGCGATATACTCAATTGCGGGATATACCGAGGAAAGAGCATTATTATAATTAAAGAATACGGGAGCATCGTTTTTTAGTCTTGCAGCTCGGATAAAGAGAACCTCGCAAAGATTTGACACGACTGTCTGATAACCTTCACTTTGCTTTGAAAGCTCTTCTGTGATGAGTTGAAAGACTTGTTCCATACAAGAATCAAAGATCACGTTTTCGGAGACTTCAGGTGGTGGAGAAGAGAGAATTTCATCGGAAAGTGCAATGAAAAGCCAATGACTTGGATGTGCATCGAGGCTTTGGACAAAGTGAGGGACTCCGGGAGGTATAAAGGAGATATTTCCCTGAGTAAATGGAATCATTTTATTCCCTATAAGAAAAATTCCCTGTCCGTCAAGGCAAAGTCCGAATTCATAGTGGTTGTGATATTGCATATCCTCGATTGTTTTATACTTTTTTTCGCAGGGATAATATGTGATGGGAAAATCCTCGGGAAAGTCTATGGTATAAAGTTTCCCGAGGAGGAGAGATGATTTTTTTGACATAGAAAACAACACCTTTCGGGAAAATTCTAACACAAAAAAATCATATAGTAAACAGATTTGGGGGAAATTGCACAGAAAACAATTTTTTTTGCATAGATTTTCATTGGAAATGAGGATATGATTATAATGTAAGTGTGTGAAAAATTGCGACACGGAGCATAGTTATATAATTCGTGAGTGACGCTTACTCAGATTGAAGTTTATGGCAATTACATTAAGGAGGATTTTGGTAAAATGGAAGTAAGAAATGCATCTAACCCCCGTGATATGAAGAATTATACAACAGAACGTCTCAGAGAGGAGTTTCACATCTCGGGACTTTTCACAAAGGATAACATACATATGGTTTACAGCCATATCGACAGAATAATTACTGCCGGAGCAATGCCCATAGATTGTGAGCTTAAGCTTGAGGGCGGAAAGGAACTTGCAGCCGAATATTTCCTTGAACGCCGTGAAATGGGATGTATCAATATCGGCGGTAAGGGAATCATCACCGTTGACGGCACAGAATATGAAATGAATCCCCGTGACGGTATCTATATCGGACGCGGAAACCGTGAGGTTTCGTTCAAGTGCGTTGATAAAAACGATCCGCCTAAGTTCTATATCTCATCCTGCCCGGCACATAAGGAGTATCCCACGGTGAAGATTGATATCACAAAGGCAAAAAAAGTTCCCTGCGGAAGTGCCGAGGAGTGCAACAGTCGTGTTATCAATCAGTATATTCATCCCGAGGTAATGCAGAGCTGTCAACTTGCAATGGGACTCACAAACCTTGCATCCGGCTCTAACTGGAATACAATGCCCTGCCACACTCACGACCGCCGTATGGAGGTTTATCTCTATCTCGATATGCAGGAAAATGATATCGTGTTCCATATGATGGGTGAGCCAAATGAAACACGCCATATTGTTATGAGAAATGAAGAGGCTGTTATCAGCCCCAGCTGGTCAATCCACGCAGGTGTCGGTACTCGCGCATACTCCTTTATCTGGGCAATGTGCGGCGAAAATCAGGAGTTTACCGATATGGATATGGTGGCAATGAAGGATATTCTGTAATCTGATACAGACGGGAGAAATGAAAATGTTTAGTCTTGAAGGAAAAGTTGCCCTTGTAACGGGTGCATCTCACGGAATAGGCTTTGCCATAGCAAAAGGACTTGGTCTTGCAGGTGCGAAAATTGCATTCAATGTAAGACGTGAAGAGGTTCTTGCTAAGGCTGTTGCGGATTATAAGGCGGCAGGTGTTGATGCAAAGGGTTATGTTTGTGATGTTACGGATGAAAAGGCGGTTGCCGGGCTCGTTGCAAAGGTTGAAAACGACCTTGGCGTTATTGATATTCTCGTAAATAATGCAGGTATTATAAAGCGAATTCCCATGTGCGAAATGAGTGTTGAGGAATTCCGTGAGGTTGTTGATATTGACCTCAATGCACCTTTCATTATGTCGAAGGCAGTTATCCCGGCAATGATAAAAAAGGGTCACGGCAAGATAATCAATGTCTGCTCAATGATGAGTGAGCTTGGTCGTGAAACCGTTTCTGCATA
>JAFSEA010000037.1 GCA_017435965.1 Oscillospiraceae bacterium
AGAGCCTGCATACCAGACATAACCCTGCATATACACATCGTAGTTTCCCGGCTTGGGAACAACCTTTTCCACAGTGAACATAAGCTCTTTTGTTCCCTGATTCGGCCAAACGGAATATGAACCGTTTCTCATATAGATGTGGTTATATCCACTCATATATCTCGATGCATAGGAAGTTGTTTTATCAAAAACAATGTTAAAGCCTATTGTTTTCCAATCTGCAGAAGGAACTGTTTTATCTCCGTATATGAGACACTTTGCAGTAAGATCAAGAATTACAGGGATTGCCTCCTCAGGCTCTACAACGTTAACTTTCACCTCTTTTGTCTTGGGCTCACCGTCAATCATAGCAGTAAGAGTTATCGTTGTTTCGCCGAACTTTTCGGCAACCAACTGACCTGTGTATACGCCGTCATATGTTACATCATCAGAAGTTTTGACTATGGTTATGGATGAATCTTCTGCTGTTTCAGCATAAACCGCATTCCTTTTCGATGCAACTGCAGTTCCGTCTTCCGCAACTTCATAGTTGTTTGCACGGAAGATGCTTCCGTCGCTCATTACTGCGTGAACAGTAAAGGAAACAGTTTCGCCGTATACGATTTCTGAAGGAATGTTATGAACAAAGTCTGCATATTCAAGAGTTTCGCCGACATAATCAAGCTTAAGAGTCTTCAAAAGTGCTCTTGCCTGAGTATAATATGTGGACGGAACTGCAACAGCAAACATAATTTCAACCTTGCCGTCTTCACCCGGATCAAGATAAAGAGTGTTAAGAGTTTTTTCGGTGCTCATTTTTAATGTATCTTTGTTAACCTTACTGTCAAAGTCATAAAGACCTGCATACTCGCCGTCAACATAGAAATAGAATGCAGCACCGGGATACCATGTTGCACCAAGAATCTTCATATTGTAGTAACCTGCTTTAGAAACAGGAACTTCAATAGTGACTTTATATTTGCGTTGATTTGCAGAACTGGCACTTGTCCAGTAACCATCATTTATACTGAACTGCTGCACCTCTCCCGGCTGTTGACGCTGGTCGTATACGGTGTCACAGCTTTCATCAACAATTATCTGATATCCTGCGTCAGAACCATCAAGGCTGATTACGGCCATATTATTTGTTGCGCCTTTAGTCTTTCCAAAGTCAATCGCTACATCATACTCGCTTGCCGCAGATGCAAATGTCGGGACAAGTGATACAATCATTGCAATTGCAATAAAAAGTGATAAAATCTTTCGCATTTTCAAAACCTCCCATATTTATACATCATTATTATATCACAAAAGCACTAAAAAAGGAAGTACAAATTGCACTTCCTTTTTGATTTTTAGTCTGCGTAGATAACTCTCGTGTTTCCTTCCGAATCTTTGAACATAAGGAATCCTCTTGCAATTGTTTCATCCTCTGCAGGACGTGCAGTAAACTGACCTTGTGTTGAAACATTTTCGGAAACTGCTCTTGAGTAACAAATGTTGATTTCCGGAGTTCCACTCTTTGAGAATACGATACCTGCAGAAACAGGTGTGTAACCCGAAGGCACCACATATGCAATGAAGTATGAAGTTCCCTGCTTATCAAGAACAATTGTGGGAACAGCCTCTGCATCTTCACCGTATACTGCCTTCACGGCAATTGTTGTCCAAAGACTGAAGGTTATTGTTTTATCATAGCTTACAATTCTGTTGCTTCCGTCTGCAACAACCCAGTATGAGAAGTTATCTCCCGTTGCCGTATAGGTCACGATATCTCCGTATTTGCCGGTTTTTGTATCTGCCGGAATTGTATCGTTTCCATCAAAGAAATATGCGCTGTATTCTGTATCTGCAATGTTGTAGAGTGCAACAGCATTCATTGCAGAGTTGATTACTTCCCCGTCTGCAATGCTCCATTTATCAAGGACATAGCCTGTGAGAGTTGTATCAATTCCGTCCTTTGCATCTTCAAAGGTTGTTCCTTTTGTGACCTTTTTGCTTCCGATGAGTGCTTTATGCTGATTGAAGAAGTTTACATTTACCAAATCGTCAGTATCATTTTTCTTATCAAATACCGCAACAAGTGCAGTATTTGTGTTTGCAACAAAGGTATAAGTTTTTGCGGCACTCACAAACTTTCCTGCCCCATTCTTCCAATAGGAGAACTTAAGCTCATCTGTATCGCTTGCAGAAACGGTTACACTCTTTCCGAGGTTAACCTCATCCACTTCTTTGACCGTAACATCAGAAGAAGCTATGCTTCCCCCGTTTTCAGCCGCAACATACACCTTGACCTTTGCATCCGCCGCAACACCCGGTGCATTTGACGGAACAGTTACGGTTATATCCTCGGAATATTCTTTTCCATCAATTACAACCTTTGCAGTGAATGTTGTAGAACCCGACTTATTTGCAGTAAGCTTTCCTGTGTATTTTCCATCGCCGAGAAGCGTATTGTATGTGCTTTCAAAGCCAACAGTATCGCCTGTCTTTACAGTCAGAGCAATTGAGTTTGTGCTGTCAACGGTTGCATCGTGTGCATAGCCGTTGATATGACGATATGTTCCGTCGCTCATTTCTGCATAAAGCTCGATATCTGCACTTTCGCCCTTTTCAAGCGTTTCGGGGATGTTATGAACAAACTTTTTAAATGTTACCTTATTTCCTTCAACAGGGGTAAGCCACATTTTATAAGGTGCTGCATATGCAGTTGAATAATGTGTTGCGGCAACACAAAGAGAAATTCTCACCTTATTATTTGCATCGGGAGTGATATAAATGGAATTGAGTTTCTTTACTCCTGCCGACGGATAACCGCTTACTCCTTCTTTCCAGAAGTTATAAAGACCTGCATATTTATCATTTACATAAACATAGTATTCACTTGCAGATGGGCTTAATGCACCTTCCATGCTGAAATTATACCAACCGGGGACATATATGGTTGTTTCAACGGTAAACATAGCATCAATTTCATTTGCCTGTGCATTGGCTTTGGCTTTTATCCAAGTGAGGTTTGAATATGGGCGAGTTGCAAGCCAAAAAATCTTTCCGCCCTCAAAATTCGTTGAGTTATAAAAGCGCGAACCTTTACCCGTTGTTGTTTCGTCCCATGCAATTTCAAAATTTGCTTTATCCGTAAGTGTCCATCCGGGAGGCAGAATATTATATGGTTCATTCATTGTTGTTTTTGTGAACTCAAGCTCAATTTTTTCTGCAACCGTCGGATTTGCGACAGTCACTTCAACTTCCTTAGTCTGAACTTTTCCGCCTGCATTCGTAGTTATGAGAAGTGTACTTTTGCCGTTCTTCACTGCATCCATTCTATATGTATACACTCCATCTGCCGCAGAAACTTTTGATATCGTAACACCGGTGCTTCCGTCCTTGACTGCTACCGAAACCAAGTCTCCTCTTACAGTTTTGTCGGCATTGAGACCATTGTCGGCAAAGATACTTCCATCAGAGTTCTTCACAGAAATGGTAAATTCTGCACTTCCATCATATTCGAGCGTTTCTGGGATTGTGTGTGAAATGTTCAAAGGGCTATCCTCACCAAGGTATGTAAGGGTCATCTTATTGAGAAGAGCACGACCGCAAGCACCACAATGCTGTGCCTTGAGCGCAAACATCATCTTAATTTTGCCATTTTCATCAGGAGTGAGATATACTGCATTCTCAAGAGCATCAGTGCTTGAATTAATATTATTCGTATCCGGATCTCCATCATCATTATCGGCATAACAGTTAAGAACACCGGCATACTGGCCGTCGGCATATACATAGAAGTCACCAGCGGCATACCATACAGAGTTTATGAAATCTATCGTGTACCAACCTGCGGTAGGAATAGAAAACTCAATAGTCCATCTTGCATTTACAGCATTTGCATTTGTGTGATCCCACGAATAACTGTTCCATGAACCATGAGATACAGAAGCAGTAAGAAGCTTCATTCCTTCTGCAGAGGTGTAATGTAATCTTTGATAGTCTCCCGTATACTTCGAAGACTCATCCGCTACCGATATGAATTCCGTACTGCTTATATTTGATACGGCTCCGGCAAGCTTATCTACTCCATCCGGAAGTGTTGCTTTTGTAAAATCAATTACAATGGGGGCAACAGTCTCCACTTCCTCCGCAGATGCAAACGTCGGAACAAACGACACAAGCATTGCTATTGCAATAAAAAGAGATAAAAATTTTCGCATTTTAAAACCTCCCATAGTTATTCGTATCTCACATTATACTATCAAAAAAACGCTCAGGGAGTCATATCTTACATTTTTTACAAAAATATTACTATGGACAAATTATGGATTTTGGTGTTATAATTTCTTCGGGAGGTGACTTGCTTTGATTTCCGTCTCCGATTTGAAAAAAACACGTTTTAACGATATTATTGGTACGATGTTCGGCGTTTTTTCGCAGTTTCATTACCCGTTGGCAATACGCTATGTGAAATACGAAGAGCGACACGATGATGCCTATCATCGCCATGATTTTCCACAGATTTGGTATTGTCTCAGCGGAAAATACACTCATATAGTGGACGAAATAGCCTATGAGTGCGAAGGCGGCTCAATGATTATCGTTCCTCCCAGCTCCCATCACAGCTTTGCTGTTGAAAAAGGTAACACTACCGAGCTTATATGTCTTGAATGTACATACTTTTTCTTCTCAGCTTTCGATGAGCCGTATCGCACAAATATAATAACAAATATATTCTGTCATCATTTCCGCGAAGAGCTTGGTTTTGAAAGAAAGTATTTTTTAGAATTTTCCGGGGATGAAAGAACAGCTCTCGAAAAGCTTCTCACCGACCTTGCGAAAGAAAATTACAAAAAGAAGATAGTTGATTTTGAGGGCGTAAAGAAGAAAATCGGAAAGCTCTTTTCCCTCCCCTCATTTTCTCTTGATGACCGTGAGAGAAAAAAGGCTTTTTCTTTCATAGAGAACAAGCTTGACCCCATAATGGATTCCGTAGAGTATATGAACAAAAATTACTCAAAAAAGATTCATCGTGAGGAGCTTATAAGAATTTCAACTCTTTGTCAGACGGATTACTTCAGGCTCATTAAAAAAATTGTGGGAACCACGTATTCAATTTATCTTCAGATGATAAGACTTCGCCGTGCACAGACCATGATTACCTTCTCAACCTTTTCCTTTACCTATATTGCCGACAAATGCGGCTTTGGTGACCGCACTTATATGGGAAAGGTGTTTAAAAAATACTATGGTGTTACAATGTCAGACGACCGTGCTTTGAGAGATAAGCACATTGCAGAATATCCGCATATGATTATGACCCACGAATTCTGGGACAAATAACTTGGAGGAAGATTATGAAAAAGGCATTCTTTTTTATTGATGATGTTATCTGGGTTTTGCGTGATCTCACCCGTGAGAGGCCAAAATCCATTTATGACAACTGTTTTATTGCAATGCTCTATGATGCACACAAGAAATATGGGTTGAAGGTGCAGCTGAATCTTTTTAACCGCACAGACTTTTTCTATCTGGGCAAGGAATTCACACTTACCGATATGACTGATGCATACAAGGAGGAGTGGGAGGAGGCTTCAGACTGGCTCAAGCTTGCATTTCACGCAAAGCAGGAGTTTCCCGGGTATCCGTATGCCAATGCCGATTATTCCGATGTTTATGATGACTGCAGCTACGCCCGCCGTGAAATCAAGCGTTTTGCAGGAGAGAAAAGCCTTGCAAACTCCACCGTTATACATTGGCTTCCGATGAGTCTTGAGGGTTGCCGTGCTCTTTACGACTGCGGAATCAGGATTATTGACGGTTCAATCGGCGAAAAGCTTCCTGATGAGGATAATTTTGAGCTTCTCGGGCTGGATCTCGGAAGAGCAAGGGTTATCCACAAGAGAAAGCCCGAAACTATGATATACAGACGTAATCAGCATGGAAAGATAAGCTATATGCTTGCATCCCACAATCACCTTTCCTATGAGCAGGTGGGAGACAGCAGATATACCCTCAAAACCATCAAGGACGAAGAATCCGGACTTCTCTTCAAAGATATGTGTTGTGGACCTTGTCTTGACAGATTTACAATGGATGAAATTGTTGACATTGTAAAAGGTCTCACGGATTATGAATTTGTGGGTGCGGCGACTCACGAGCAGTATTTCTATCCCGACTACTTTGCACATCAGCCCGATCACGGTGATAAGATACACACCTTTGCAAAAGCAATGTTTGAAGCAGGCTTTGAGTTCTTTTTCATTGAAGAGCTTGCGAAATAAGAATATACAACAAAGGAGTTGCGGAATACGTTACCGCAACTCCTTTTGCATAGAAAAAAGAGATATCGAAAATCCGATATCTCTTTTTAATTTAAGCTTAATTATGCGTTAATACCGATAACAACACCGGAACCAACAGTTCTTCCGCCTTCACGGATAGCGAAACGGAGACCCTCTTCGATAGCGATCGGAGTGATGAGCTCAACGTTCATAACAACGTTATCGCCGGGCATGCACATTTCAACACCGTCTTCAAGTGTGATAACACCTGTAACGTCAGTTGTACGGAAGTAGAACTGCGGACGATAGTTGGAGAAGAAGGGCTTATGACGGCCGCCTTCTTCCTTCTTAAGGACGTAAACCTGGCCCTTGAACTTTGTGTGGGGCTTGATGGAGCCGGGCTTTGCAAGAACCTGACCACGCTTAATTTCGTCACGTGCGATACCACGGAGAAGAGCACCGATGTTGTCGCCAGCTTCTGCATAGTCGAGGAGCTTACGGAACATTTCGATACCTGTAACAACAGTCTTGCGGCTCTCATCTGTGAGACCAACGATTTCGATTTCTTCGTTGAGCTTAATCTGTCCACGCTCAACACGACCTGTAGCAACTGTACCACGACCTGTGATTGTCATAACGTCTTCAACAGGCATGAGGAAGTCGAGGTCAGCCTTACGCTCAGGAGTCGGGATGTAGCTGTCAACAGCATCCATGAGCTCAAGGATCGGAGCGTATGCAGCATTGCTTACATCATCCGGAGCTTCGAGTGCTGCAAGAGCAGAACCCTTAACGATCGGAATATCGTCACCCGGGAACTCGTACTCAGAAAGGAGTTCACGGATTTCCATCTCAACGAGCTCGAGAAGCTCTTCGTCGTCAACCTGGTCAACCTTGTTCATGAAAACAACGATGTAGGGAACGCCAACCTGACGAGCAAGAAGGATGTGCTCACGTGTCTGGGGCATGGGGCCGTCAGCAGAAGAAACAACGAGGATAGCGCCGTCCATC
>JAFSEA010000038.1 GCA_017435965.1 Oscillospiraceae bacterium
AATGGAACCCGAAGGTGTATGTTGATACATCGAGAGGTGACACTTCGGGAAAAACAAGCGAAAAAGTCCTTGAAACTCGATGTTTCAAGGACTTTTGTGAAAACTATGCGTCTTTTTGAAATTAGGTTCTGCGAAAAAAACCGAGACGGAACGACCGGTTGTCGTTCCCTACATATGTTTCTTCGCTTGTGGTCTCGCACCTTTTTCGACAGTCTGAGATGATGGATTGTCTCCATCATCTTTTTGATATATTATTCAAACCTGAGATTTACAAAGCCGAAATCTGCGATGCCCTTATCTTCTCCGAGCGCATCATCAATTGAGAATTCGGTATAGGCAAGCGCAATGAGAGTTCCCGATGTTATGACAGGTGAGATTTTTTCGGAAATCTCGGCTTTTGTCTGTGTGGTTTCCGTATATACCTCGATGCTGTCGGGAGTGATTTTTATTTCACCTGTAATGTCAGACTTTTTAAGGAATACATCTGCATGCATAAGGGGTGCCGCTGTGGCGGCATCGGTAAGGAAATAGATGATTTTCAGGGCATCTTCTGCTTCGTTGTATACAACCGTGACACCGTGTTGGGCGTTTTCTATATCGAGGAAATATGTTGAGAAGAAAACCTTTTCGTTATCGTCATACATAACCGCATAGGTTTCTTTCTTTTCGGTGTTCGGAAGAAAAACCGAGGGTAAGGGGAGTGATTTGGAATCATTTTCCGTAATATACTTTGCAAAGGCTTTGAAGGTACTGTCTTCTCCGCCGATAACAAGCTCGTCTTTGAGCGTGAGTCCACCGCCGATGTGGGATATATCATAGTTTTGGTTAAATGCTTCAGTTGTGAAAGCTCCGGCATCAATGAGTGCGTTTCCGAGAGTCTTGTCACTTCCTTTTATCTTGCTGCCTAAAGCTGCATAGGAAATGAGAACGACATCTCCGCGGAGGAAGCTGTCACAATCGGGGCTTCCTTTGAGAAGCCCTGCTTCGTTTGCCAATTTGTAGGGACTGCTCCACACAAAATCACCGCCTGCCGCATCGGAATAACCGAGAGCACGGAGGACGAAGGTGAGATACATTTCTGCAGACGCGACGTTTCCGCTTCCGAACTTTGTTTCGGAAATACCGTTTGTAAGCTTCTCACCATATGCATAAGCTACATATTTGTCTGCCCAGGCAGGAACATCGGTGAAGGGATGTGTTTCTGTTGTGTTCATAGCAGCCTCCTCTTTTCCGAGAAGGCGGATGAGCATAACAAGAGCCTCAACTCTTGTGGGAGCACGGTTAAGTGCAAAATCCGTTTCCGAAACGCCCTTGAAAAGCCCCAGAGCTTTAAGTCGCGTTGCAAGGCTTTCCTCACGGGAGAAATCACGGTCTGCGGCAAAGGCCGAGGGGATAAAAGCGAGTATCATAGAAAGTGCGAGGATAAGTGATATAAGTCTTTTCATGTCTGTTCTCCTTTGTGAATGAACTAAAATAATTATACTATTGCAAAGGATGATATGTCAATGAAAACGTTGACATATGAGGGTGGAGTATGGTATACTCCTGTATGTGTCCGGCACGAAGTCGGATTCCGCCACAGAAGTGACGGGTAAGAGTTTGTTAAGCTTCATAGAATAAAGTTCTGATTATGTATACTTTGAAGGTATATAATTTCCCCGAGGGGAAGTTGTATGCCTTTTTGCTTTTATAAAATCTGAGGAGGAAGTTATTATGAAAAAAATAATTGCGGCAATTTTTGCCATAGCTCTTGCCGCCATGCTTTCAGCTTGCGGCGGAGAGGGGGACAATGCCATTGATTCAAACACTCTTGTATACGGAAGCGGTGATTACACCCGGATAAATCCTGCAATGGATGAGCACGGGGAAATCAATCTGCTTCTCTTTAACGGGCTTACTGCCCACGACGGAGACAACAACGTTATACCCTCCCTTGCAAAGAGCTGGGAATTTGATGAAGAGAGTTGCACATACACCTTTAAACTCGAAAAAAATGTAAAGTGGCACGACGGCGAAAGCTTTACCGCAGAGGATGTAAAATTCACAATCGATGCGATTATGAACCCTGAAAACGGCTCGGAAAATGCACCCAACTTTGAGGATGTTGAAGAGATTGCGATTATTGACGATTATACCATTGCGTTTAAGTTAAAAGCACCAAACGTTGCATTTCTTGATTATATGACAATGGCAATCCTCCCTTCTCATAAGCTTGAGGGTGAGGATATGCAGGAATCCGACTTTTTCAGAAACCCCATCGGAACAGGTCCGTATATGCTTGAAAGCTGGGACGTGGGGCAGGCAATAGTTCTTAAAAAGAATGAAAATTACTTCAAAAAGGTTGCAAATATAGATAAAATCATATTCAAGATAGTTGAGGATGACAATGCAAAGGCAATGCAGATGAAGTCGGGAGAGCTTAACCTTGCACTTCTTACCCCGAAGGATTCAAAACTCTTTGAGGGAAAAGAGGGATATAAAGTATATAATATGAAAACCTCGGACTATCGCGGAATCCTCTTTAATTTCGGAAATCCCTACTGGACTGAAAACCGTGATATCATCCCTGCAATTTGCTATGCAATCGACAGGCAGGCAATTCTCGATACAGTCGCTCTCGGTCACGGAATTGTTGCATATGGTCCTTTACAGAGAAATGTTTATAACAATGAAAATGTCGAGCAGTATGAATACAACCCCGAAAAGGCAAAGGAAGTTCTGGAGAGTATCGGCTGCACGATGGGAGGAAACGGTTTCTATCACCGAAACGGTAAGGAAATCGGATTTGTTCTCACAGTCGGAGCAGGTGATATGGTGAGACTTGATATTGCAAATGCGGCATCACAGCAGCTCCGTGAGGTGGGAATCAACTGCACCGTTGAAGTTCCGGCAAAGGTTGACTGGCAAAATCAGATGGCATACCTTATCGGCTGGGGAAGTCCCTTTGATGCGGATGACCATACCTACAAGGTATTCGGAACAAATAAGGGAGCAAACTACTCGTCATATTCAAATGTAGAGGTTGATAAGTACCTCCTTGATGCAAGAAAGACAGACGATAAAGAGGAAAGAGCTGAGGCATATGATAAGTTCCAGGAGGCTCTGGCACTTGACCCGGCATTTGCATTCATCTGCTATATTGATGCGGATTATGTCGCAACCTCAAGACTACGTGGAATTGACACAGACACCGTTATGGGTCACCATGGTGTCGGAATATTCTGGAACGTGACGGAGTGGACACTTGATAAATAAACTATCTATTAAGCATTACGGGTGATAATTATGTCGGATATTCTGAAAATTGAAAATCTGTCCGTAAACTTCCGATCCGAAGATGGAGAGTCGGAGGTTGTCCGTGGTGTATCCTTTTCCTTAAAAAGTGGCGAAACTCTTGCGATTGTGGGAGAATCAGGCTCCGGAAAGAGTGTTCTCGCTAAAAGCATTATGAAGCTTCTTCCTCATAATGCATATATAAAAGAGGGGGAAATCCTTCTTAACGATATTGATATAACAAGCTATACCGAAAGAGATATGCAAAAGCTTCGTGGAAGCGTTCTTTCGATGATTTTTCAGGACCCCATGACCAGTCTCAACCCCACCATTTCCATAGGCAAGCAGATTGCCGAAGCGGTAAGGCTTCATAGTCCCAAAATGAAAAGGGCAGATGTAAAGAGCCGTGTGATCGAGCTTATGGAGCTTGTTGGGATTGAAAATGCAGAGGAAAGATATAATCTTTATCCACATAATTTTTCGGGGGGAATGAGGCAGAGAAGTGCTCTTGCCATTGCCATTGCACAAAACCCCGCAATCCTCTTTGCCGATGAGCCCACAACCTCGCTTGATGTAACAACGCAATTACAGATTCTCGACCTTCTCCGTGATATTCAGAAAAAGCTCGGTATGGCTGTTGTTTTTATAACCCACGACCTTGGAGTTGTGGCAAGAATAGCAGACCGTGTTGCGGTTATGTATTCGGGAAAGATTGTGGAAATCGGAACTGCGGAGGAGATTTTTTATGACCCGAAACACCCCTACACCTGGGGGCTTATGAAGTCACTCCCCTCCTTTGCCGAAAAGGGAAAGGAGCTTTATACCATAAGCGGTTTTCCTCCTTCACCGGGAGACCTTCCCAAAGGCGATGCCTTTGCACCGAGAAACGAATATGCACTGCGGATTGATTATGAGGAAATGCCGCCGATGTTCAAGGTTTCCGATACCCACTATGCGGCGACCTGGCTTTTAGATTCCCGTGCACCGAAGGTGCTTCCGCCCGTAAGGAGGGATATGAATGTCTGAGATTATACTTGATGTGAGAAACCTCACCCATCATTTCGGGATTGGGAAAAAGCTTTCGGTAAAGGCACTTGATAATGTGTCCTTCGCTGTGAAAAAAGGCGAGATATTCGGACTTGTGGGAGAATCGGGCTCCGGAAAATCCACGGTGGCAAGATGCGTGATGAACATACTTAAACCCACCTCGGGAGAGATTTTCTGTGAGGGGATAAATGTTTTAAACCCGAAGGAATTTAAGAAAAATAAAAAGCAGCTTGAAGCATCAAGACAGCTTATCTTTCAGGACTCCGCATCAAGCTTAAACGGCAGAATGACTGTCCGCGAAATCGTGTCGGAGCCTATGAAAATCCATAAGGTAAAGCCTCCGAGAGGGACATTTGATGCAGAGGCAGAGTTTCAGCTTTTCTATGTGGGACTTGATAAATCCCTTCTCGATAAATATCCCACAGAGCTTTCGGGTGGGATGCGTCAGCGTGTGGCAATAGCAAGAGCACTCACCATGGAGCCTCGGCTTTTGGTTGCCGATGAGCCGATTTCCTCTCTTGATGTGTCCGTTCAGGCACAGATTATAAACCTTTTTGCCCACCTCAGATGTGAGCATAATTGCTCAATCCTCTTTATTGCCCACGACCTTTCCGTGGTGCGATATCTCTGCGACAGAGTGGGGGTTATGTGTAAGGGGAAGCTCGTTGAGCTTGCACCTGTGGAGAAGCTTTTTGCCTCTCCCCGTCATCCCTATACAAAAGCACTTCTCTCCTCAATTCCAATCCCCGACCCACGGCTTGAGCGTGAGAGGGTTATGGAGAAATTTGATTATGACCCAAAGCTTCTTTCGGGAAAGCTTCGGGAGGTATCGGAGGAACATTTTGTACTTTGGGGGGATGAAGAATGATTCGTGAAAACCCCTTTGTATATTATGGAAAAAAACTATTTGTTTTTCTTTTAAGTCTCTTTATTCTTTCCCTTGCGGTCTTTTTCATATCAAGGCTTGCACCGGGTGATCCCCTTGTTTCCTACTATGGTGACCGTGTGGAGAAAATGAGTGTTGAGGAAAGGGAATGGGCGGAGAATAAGCTCGGTTTAAACGAGAGCCTCCCCGTTCAGTATGGAAGATGGGCGAAAAATGCCCTTTGCGGAGATTTCGGCATTTCCTATAAGTATAAAATGGAGGCATCGGAGGTTATCGGCGAAAGAATCGGAAACACTCTTGTTCTCGGCGGAATAGGATTTCTTCTTACCTTTGTCCTCGCCTTAGGGCTTGGAATTCTTTGTGCATATTATGAAGATAAGTGGCTTGATAAGCTTCTTTGTCGGGTGGGAACAATCACAAGCTGCATCCCCGAATTCTGGCTGTCACTTGTGCTGATTCTGATTTTCTCGGTAAACTTAAATCTTCTTCCCGGAAGCGGTGCTTATTCAATAGGAAATAAGGACGATTTTGGTGACCGTATGCTTCATCTTGTCCTTCCCCTTGCCGTTGTGGTGATAAACCATCTCTGGTATTACGCATATATGGTACGCAATAAGCTCCTTGAAGAGGTAAGGGCAGAATATGTGCTCCTCGGAAAAGCCAAGGGTCTTTCAAAAAGAAAGATAATTTTCCGTCATTGTCTCCGAAACATTATGCCGTCATATTTAAGCCTTATGGCGATTTCCGTGCCGCATATTATGGGAGGCACGTATATAATCGAAACGGTGTTTTCCTACCCCGGCATAGGCAAGCTTGCAACGGAAAGTGCAAGGTATAAGGACTATAACCTTCTTATGCTTATTTGTCTTATCTCCGGTGCTGTTGTTATTCTCTGTAATATTATTGCGCAGATCATAAATGAGAGAATCGACCCCCGTATGCGAGAAAGTCGACATATTGAAGAAGGGGAGGTGGCGGAGAATGGAAAATAAATTTGAGCTTGTGGGAAAGAGACCGACTGTTCTAACGGAAAGCAAAAAAAGAAGGACACTACGGGGAAAACCCGTAATATCCGTAAGCTTTATTCTTGTTCTTATTCTCGCCTGCTCCTTCTGCGAGCTATTTATGCCGAAAGACCCTACTTATATGGACTTATATAATGCGGATGCCGCCCCAAACGGCGAGTTTTTCTTCGGAACGGACGCTATGGGCAGAGATATTTTTTCAATGATATGGTATGGCGGAAGAATATCCCTCTTTATCGGATTTTTTGCAACGGTTATATCTGTTTTCATCGCAGTAATCTTCGGCTCAATAAGCGGTCTTGCCCCGAAGTGGGTGGATAGTATCCTTATGCGTTTTACGGAGCTTCTTTTGAGTATTCCGTCACTTCTTCTTGTGATACTTCTTCAGGCGATTATGGGAAAGGCAAATGTTTTGAGCATTTCCATTATCCTCGGGCTCACCGGCTGGATGAGTATGGCAAAGGTGGTAAGAAGTGAGGTAAGGCAGATAAGAGAAAGCGAATATGTGATAGCCGCAAGGTGTATGGGCGCAGGCTTTTGGAGGATTGTGTGGAAGCATCTTGCACCAAACTTTGTGTCTTCAATTATGTTTATGGCGGTTATGAACGTGAGAAGTGCCATAGTAGCTGAATCAACACTCAGCTTCATAGGAATGGGACTTCCTCTTGAAATAATCTCCTGGGGAAGCCTTCTCTCCCTCGCAGAAAGAAGCATTCTCTCAGGCTCTTGGTGGATAATAGTAATACCGGGCGTGTTTTTAGTCCTCACACTTCTCTGCCTAACAAACATAGGAAACCACCTGCGGAAAGCGGTTAACAGGAAAGAAAGCAATTTGTAGAAATGAAGCATCGCCGAAATGTTTCCAAAGGCAAACATCATTCAAAAAACCGTCAATCTTGATACAAGATTGACGGTTTTTTCTGGCACTAACGGTCAATTATCATACGAACATAATAGCGGTGCAAATTGCAATAGATTATTTCACCGTGAAATAATCTATGTAAATCTAAGTGTTGTACTAATATGTTAGTTTTTATCTGCCCAATCCATAAAATCATTAAAGTAATCTTTTTGAGTGTCTGTCCAATTGTTTGGGTCTGTATTAACCCAAGAATCGAAATCTTTTCCCGCCTTTTCATATTCAGATTCTATGCAGCCGCTTAACAACCCAATCAACATAATTACTAAAATGCCAATAACTGTTTTTTTCATTTTATAACCTCCTTTCTAATAAAAAGTGCGCAGCCGAAGCTACGCACGAAAAATGCATAGCCTCAATGCTGCGACACATCTTTTACGCCATACAGGTGCAAAAATAGAGGATGCATTTTTACCAATATAAAATGCACCTATTATGGCTAAAGTATTCAGATGTGTCGCAGTTTCAGTATAACACCATTTGTAAAAAAAATCAAGAAAAAAACTGCCACAATGTGACAGTTTAGTTTTTATCCATATTTTGTTTGGCGGTGTTGATTGAGGATATGAGCATTTTTCGGATTGTTCCGCACTCATTGTATATGTCTTTTGCATTATCTCTGTCTAACAGTTCAGACTTAACAAACAGTTCCAACCAATACTCAGTTTCATAACATTCTTTCAATGCTATTTGCAATTTAGAAATAAAATCATTTTTACTATGAGCATAATTAGCTTCATGAATGTTTGCACCTATTGACGTTCCGCTACGTTCAAGTTGATTTGTAAGAGAATAATGTCCTTTTATGTTTTCACATAATTTAATTATCTTAACAGAAAACTCGACTGATAAATTTCGTAATTTTGATTCAGCCATATCGCATCAACTCCTCGAAATCATTATAGCATATATGTTTACTCTTGTTCATAAGTGAAATATCAACTTCGTTGATGTGAAATAATTTACTTAGTAAATTGTGAAATAGAAAGCTTACGCTTTCTGTGAAATAAAATAAATCCACACGCCACAGGCGTATTTCACATTGCAAAGCAATATTTCACACCCTAAGGGTATTTCACAAATCCTGAAAGGATTTATTTCGTTGAAAAAAGCACCAATCTTGTATCAAGATTGGTGCTTTTTTCTGGTGGAGGAGGGTGGATTCGGACCACCGAAGTCGAAAGACAACAGATTTACAGTCTGCCCCCTTTGGCCGCTCGGGAACTCCTCCATATAATATTTACTGGAGCTGGTGATAGGACTTGAACCTACAACCTGCTGATTACAAATCAGCTGCTCTGCCGATTGAGCTACACCAGCATTTTCAACAGCCTATAAATAATATCAAAAAAAGAATCGTTTGTCAACACTTTTTTTAAAAAAATTTTTGAATATGTCAAATTTGTGAATTGATGTCAAATTAGTATCTAATGGTTGCAAAATTGTAACTTTTATGTTATTATAGATGTAACGTCAAAAAAAAGGAGATGTATGATGAAAAAGAGATTTGTTTGTTTATTTGTTTGTATATGTATGATATTTGCCCTTATCCCCTTTGCATCGGCGGCGGATGTGCCTACCGAGGCGGAGGTATATAAAAGGATTATTGCGGTCAAGTCAAGATATCCCCATGGAACACGCTGGACAAACGCAAATTATTATTCTTGGAAGGGTGGAAACGGCGGTGCAAGCGGATGTATGGGTTTTGCATATCTTGTTTCCGATGCGGCTTTCGGCTCTCTTCCCGCAAGGACGATTTATCCCAAATCGGGAAAGCCGATAACCATAGCAGATCTTCGCGTTGGTGATATTCTCCGTCTTCCCGGTCACAGCGTTGTGGTTTTGGAGAAGCATTCAGACCACATTATTATTGTTGAAGGAAACTACCAGCGACAGGTATATTGGGGCAGAAAGATAACTGCCGCCAAGGTAAAAACCGCAAATTACTATACCACCCGTTATCCCGTGGGATATAAAGAGCCGACAACACAGCAGACAACCCAAACACAAAGTCAGCTTGCAACAAAAAAAATTGAAGCAAGCACACCGCCTGTGCAAAAACAGGTTGAAGTTGTAAAAACACCTGTACCGGTAAACGGAAAGCTTGTGTATTTTACCGATATTGACGGACTCTGGTCGGAAGGACATATAAAGAACTGTCTCACAAGCGGGCTTCTCACCGGCACCGGCACAGACGATAATATGAAGTTCAATCCAAATAAAAAGGTGAGCCGTGCCCAGGTTGTAACATCGCTTTACAGAGCGAAGGGCAGCCCTGCCGTCACGGGAGATGTCAAGTTTTCCGATGTGGGAGATACCTGGTATAAAAATCCTGTAATATGGGCAACCTCTCAGGGAATAATAAACGGTGTTACAGACACAACCTTTGCACCCGATAAGGAAATGACAAGGGAAGCCATTATCACGGTTATGTACCGATATGCAAAGAGTCCCGATGTGCAGTATGACATAAGTAAGTTTTCCGATTACAACCTGCTTTTTGACTATTCAAAACCTGCATTTGCGTGGGCGGTCAAAGAAGGCATTGTGGGTGGCAGCGATAATAAATTGAATCCCCGGGGCTATACTTCGAGAAGTGAATTTGCCGCAATGCTTGTGAGACTTTCTATTGCGATGTCAAGAGCTTAATTTGATATATAACTACATAATCTCCGTGATGCACCGATTTGCATTGCGGAGGTTTCTTTTTTGTTTGCAAAGAGAAGAGTATTTCCGTCTTTTGAAAAGACTGTTATTTCAATGGAGGGCGGCGGCACTTCTCCCACAGCTTCATAAGCTTTTTTGGCAATTTGATTAAAGGATTCGGAAGGAGCTTCCGAAAGGGATATGCAGATGACTCCACGGCGGATTTTGCTGATTTCCATATGTATTTTTCTCCTTGTGATAAAGAATTGTAAAATAATTATAAACCTCCCGGAAAAGAAATGAAATGCAAAAGATTTACCAGTTCGGAAATCCACCTAAACCCTTGACATTTTGCCGAAAATACGATAAAATTTTTTGATATAATGATATAATAGTATACTAATGTGAAAAGGCAGTGATACAATGGAAAAAATTACAGCACCGAGAGGTACGAAGGACGTTCTTCCCGAAGAAGTTCGCGCCTGGCAGATTTTAGAGGAAAAACTCCGTAACCTTGCGCACCGCTTCGGTTTTCGTGAGATAAGATTCCCCACTTTTGAGGATGCGGCACTCTTTGACCGCGGCGTTGGTGAGACCACCGACGTTGTTCAGAAGGAAATGTATGATTTCTACGACAAGGGCGACCGTCATATTGCTCTCCGTCCCGAGGGTACTGCAAGCGTTGTAAGAAGCTTTATTGAAAACTCTCTCCACGCAAAGGGACTTCCCTTGAAGGTTTATTATATTGCTCCCAACTTCCGCTATGAGAAGCCTCAGGCAGGAAGACTCCGTGAGCATCATCAGTTTGGCGTTGAGTGCTTCGGAAGCGCCGATGCATCGGCAGATGCCGAGGTTATTTCCCTCGGTGCAACTCTTCTCCGTGAGCTTGGAATAACAGATACGGAGCTTCACCTTAATTCCTGCGGCTGTAAGGAATGCCGCAAGGGCTACCACGCAGCACTCAAGGAATATTTCTCCACAAAAAAGGAAGAGCTTTGCGAGACCTGCAACAGTCGTTTAGACCGCAACCCCATGCGAATCCTCGACTGCAAGAGCGATATATGTAAGGGAATTGCAAAGGATGCCCCGAAGATAACAGATTTCCTCTGTGATTCCTGTAAGGCACATTTTGATAAGCTCAGGTCATATCTTGATGCAATCGGCATTACCTACACCCTTGACCCGATGCTTGTAAGAGGACTTGACTACTACACAAACACGGTGTTTGAGTTTGTATCGGGAAGCCTCGGTGCACAGAGCACAGTCCTTGGCGGCGGCAGATACAACGGTCTTGTTGAAAGCCTCGGCGGACCCGAAATGCCGGGTCTTGGCTTTGGTTGCGGCATTGAGAGACTTCTTCTCACCCTTGAAGCTCTCGGCAAAACTCCCGATGGTAAGCTTGTTCCGGAAGTGTTTGTTGCTCACGCTGAAGCACAAGCTGAAAGCGTTGCACATAAGCTTGTGTATGACCTTCGTGCTCTCGGTGTTTGGGCAGAGCGTGATACAACAGGTCGTTCTCTCAAGGCACAGATGAAGTATGCAGGTAAAATCGGAGCTAAATACTCCGTAGTGCTTGGCGGAAACGAGATAAGTGAAGGCAAGATAAACCTTAAAAATATGGAAAACGGCGAAATCTCCGAATGTGAGCTTTCAGCCGATGCAATTAAAGCGAATATTTAACCGAAAGGGTTTTGAATTATGGAAAATATAACAGGAATGAAAAGAACAAAATATTGCGGTGAGTTTCGTGCCGAGCACATCGGTGAAGAAGCCACCGTCTGCGGATGGGTTCAGCGTGCAAGAAACCTCGGCGGACTTATCTTCGTTGACCTCCGTGACAGATCGGGTATCGTTCAGTGTACCTTCGATGAGGCTGAAAATGCAGAGCTTTTCAAGAAGGCATTTACGGTGAGAAGTGAGTTCGTCCTCTCAATCCGAGGAAAAGTCAGAAGCCGCGGTGAGGGTGCAATCACAGACCGCATCCCAACAGGTGCAGTTGAAATTTTAGCAACCGATATGAGAATCCTCTCAAAGGCACAGATACCTCCCTTTGAGATTGTTGAAAACAGCGATGTAAATGATGTTCTTCGCTTAAAATATCGCTATCTCGACCTTCGCCGTCCCGATATGCAGAAATTTCTTGCTCTCCGTCACCGCATAACAAAGGTTGCACGTGACTATTATGATGAAAACGGTTTCTTTGAGATTGAAACACCTATCCTCACAAAATCAACTCCCGAGGGCGCACGAGATTATCTTGTTCCCAGCCGTGTTCACCCCGGTAAGTTCTATGCTCTTCCCCAGTCGCCCCAGCAGTATAAGCAGCTTCTTATGCTTGCAGGCTTTGACCGCTATATGCAGATAGCACGCTGCTTCCGTGATGAGGACCTCCGTGCAGACCGTCAGCCCGAGTTTACTCAGATTGACCTTGAAATGAGCTTTGCGGATGTTGACGACGTTATCTCCGTAAACGAAGGACTTATCGCACGTCTCTGGAAAGAGATTTTGGGCTATGAGGTAAAGCTTCCCCTCAAGAGAATGACATATAAGGAAGCTATGGAGCGTTTCGGCTCCGATAAGCCCGACACACGCTTCGGCTTTGAGCTTCAGAATATTTCCGACATTGCGGAAAAGTGTGAGTTCAAGGTATTCAAAGGCGCAATTGAAGCCGGCGGAAGTGTCCGTATGATAAAGGTAGACGGCGGCGCAAAGTTTGCAAGAAAAGAGATTGACGGCCTTGCAGAGTGGGTTAAGACCTACCGTGCAAAGGGTCTTGCGTGGTTAAAGCTTGCCGAAGACGGCACAATGTCATCCTCCTTTGCAAAGTTCCTCACAGAAGATGAGGTAAAGGCAATCATCGAGAGAGCAGATGCAAAGCCGGGCGATGTTATCTTCGTTGTTGCAGACGGAAATGACGATGTTGTGTTTGCATCCCTCGGAGCACTTCGTGTAGAGTGTGCAAAGCGTCTTGATGTTATTGACCCGAATCGCTATGATATATTCTGGGTTGTTGAGTTCCCCCTCTTTGAGTATGACGAGGAAGAGGATCGCTATGTTGCAAAGCATCACCCCTTCACCGCACCTATGGACGAGGATGTTGAAACAATGATGACCGACCCTGCAAGTGCAAGAGCAAAGGCATATGACCTTGTTATCAACGGCTATGAAGCAGGCGGCGGCTCTATCAGAATCCATTCCTCCGACCTTCAGGAGAAGATGTTTGAAGCTCTCGGATTTACAAAAGAGGCGGCAAACGACCGCTTCGGTCATATGATAGAGGCATTCTCCTACGGTGCACCTCCTCACGGCGGACTTGCATTCGGTCTTGACAGACTTGTTATGCTCATTTCCGGAACAGACAACATCCGTGATGTTATAGCATTCCCGAAGGTACAGAACGCATCGGAGATTATGATGCAGTCACCGGACTTTGTTGAAGAAGTCCAGCTTACGGATCTGCACATAGCAACAACGGCTGAAAAGGAATAAATGCAGGGGCGGATATCATCCGCCCGCAATACCAAATTCACAAATCATTCACACAAAAAGCTTCAATTTTTGCTATCTTATATATAGTAAACATTGCATAGGAGTATGAGAGAAAATGATTAAAATTAACAACCTTTATAAAAACTACGGCCCGAAAGCCGCAGTCAAGGGTATATCGTTTTCCGTTCAAAAAGGCGAGATAGTGGGTTTTCTCGGCCCTAACGGTGCAGGAAAGAGTACCACTATGAATATCCTCACGGGATATCTTTCCGCAACGGACGGAACGGCGGAGATAGCAGGTTATGATGTGCTTGACCGTGCTATGGAGGCAAGAAAGCACGTGGGATACCTTCCCGAGCAGCCGCCCCTTTACCTTGATATGACGGTAAATGAGTATTTAAACTTTGTTTATGACCTTAAAAAGGCAAAGGGAAGCCGAACAAAGCAGCTTCGTGAGATTTGCGAGAAGGTCGGCATTGCGGATGTGAGAAAACGTCTTATAAAGAACCTTTCAAAGGGTTATAAGCAGCGTGTGGGAATTGCGTCTGCACTTGTGGGAGATCCCGAAGTGCTCATACTTGACGAGCCCACAGTCGGTCTTGACCCGAATCAGATAAGCGAGATAAGAAATCTCATCCGTGAGCTTGGAAGAGAAAAGACCATTATTCTTTCAACCCACATAATCCCCGAGGTTATGGCGGTATGCGAGAGAGTTGTTATCATAAACGACGGTCAGATTGTTGCAGACGACAAGCTTTCAAACCTTATAGACAATGCATCGGGGAATAAGCTCTCCGTTGAACTTGACTGCCCGGAAACCGAGGGCAAAAAGCTTCTCTCCTCCGTTTCGGGAGTGAAGGAAGTTGTTTGTGACAGAAACAAATTTATTGTAACATCAGACCAACAGACGGATGTTCGCAAAAAAATATTCTTTGCGGCAGCAGAGAAGAAGATTCCCATTCTCGAAATCCGCAAGGCAGAGATTTCCCTTGAAAGAATCTTTGCAGATCTCACTCTGAAGGGAGACCGTGCATAATGAAAGCAGTATTCAAGCGTGAGCTTCGCTCATATTTTACAAGTGGAATAGGTCTTGCCTATTGTTCGCTCTTCATCTTCCTTGCAAACCTGAGCTATCAGACAACTTATGTTGAGCAGTTTTCCAGTAACTTTGTAGGAATCTTCGGAGTTATTCTCGGTAATATGTCTTTTCTCATTCCCATTCTCACAATGAGAATCTGGAGTGAAGAGAAAAAGCAGAAGACCGACCAGCTTCTTCTCACGGCTCCTGTTACCCCTATGCAGCTTGTTATGGGAAAGTTTATGGCGGCAATGACTGTCTACTTCATTTCCATTATACTTACTTTTGCATATCCCATTATCACATACACTTACGGTGTGGTTGAATGGAGGCTTATTATTGGAAACTATATCGCAATCACCTGTGTTGCCGCGGCATATATTGCAATCTGTCAGTTTATGTCCTGTCTTACGGAGAGCCAGATTATTTCTGCAATTCTCTCACTTGCAACACTTCTATGTTTCTCTATGTTCCACGATATCGTAGGGGCAGACATAGAGCTTCTCTACAAGGTTGCGAGCTTTATTTCAATTGAGCTTCGTTATATGAATTTCCTTAATGGCATTTTCGCTTTGTCGGATATTGTTTACTTCATAAGTCTTGCGGCGTTCTTCTTGTTTATCAATTCACGTATGATAGACAAACGCCGTTGGAGCTAAAGAAAGGGAGGGTGAATTGAAATGAAGAATTCTCAGGAAAATAAACCGGCCCGTAACTTCAAAACCCTCAAATATGGCTCAACCACAGCACTTATGGTAGTCATATTTGTCTTGATTCTTGTGCTTGTGAATATTTTTGCAGGATATCTCACAGAGCGTTTCTCTTTCAAGAAGGATATGACGGAAGAACAGCTTTTTACCATGAGTGATGAGGCAAAAGACGCTT
Source organism: Oscillospiraceae bacterium (assembly GCA_017435965.1). Lineage (GTDB taxonomy): Bacteria > Bacillota > Clostridia > Oscillospirales > JAAYXM01 > SIG480. The sequence continues at coordinate 15,249 of JAFSEA010000038.1, forward strand.
TGAATGGCGTAAAAGGTACTCTGCAGAGCCAAGATGAGGATGTGAATATTTACATTCTTTCAAAAGAGTCTTCCGTTGTAAACAACGATGTTCTTACAAACATTGTGGAGTACATCGGTCTTTGCAATACGCAAACAGGCGGAAGAATCAGCTATGAGTTTTTAGACCGTCACACAAATCAGGAATTTTACAATGAGCATCCGGAAGCTCGAGATGTAGATGATGTTGCAATCGTTGTAAAGAGTTCAAAGCGTTATCTTGTTCTTGACAGTTATGATTTCTACGACTACGCACAGATATATGACAAGAATAATGATTCCTATGATACTCTTGCAAATAAGAAGAGATACAGGACAGAAGAGCTTCTGGTAAGTGCGATCCTTCACGTAACCTCCGATAAGGTGTCAAACAGCGGTTTTGTAACAAATCATAATGAAACGGATGTTACAATGCTCAAGAACATCTTTGAGGACAACCGCTTTGCAATAAATAAGGCTGTTGATCTCACAAAGGAAATCCCCGAGGATATAAAGAACCTTGTTATTGCAGCACCGCAGACTGATTTTTCAGACATAGAGATTGAAAATCTTGATAAGTATCTTTCAAAGGCCGATAATAACCTATATGTCTTCATAGACGGATATAGACCTGCTTCAACTCCGACTCTTGAAAGATACCTTGAAGAATGGGGGCTTTCATTCGCCTACGAAGCAGTATATGATATGGAAAAGTCCATATACAATATTGCAGCGGCGCAACAAGGAGCAGGAAACAGCCAGATTGACGGAAGCCACATAATCGCAACCATACCAACAAATGATGCGGTTAAAAAAGAGGATCAGGGAAAACTCGTACTCATTTCTCCGTATATGCGTCCGGTAGTACCGCTCTGGAAGGGAAAAAGCTATAATCGTACTTTTGATATTCTCACAACCTTTGATTCTGCGGTGGGAGTTACTACTGAAGAGGTTGAAGGTTCATATCAACAGGTTATAAGCTCATATGGTCCTTTCTCGGTGGCTACGGTGGCAGAGCGTGCAAACGGAAAGAATGGTGCGGAGGGTGTTTCCAGAATAATTGCCTTCGGAAGCTCTTTGTTTGCAGACGAAGAGTATATCTCCGCAGTACCCAATGCATATAATAAAACTTTCCTTACAAAGGTTGTAAAATATGCGAACCCGGATACAAATCTTTTTGAGGCTGAAGCAAAGGTCTATATTGCTGATGACCTCAATGTTTACAGAGATGATATCAACATGCTTTTCTGGATACTTGTTGTTATTATGCCAACGGTTATCCTCGGTGCGGGCATTGCCATATTCGCACTTCGCAGAAGAAAATAAACTCATCGGGGGCGGACATTTAAAACCGCCCCTTTTCTCAAAGGAGGAAATGCTTTATGCAAAATGAGCAAAAGAAAAAAGGCCTTGCCGACAATACAAAACTTCTCATAATCCTCGGTGTTGTGCTTCTTGTGATGGGTGCTGCATTTTTCATAATGAAATTTGTGGCAGAGGATGATACCAAATCGGATTCGGCAGATACAACAGAAGCGGGCGAAACAGTAAAGGGAGAAAACGGTAAAACACTGGCAACGGGCGGCGAGAATGTAACAGGTGGTACGACCACATCCGGCGGAGGGACCGCAACAAGCGGCACAAGCTCCACACAGTCCGACAGCGCAACAAGCACTTCATCAAAAATCATTGACCGTTCCTCAAGCGATGTAACAAGCGTTGAGATACTTGACGATACGGGAGAGCATTTCACAATAACTTATGAAATGGGCGAAGAGGGACAGACCTCAACTATGTCCGATGCAGACCCGCTTCTCAAATACAGCGTTGATGAAATGAACACATTAAGCGGCTATGTTTCTCTCCTTGTTGCCCTTGAAGAAGTGGGCGAGAGTGACGATGATGCACTTTTTGGCTTTGACAACCCACGCCGCCGTATGACCATAACCTTCAAAAACGGCGATAAGGTAACTCTTCTTATCGGCAAGGACACACCTTTCAAGGTGGGAAGCGAAAGCGGAGTATATATCCGCCGTGAGGACAGCAATGTTGTTTATACCGTTGGCGGAAGCACTTCGGAAATCCTTATGCAAACAAAGGCTGATTACCGCGAGATATTGCTTTTCAGTATGCCTTCCGATTACAAGGAGTTTGTTGAAATTACAATCTCGAGAAACGGTCAGCCCGACCTTAAAGTTGTAAAAAGAGATGCGGACGAAAAGGAAATTGCGGAAGATCCGTCACTTGAGTCATATATCCCCGATTATAAGATAGTTTCTCCCATTGAGAGAAGCACGGATAACTATGCTGTTGAGGAAAAGCTCTTTAATAAGATTCTTACTCTCAAGAGCGCAGAAATAGTTGAGGATTATCCGAAGGACCTTAAGATATATGGTCTCGATGCCCCTGTAAAGCTTCATTTTGTAACAGCTTCGGGAATTGAGAAGAAAATTCTTATCGGCAACAAAACAAAGAGTGGCGGAAGATATGTTATGGAAGAGGGAATTCCCACGGTTGGCGAAGCCTCCGTTGATATCAACCTCACTACCATAAGCTATGCCGACATTGCCGAAAGACTTATCTGGTTCTTTGACTCCACATCATCCCCGGTATTTGAATATGAGCTTCCGAATGGTGAGAAGCACACACTTTCCGTATGGTCGGAAAACAGAAGCGTGAAAACGAAGTATGACGGAAATGAGCTTCCGGGCTCAAACGGAAAGAATCTCTTCTTCTATACCGTCGGAATGACTCTTGCCGGAGAGTGCAAAGAAGGAACTCCTCTCGGCGAATGTGCAATAAAGATAAAAGCAACCTTTGATACCGGAGAGGTTTCAACCCTTGAACTTTTAAAGCTCAATGAGCGTCAATATGCCGCAAGGATAGACGGCGAAGCGCCGAAATTCTATGTGGGAGTTGACGAAGTGAAAGCACTTCTTGATTGCTTTGACATAATCAAAAACGGCGGAACAATCCCCGATGCACTTTAAAGTAAAAAGCTGTAGCGAAAAATCGCTACAGCTTTTCTATTGGTGCCTTTAGGCGCGGAAATAAACCCCCAGTTTTACTGGGGGAAGAAAAAAAGCTTCAGCAATAGAAAAACCTCCATGATATAATAGTAAATGGTTTGGCGACCGCATTACTAAAAATATCATGGAGGTTTTTAAAC
>JAFSEA010000039.1 GCA_017435965.1 Oscillospiraceae bacterium
GGAACGAAAAAAATGAACGCAAAAAAACTTATGAGTCTTTTGACGGCTATCTGCCTTATAGTCTCCTGCTTTGCAGGCGTCGTAAGCGCAGCGGAAGCACCGGCAAAGACCCCGATCACAATCAAGACGCTTGACCCCGCAAGCGAAACAGTTACTTTTGACGGAGTTACCGAAGGTGATAACGTTTCCGTAGATTTCAGCAAGATTGAGATGGAACTTTACGAAAACAAAATCACAACAGATGTAGTAAAGGCAAATGTATGTGACTATCCGTACAATGCTGAGGCTGACAAGGTGTATGACGATTATGATGTAACTTACAACAAGGAAGAAAACGTAATTTACATCGAGATGGAGAACCTTAAGCCGCACAAGAATCAACCCGGAACAGTTGCATTCTGGACAGGTTTTGCAGTAAAGGCTCCGGAGGGCGCAATTACATTTGAGTATAGCCTTTTCGACAATGGTTATAATAGACTCTCCGGTGGCGATAATGTGCCAGTTGAGACTATTGATGATAAGGGCACAAAGGGCGTTGCATTCTACTTTGATGCAAACGCAAAAAGTCCTGTTGGATATGTAGAGTTTAAGTGGTTTGATGCTGAAGGAAATCCTGTTTCTGATTATGAAGGTGCATGGATTGATATTTCTGCAGTTGAATGCTATGAGCTTAAGGGCAATGTAGTTGAAGCAAACGTTCGCGACAATTTCGTGGACGGAGACGTTCACAAGAACTACGACGTAGACGAAAAGAACGGCGTAGTTACAATCAAAGCTGACGATCTTAAGATGCACACAAATGCTGCATCCAAGGAAGGTTATTGGACAGGTTTTGCAGTAACAGCTCCGACAGGAGCAGCTAAGTTTGATTATGCTATAGACGGAATTCATCACTCATCCGGTAATAATGTTGCTCTTGAAACCATTGATGATGAGGGTACACAGGGTGTTGCATTCTATCTTAATGCTGAGTATCCAATGTATTATAATGATAAGCGCTTCTTCAACGTTTCTCTTCAGTGGCGTGATGAAGCCGGCAACGTAATTTCCGCAAGAACAGACTACTATGTAGATGTTACCGATGTTGAGCTTTATGAGCTTGAGGGAACAGTAGGACAGGCAAACGTTCGCGACAATGACGGCGCTTATGATGTTTACAAAAAGTACACAGTAGAAAAAGACCCGAAGAGCGACAAAATAACAATCTCTATGGATGACCTTCTTATGCACAAGAGCGGTGAAACGAACGGTAAAGCTCCTGCATTTTGGACAGGTTTTGCGGTAACAGCTCCGACAGGCGCAGAGAAGTTTACATACTCGATCTCTAATGGCGGTCATTCCGATGTTCCCGTTGCCCTTGAGACTATTGATGATAAGGGCACAAAAGGTGTTACATTCTATCTTGACATGAGAAATGCATATTACAACGATAAAACAGATAAGCGCTACTTCAATGTTTTACTCCAGTGGTGTGATGCTGAGGGCAAGCCGATATCCGCAGAGAAAAATTATTATGTAGATGTTACTGATGTTGAGTGCAAGCACTTTGACGGAAAAGGAATATCAGCTGCAAAGCTTGAAGATCATTCAGACACTCCCGTAACAGAACTGTACGAAGCAGATACTTATAAAGCTGAGTATGAGTATAATGAGTACTGGAATGAATATTATGTTATGCTTTCTGCAAAGGGACTCAAGAAGCATACAAACAATAATCCTAATGGCAAAGAAGAAGGCTATTGGGTAGGCTTCTCACTTGTAGCTCCCGAGGGCGCAACAAAGTTCACTTATGATTTTGGCAACTCATACTCTTATAATCCGATTCCTGTTGAGTGGCTTGATGCCGGCAAGACGGAAGCTCCAGAGGATGATGTTTACGGTGCTGCTTTCTATGTAGATGCAAGTGATTTCAATGCAGCGGACTATGTAGAAATCGAGTGGTACAGAGAAGACGGAACTCCGTATGACGGTATTCCGTATTATTACTACATTGATACAACAAATGTAGAGCTTGCAATCGAGAATGAGTTTGATGTAGATGCAACTATCGCTGCTGCACCTATCTCCGATAATGATATTCCTGCAAACACAGAGCTTTGCACAGAGGGAAGCTACAGCGCAACGCTTGATACAGACAAAAAGACCATCAAGATTGCAGCAGATAAGCTCCATGCTCATAAGAACCGTGACGGAGAAGGCGTACGCGGTGCATGGGTAGGCGTTGAGTTTACAGATGTTCCGGATGATGCAGCATATGCAAAATTCGCCTTCGAACCCGGATATTGGTGGGGCAGAGAGGTAATCGACATTCCCGGAGAACTGCGCTTCTATGTAAATGCATATGATAATTCTGACACAAAGGACACTCTTTGGATTCAGTACTTTGGTTCAGATGACAAAGCGCTTACAAACATTAAGAGATACACAATCGACACATCTGCTGTTACACTTTACTATGGCACCAAGGACGGAAAGTCGGCAGACGTAAAGATTGGCAAGGAAGTAGCTCCTGCTACCCATTGGGAATGGGATTCGGACAAAGGCGAGTATGTTGTTACAGACCGCGTTGTTTCTTATGGAAACAGCACAGTAGCAGAAAAGAACGGCAAAATCACACTCGGCGCTGACCAGCTCTTTATTCATACAAACCAGGTGGGTGAGTCAGGCGCATGGATTGGTTTCTCAACAACGGTTGAGGATGCAGCATTTATCAGATATGCATTCTGTGACAGCGATGAATATTATATCAGCTGGGATGAAGCAGGTAAGGATGAATGCGAAAACGAAATAGATGGTACAGAGTACTTCTATGTTAAAGCAAACAACTATTATTATAAGGATAGCCTCAAGGTTCAGTTCTTCAATGCAGAGGGCGAAGCTCTCACGGATATCGTAGAATATGATATCAACGTTGAAGATGTTGACTATTCCTATGTTGAAAACTTCCCTGTTCTTTCAAGCGGCATAGTTCTTACAGGTGCTGATGCTGACAAGTATGAGCTTGTTTATAACGGCGAGGAAAACATCGCAAACAATCAGTTTGTTGATACAAAGTCATCGCTTAAGTACGTTTATGCTGATGTTGAGATTTACGGAAAAGGTAC
>JAFSEA010000040.1 GCA_017435965.1 Oscillospiraceae bacterium
GCTAAAAACGATTATCAATCGTTTTCTTCACGCGCATACCCTCTTAGGCTTCAAGTCCCAACCTCGCTTTTTACAAAAAAACCTGCAACATCTTACGATGTTACAGGTTTTTTGGTGCGAGTGATGGGACTTGAACCCATACGTCAATTGACACACGCCCCTCAAACGTGCCTGTCTGCCTATTCCAGCACACTCGCATAATGCCGTCGCTTGTTGCGACAACATAACTATTATATTCACTTTAACCTCATTTGTCAAGCATAATTTTCAATTTTTTTGAAAAAATTTTCGCAAATCATCTTTACGCCTTTTTTATCTTTTCAATGAGGTTATCAAGCCAGTTTGCTTCAAAATCCTCAATCTTTCCCGAATCACAATATCTTGCAAGGTCGGGGGTTATGGGGATTCGGGAAATTGTATCCACTCCAAGCTCTTTTGCATGAGCATCAAGGTTGCTTTCGCCATAGATATAATGACGCTTTCCGCAATCCGGACACTCGAAATATGCCATATTTTCAACAATTCCCAACACCGGAATTTGAAGCATTGATGCCATCTTTATTGCCTTATCAACAATCATTCCCACAAGCTCCTGAGGGCTTGTTACGATAACAATTCCGTCAACGGGGAGTGACTGGAAAACCGTGAGGGGAACGTCACCCGTTCCGGGAGGCATATCCACAAACATAAAGTCAACGTCCTGCCACACAAAGTCTGTCCAGAACTGCTTTACTGCACTTGCGATAACGGGGCCGCGCCACACAACGGGGTCGGTATCGTTTTCAAGAAGGAGGTTCACGGAGATTATCTGTGTACCCTGCTTGCTTCTTATGGGAAGCATTCCATCCTCCGAGCCCTGAATTTCTCCCTTCACGCCAAACACCTTGGGGATTGAGGGTCCTGTTATATCCGCATCGAGAACTGCGGTGCTTGCGCCTTTTTTCTGCATTGTTGAAGCTAAAAGGCTTGTTACGAGAGATTTTCCCACTCCGCCCTTACCGCTTACAACTCCGATTACTTTTTTTACGCTTGATTTTGGATTGGGTGCGGCAAGAAGGCTCTGCTTATCCTTTTCTCCACACTTCTCCTTGCAGGAAGCGCAATCGTGATTACAACTGCTCATAATTATACTACCATTCCTTTTGATAAAGTTTTACTACCTTTTTTCTCGCTCTCTTTAGAATGAGAGCTGTGAACATAACGCCCAGCACCACGCCGCAGGAATCTATTCCCACATCGTTTATTGACGGGCCTCTGCCGGGGACGAACATCTGGTGAAATTCATCGGATGCGGCAAAAAGCACCGAGAAAGCTATGGGGGATAAAAGCTTTCGCTTCTCCGCTATGCTCTCTATAAGAAGAAATACAAGCACGGCGAGGATGAAAAAGCCTGCCATATGCGCGCATTTTCTCATTATATGGGATATCGTGAACACCACGTCCCCTGTATTGTAGGAAAGTCCTCTTCCTATGGTATTTTTAAAAATCCGTTCAAAAAATGCGGCAAGCTTCATACTTTTTCCGCCGGAAACACTTCCGCTTTCAGCTGAAAATCCATAGATAAAGAGCATCCAATAGAGGGTTGCAATTCCATATATTTTACTTTTTAGCTTCATCATTTATACGTTCTCACCTGAGACTGATACTTGTGCCAGAAGTCTATTACCTTCTCAAGCTCTTCTCCGGAAAAACGTGCTCTTGCAATTCTGACAGCCTCTGCAAGCTCTTCATTTGCAAGACCGCCCTTCATAAGCTCGGTAAGGCGTGCGATATCGGAAGCGGTAAGTCTTGAGCGGATAAGGTCTACTATTTCGTCCTTATCGGAACGTGGGATGGATTCTTCTATCTTATCTGCCGCTTTCTGCACCACTTCTGCTCTTTTTTCCGGGGAAACATTGGAAGAAGGCTTCGTTTGCACTTTTTCTGCTTCTCCCTTCACTTCTCCGCCTTTTTCTGCGGAAGGTTCAGAGGGTGATTTTGCCGGTTCTCCGCTCTTTTCGGCAGAAGGCTCTGTGGGAGCTTCGGAAGCTGCTTCGCTATTTTCTGCCGAAGGCTCTGCAGGAGAATCGGTGAGGATTTCTTCTTTTTCTTCGGAAGGTTCAGGCTCTTTTCCCCCAACTTCGGGAGGTTCTTTGCTCTCATAAAAATCGTCTTCGATTATAGCTTCAAGGTCTTCAATTGTTATTCTTCCGGAGTCAAGGTCGCCATTGAGCTGCACCTTGATCATTTCATTGACTATCTTATCGCCGATATAATTCTTCAGAATGCGATACGCAACAGCTCCGATAATCAACAGCACCGCAAGAACACAGCCTATGATGATAAGCCTTTTCTTCCATTTTGATTTCTTTCCTGTTTTTTTCTCCTGATTTCCCATAAGCGTCTCCAAAAATCATATAAACTTTATAAGCGTCCGCAGATTATGACGGACGCTTTATAAATGACCTGATAAATTTTTCGCAGATTAGCCTCTGGGCTGATCTACCATAAGACGGAACTTGAAGTCAGCACTTCCGACATAGCCTGAGAATGTTGCATCCTCATCGCTTGCCACGTAGATACTGAGCTCTTCAAAGAGTTCCGGAAGGATTGCATAGCCTGCATCTGCCACTACCATCTTATCGCAAAGCTCAATATAGCTTGTGCCATCCTCATTTTCGATGGGAACGAGAACATTGTTTGTTGCGCCTGCAATTCTTACAAGCATTTCTGCAAGGTTGTTCTCTTCGTTTGTGTAGAAGGAAACAAGGGGATGCTTGCAGAGTGCTCTCTTGTTGCTTTCAACATAGAGGTTTTTGAAGATAAGCTTTGCTGTGTCAACCTCGCCGCCGTTTGCACTTGCAATCTCTGAAAGGAGTGCACCGAAATCGAAGGTTACGGAATTGTTATTGACATCGGCATAATACTTCTCTACCGGGCTTCCGTCATATGAATATGTAATATATGTGCCCTCACCGATTACTGCAGCAGGACCACTCGGACGTGACGGAGTTGAGGATACATTGGGGGAGTCGGATGCATCGGAATCATTCTTTCCGTCATCAACGGGAGGAGTTACTACCGGCTCATCTCCGGGGGTTTCTTCCTCGGGCATATCCTCGGGAGTTACAACCTTATCCTCATCACCTTCCGCAACCGTTACATCGCCGCTTCTTACAACAACTCTGCCGTTTACGGTTACATCGGAAAGGTCAACCGAATCTTCGCCGATTGCTTCAACAACATATACATCGCCATTGATTACTGCACCTGAAAGGTCAACGCCTGAATCTCTTATGATAACGCTGCCGTCGATTACTTTTCCGCTGTAATCAACATCTGCTTTTGCAAAGAAGCACACAATTCTGTCGAGCATTGCCGCAAACTCGGCACGTGTTACATTTGCCTTCGGGCGAAGAGTATTCTTTGCATCGCCCAAAACAACCTCTGCTTCGATAAGTGCATTTGTTGCGTTCTTTGCCCATGCGCTTACAGAAGAAGCATCATCAAAGGAATTCATTGAATTTGCATCTTCCTGAATGAGCACGAATGTACGTGCGAGGATTGCAAAAGTCTGCTCACGGGTGATTGCATCCTTGGGCATCATCTTATCTTCGCTTCCGTTGATGATTTTTATTGCAACACCGGAGCTGATGCTGTCGTAATACCATGCGTTTGCTTCAATATCGGAAAACTTTGAAAGGTCAGCCGAGAGGCCTTCTGCACCGAGAACTCTTACCATCATTGTAACGAGCTCTGCGCGTGTGAGAGAGTCATCGGGACGGATAAGTCCTTCGTGACCTACCATAATTTCGTTTTCTGCAGCACAGTTAAGTCCCTGATACTTCCAGCTGTCGGCCGAGGGAGCATCTTCGAAACCATTGAGAGCATCTTCTGTTGCATGAGTGCCGATAACGTTTTCCGTGTCTGCAATGTCCTCTGCACCTGCGAAGCACACGAGCATTGACAATGCGAGAACTGCTGCGAGCATCATCTTTAACATTCTTTTCATTTTTGAAACACCTTCCCTTAATTATTTTTATATTCCTGATTTATTGCTTTATAAAAAAGTGCCGATTTTTTTCTTCTCTCCCGCGGAGAGGATTTTTCTTGCGTTCTCCGTCATATAGGGCATAAGCTTTCCTATTTTCTTTGTTGCGGCGGAGAATTTTTTGTAAGCATCACGGCCATCGCCGTGAGCATCGCTGCCGAGAATATGTATTGCATCGTCTGCCACAAGGTCGAGATAATAATTGCGATATCTCCGTGAATCGAGAAACGCCGAGGCGTTTATCTGAACATCGAAGTTCATATCCATTATCTTATCACGACCTATATGTGAATATCTGTCGATATGCGCGCATATGGGACGAAGTCTTCTGTCTCTTGCTATTTCCTTAACTGACTCGCAAAGCCAATATGGCCACGGCTCCGGAGGAAACTCAACGAGAATGAAATTTGTTCCCTCAATGCAAAGCTTTGAAAGGTCGGGAAGCTTTTCTATGTCTATCCCTATCTGAACTTCGGCGGCTTTTACTATCTTTATCCCGTGAAGACCTGCCTTTGCAAGCTTCTCATATGCTTTCTCGCGGCGTTCAAGGAAAGCATCCACCGTGTCTTCGGCAGGGTAAAAGTGGGGAGTTGCAACTATGGTGTCAACCCCTGCACGCTCTGCACAATAAAGCTGCATAAGCGACATTTCCACACTTTCCGAGCCGTGGTCGGCATTCGGCAGGATGTGCGAATGAAAGTCAACATACATAGTAGCGTTTTCCCTCCTTCGCAAGCCTATTCTTTGGGGAAGCTATAGCCGTATGAATAGCCATAACGGGTTTTATATTTTCTTCTGTATTTATATTGGGTGAAGAGAGCATCGCCCTTTGAATCGTTCATAATAAAGCCCAGTATTTTTGCATCAACTCGCTTGAGACTCTCTACCGACTGCTTTACTATATCGAGGGAGACTGTGTTTTCACGAACTATGAACACAACACCGTCAAGCTTTGCCCCGATGATTGCAAGGTCTGTTACAACGTGAATCGGAGGAGTATCTATGAAGATATAATCATATTGCTCGCGAAGCTCCTCCATAATTGTATCAAAGGTATTTGACATAAGAAGCTCCGGGGGGCTTGGCGGAATTGTTCCAACCGGGAGAACATAAAGGTTTTCATATTCCGTTTTTGAAACCGGAATCTGTTTTGTGAAATCTCCGAGACGGTCTGAAAGACCCGGAGACGACGGTATCTCAAAATATCTGTGAACACGGGGACGGCGCATATCCATATCAATGATGAGAGTTTTCTTGCCCGTCTGTGCAAATGCGATTGCCATATTGAGACAGGTGGTGGTTTTTCCTTCATTTGCCATGGAGCTTGTGAACGCCACAACCTTTCTGGGGGAATCGCCGCCCGAGAGCATGAACATAAGGTTTGTACGCATAGCCTTATATGCTTCGGTGATAATAAAGGGACTTTCTTCGGTGAGAAGCTCACTCTTTACATAAGAGCTCGCTGCGCCCTTTTTATGCCTGATCTTCTTTCTCTTAAAAAGAGCCATTTACTTCACCCTCCTTCTGCCGACACGCTTCTTTCCTCCGGTGCCTGACTTTTCTGCCAGCTTGAAGGACGGAATCATTCCGATAATCGGAAGGTCGAAGTTTTCAACAAGAACAAATTCACTCTTAACGCGGTTGTCAAATACCTGCATTACGAGAATTATTGCCACTATAAGGAAGAGACCGAGAAGTCCGCCGAGCACGGTATTCTTCGGAATACTCGGACTTGAGGGTGATACCGGAAGTGTTGCATAGTCAACAACCGTGACCGCACCGGCATTCATAACACGCTTGATTTCACTCGGTGCAACCTTGATTATGGCATCGGCTATAATCTGCGCTTCAAGCGGATTTGTGTGTGTGACGGAGATTCTGAATACCTCGGTTTCCGAAACCGCCTCCGCCGAAATCATATTCTTTATCTGAGGTGCAGTATAGTGAAGGCCCGATTCCTCTGCCACCTTATCGAGAACCGTGCGTGAATTGAGAATAACAACACAGGTCTCAACAAGCTCTTTTGAAACAGAAACGTCGCTGGTGGTGAGGATAGCTGACTTTCTCTCCGACATATTTGAAACATAGAGAAGTGCCTGGGAGGTGTATTTCGGTGTGATGAAATATTTGCTCCACGCAAAAAACATCGCCGCCATAAAAACCGTAACTGCAATAATTAACCAAATTTTAGAAACAAGGACCGATATGGTCTTCTTGAGATCAAGTTCCATCGAGGGCTTCCTTTCCGACAAGGCTTTTACATATATACCTTTATCCACATAAGTATATCAATATGAAGCGCAAAAATCAAGTCTTTTTACATATTATTTATTATTTGAGAGACGAAAAAGAATTCACATCTGCTCCGTTTTTTGCACACTCTTCAAAATCCATGGAAATTGTTTCAAAAACAGCTTCACGCAATCTCTTCTCCGTGCTGTTTCCCGAAAGAAGCTCCGACATTTTCCCAAGCTTTTCGGGAAGTGCTTCCACATCGCTCTTTGTGTGCATTATGAATATCTTGTCGTGGTTTGTGCGAGTGTGGCTTTCATCCTGGAGCTTTAATTCTTCAAACATCTTCTCGCCGGGGCGAAGCCCTGTTATTTCAATCTTTATATCTCGGTCAACCTTAAGACCTGCAAGCTCTATCATACTGCAGGCAAGGTCATAGATATTTACCGGCTCGCCCATATCAAGCACAAAAATCTCACCGCCGGATGCCGCCTCTCCTGCGTTGAGAACGAGAGAAACAGCTTCGGGAATAGTCATAAAATAACGCTTTATATCACGATGGGTGACTGTTACGGGTCCGCCTGCTTCTATCTGCCGTCTGAAAATTGGGATAACGCTTCCGTTTGAACCTAAAACGTTTCCGAAACGCACAGCCGACATCTCACAGCCGCCATGTCCATTGTAATGCTGGACAAGAAGCTCTGCCACACGCTTTGTTGCGCCCATAATGTTTGTGGGATTTACCGCCTTGTCGGTGGAAATGAGAACAAATTTCTTCACTTTATATTCAACGCAACATTCAATAACATTCTTTGTGCCGAAAACATTGTTCTTTACTGCCTCAAAGGGATTCTCCTCCATAAGAGGAACGTGCTTGTGAGCCGCGGCGTGAAGAACCATATCAAACTTATATTTCTCAAACAGCTCGCAAAGGCGATCCTTGTCGCGGATGCTTCCCACACGGGTGCAGAAACGTTGTGTTCCATACTTTTCCGCAAGTTCATTCTGCAAGAAGAACAAACCGTTTTCGTTTATGTCCATAACTACAAGATACTCACAGCCATACTCAAGCACCTGACGGCAAACTTCGGAGCCTATGCTTCCGGCACCGCCGGTTACGAGAATGCGTTTTCCCTTTAAATATTCCGAAACCCTTGTCATATCGGGCTTTACCGAATCACGGAAGAGAAGGTCTTCAATGGTGACCTTTTTAAGATTCTTATGAGAACCTTCCATAAATTCGCGGAATTCCATAAGGCTTCCGAAGGTGCTTACGGAAAGTCCCGTTACCTTGCAGCTGTCGTATATCTCCTTCATCTGGGCAGGAGTTGCCGAGGGGATTGCAATTATTATCTCCGTTGCACGGCGAAGGGTGGCTATTTTTTCTATTTTTGACAGATCTCCGTATACCTTCACTCCGGAAATGGTCATACCGTGCTTGTTTTTATCGCTGTCAAGCAAACCCACGGGATAAATTCCCATATCCCTGCGGTTTATAAGCATATTTGTGAGCATACTGCCCGCATTTCCAGCACCGATTATGATAACACGGCGCACCTCACCTCCGCCGTTGCGTGACGAGGACATAACGGTCATAAGCCTTGAAAAGCTTCTCACCAGAAGAGAAACTACCATAAAAAGAATTGCAAAAAGACAAGTTATACTTCCCGAAAAAACACCGATATCAACAAACAGATGTAACACATATGTGAAAACGGATGCAAAAAACACAACAGAGCTCTGTCGCAATATGTCTCTGAAGGTTATATTGACATAGATTGTGCGATATGTGCCGAAAATCACTCCGAATAAAATCGTGAAACCAAAAAGTGCAATATAATATTTGTAGCTTATAGCATCGACCAAAAGCTGTCCTGCATAATACGGGTTGAGATCGTAATATATAAGAGTTGCAAGAGCAATACAGGCCACGCAGGTCAACAAATCGAAAGCCACAAGCCTCGCCGTTTTGAGGTACTTTTTCATAAATCGGTACACCTTCCGTAAAAATAGGCATTATTAACATTATTTTAACACATTTGAAAAATAAAGTAAAGAATTTTCGACAAAAAATATGTAGGTGGGGTGGTTACCTTTTCGGTGATTCATTTTACCGCCAACGCAAAAAACGGCGTGCCGAACCCGGCACGCCCTGCATTTATTTAATTCTTCGGCTGTATTATTTCGCCCTTTTCGTTGATGTAGTGGTAATCAGAAGACCAACCGGATTTGATTCCCACACGGGCAAGACCGTTTTCATCAAAGGCATATGCCTCATCAAACTGCGGCTCTATTTTAATTTCTCCCTCAATCGTGCAATAGCCGTATAATTCGCTCTCTTCATCATAATAGGGAACAAGGATTTCTTCTTTTTCCTTCTTTGCTTCTTTCTTTTCCTCTTTCTTTACTTCAACCTTTGCTTCCTTCTTTTTTCCCTCCGCAACTTCCTTCCGGTCTTCCTTTTTATCTTCTACCTGTTCTTTGCTCTCGGATTTGCCGGGAAGGAGGAAGAAGACCGCACCGGCTACAACTGCAACAAGTGCAACTGCAACAGCTATAATCACTTTCTTGTTCTTGCCTTTTGTCGATTCCTGATATGCGTTCTCCACGGGAGCTTCAATTTCTGCAGGAACTTCGTTCTCCGCAGGAGCTTCGGGCTCTGCCGCAACATCTTCAATGCTTATTTTTTCCTGACAATGTGGGCAGAGGAAGAGTTTGCACTCCTCTTCAATCTTCATTTTCTTAAAGCATTTCGGACAAGTTACTATTTTCATATCCACAACTCCTTTTATTTTTATGTCTTACACATATATACACGCAAAGGAAACGAATATCTTACACATATTTACATATTTTTCTTCTACTTTAATGGAATTGCATAATTTGAACCGTCTTTTGCGATGTAGAGGATCTTGTTTGCAAGGAGGAACGTATGTTCTGCATCTTTTGTGGCAAATTCCTTTGCAATATAGCTTTCCTCATAGAAAATGTCGGTTTCGGGGAAATCCAGCTGATTTGTTCTTTCCGAGGGGATGAATCCAAAACGTCCTTCCTGTGCATCATCGGCAAGAATGTGATATGAGCCTTCATCTGTCCATATCTCAACGGCGTATCCGCCGGCGGTGCGGATGCACGCAAGGAGCATCTGCGGAACTCCGTCTATTGCAAGGGTGAATCTGTATGACTCTGACTCAACGCCATATCTTATGGTATATTCATAATTGGCATTTTCCTTACGTGCGGTGATTTTCCAGGAATTTTCAACGTCGAGAGTTGTTATAGAAATATTTGTGAAGCCCTGTTTGCTCAAAATCGCCTCGGCACTTGTGTCTGCACCCTTTTCCATAACGTGGGAAGCCGCAAGAAACTCTTCGCTTCCGATATTGTATTTCACGATAGCCGCGGGAACCCAGGCTGATTCATCGTCAAGGTTCAGAACCGCCGAATACATTTTCTCGTAAATCACATATCGCACGGAATTCATATGCTCAAAGGCTTCCGCAAGAGTAAAATCGTCTCTGTAAATAAGATCGCTCTCTGAGATTGTTTTCTTCGCAGTCTCGTCCTCCGTTTCGGAAGTATCTCCGGGAAGTGCCTCCTCTCCCGGATTGACTTCTGCTTTCTGCTCTGTTTCTTTTTCTTCCGAACCGGGTGCTTTTCCCGACACCTCCGATTCAAACATTTCCTCGCTGTCATCGCAAGCGGCAAAGGCAAGCATCATGCAAAGCGCAAGAATAAGCGCAAGTAATTTTTTCATATGCATATCCTCCATATAATTCATATGTCACATTATATCACCAATGGGATTGTTTTTCAATGGTGTTGTGTGGTGTGACGGGGATTCCCGGGCGAAGCAGAGCCTCGCCCCTACGGCGGGGGTTGTGGTTTTGATTCGTTTTGCCGCCAAAACGCAAAAAAACGGCGTGCCGAGGTCGGCACGCCGTGCGGCTATCCGTGGTTTCTGGCTTGATTGAGAGTTTTCTTTAAGAATATTGTTGAGAGTATGAGTGATGCGATTTCCGCTATGGGGAATGAGAGCCACACATAATCGAGCACTCCTGTTTTAGAGAGAAGCCACGCCGCAGGGAGAAGTACCACAAGCTGGCGGCAGATGGAAACGATGAGCGAATATTTCGGATTTCCGATTGCCTGACATACAGAGCCTGCGATAATGCAAAAGCCTGCAAGCAGGAAATGAGGTGCAATTATGCGAAGTGCCGGGATTCCGAGGCGCATCATATTTTCATCGGCATTGAAGAAGCCGAGAAGAACCTCGGGAATCACCTCAAATGCCACAACGCCCACAGCCATAATTGAAACTGCAGTAATTATGGTGAGCTTTATTGTCTTTTTCACGCGGTCGGGTCGCTTTGCACCGTAGTTATATGCGATTATCGGCACCATACCGTTATTGAGTCCGAATATGGGCATAAACACAAAGCTCTGGAGCTTGAAATATGCACCGAATACCGCCGTTGCGGTAGTTGAGAAGGAGAGAAGCACCTGATTGAAGCAGAAATTCATAACAGAGCCCACAGACTGCATAAGCATTGAGGGGAAACCTATCTTGAATATGCGTCTGCCAATCTCTTTGTCATAGCGTATTTCCTTAATTGAGAGCTTTATCTCACGGTTGCACTTTACGTTTACCACAATGGCAACAGCTGCCGCAATAATCTGACCGATAATGGTCGCGTATGCCGCACCTGCAACACCGAGGGCAGGAACAGGACCCCAGCCGAAGATAAATATGGGGTCGAGGATTATATTTATAACCGCACCGATAAGCTGAGTTATCATGGAAAGGGTAGTTTTTCCCGTTGACTGGAGCAGTCTTTCAAAGCAGAACTGCATAAAGATTCCCATTGAGCCTACAAGACAGATTGTGGCATAGTCCACGCCATAGGAGACAATTTCCGCATCGTCTGTCATAACGGCGAAGAAAGGCTTTACAAGGAAGAGTCCCACAAGAGCGAATATGATACCGCCGAGAATTGAGAGGAATATTCCCGTGTGTGCCGCCTTGTTTGCGGCATCGAAGCGTTTTTCACCGAGAGAGCGCGAGAGCACGGCGTTTATACCAACAGCGATACCGCCGCCCATTGCTATGATAAGATTCTGAAGAGGGAAGGCGAGTGATACTGCGCTGAGGGCATCTTCGCTAAGCTGTGCCACGAAGATACTGTCAATAACGTTGTAAAAAGCCTGAACAAGCATTGAAATCATCATGGGGATTGCCATTCCTGCAAGAAGCGGACCTATCGGCGCAACGCCCATCTTATTCTCAGGCAAATGTTCTCTTTTGTTTTCCATTCACGTATTTCCTTTCATACAGATTCAAAAAACACCAATCTATTGTAATACTAAATAAATTTATTGTCAACGAAAAAACCACCCGAAGGTGGTTTTTGTTACTGACCTATCTTTATTTCGCCGTGTTTTTCCTCATATTTTTCAATGCAATCACGTATGAGCACCATAGCCTGACCGTTTGCAGACCTTCCCTCATAGTCTGCTATAACATGAAGCTTATCAAGCATTTCGCTGTCAATTCTTATGGAAAAATTCTTTATAGCCATAATATCGCTCCAAATAAAATCTATTTTGGATTTATTTTACAGCCATTTTATGTTATAATTACACATATAACCGCAAAATGAGTGTAAAATGATTTCAGAACGGAGTGGATATTATGAAAGTGGCAATTATAGGCTCAAGAAACATAACAGTTGAAAACCTTGGTGATTATCTTCCCGAAAACACAACGGAGATAGTATCCGGCGGTGCAAAGGGTGTGGATATCTGTGCAAGGGAATATGCAATGGAAAACGGAATCAAATTAACAGAGTTTCTCCCGGACTATGCAAGATACAGAAGGGGAGCACCGCTAAAGAGAAACATTCAGATAATTGAATATGCCGATACCGTTCTCGCTTTCTGGGACGGCAAATCAAGAGGCACAAAATTCGTTATAGACAACTGCGAAAAAATCGGCAGGGAAGTAAAAGTAATTATAATGGAATAAAATCACACAGAAGGGAAGTGGCTTAATATGAGAAAACTGCTTGCTCTTATACTTTCACTTATAATGGTATTTGCCCTCACCGCCTGCGGAAGTGATGCGGGAGAAAAAACGCAGACCGAAGCAACACAGACGGAGGAAGAAAAGGAGCTTTTAGTTCCCTACTATGACGAGGCAACCGATAAATACGGCTACTGCACATTAGACGGAGAAAAGAAAATCGAC
>JAFSEA010000041.1 GCA_017435965.1 Oscillospiraceae bacterium
ATATCACAAGAGCTGAATTTGCGGCAGTTGCGGTTAAGGTTTATGAAGCACTTTCCGGCACACCTGCACTTCCGGCAGTAGCAAATCCGTTTACCGATACGGCAGATGCAGAGATTTTGAAGGCATATAACATCGGTGCAGTAAACGGCACATCGGCAACAACCTATTCACCCAATGACTTGCTCAACCGTGAACAGGCGGCGGCAATGTTAACCCGAGTGTTCAAGCGTGTAACGCTTCCCGGATGGACACTTGCAACAGATGCAAGCTTCAAGCTCGATTACACAAAGCCTGCACTCTTCGCAGACGATAAGGACATTTCCGCCTGGGCGAAGGACAGCGTTTACTTTATGGCAGCGAACGGTATCATCAACGGCGTGGGCAATAACAAATTTGCACCCAAGAACACAACAACCGCACAGCAGGCACAGGGCTATGCAAACGCAACAAGAGAACAGGCACTCATTATTGCAGTGAGAATGGTTGAAAATTTGAAATAAAAGGAGGTTTCAAAAAATGAAAAAATCATTATCAATCTTATTGGCGTTAATCCTTATATTCACCCTCTCAGCTTGCGGTGATACGGAAGAAGGCAAAAAAGTCGATGCTGAGGAGTTTGCAAATGATGCTATCGAACAGGCAGAAGAATTTGATTCATTCAGCGAAGCGGCAGTGGAGCATTATCTGAAAGCATATGGCATTTCTTACGAAGACTTAAAGCCTGATTGGGAATATACCGTGAGTGAAAAAGGTGCTTATGCCGATGATCCCACAAGCGGTATCGGTCACGCAGTTGTGATATTCAAAATGCCCGACGGAGAGCTGTCGGACGAACAAATCAGGGCTTATTATGAGAAAGTATTCCGTGTCACCGCCGCGGCTTCCGATGATGGCTATAACATAATCGGACACGAGTTTGTCGGCGAAGGTGAGAATCCTGCAGCAGAAACCACACTTGAAAAGGCTCTGAACGGCTTCTTGCAGGGCTGGTGCTTCCGCAAGGATGGAAAGAATATGGCTGTGTATGTTTCCGACGTATACGACAACAACAAGGACAGCAAATTTGACAGATTGTTCTATTATTACGGCGTGAAATTCGATATCGGTATAGGTCTCCAGAAGAGCTTTGAAGATACGTTAAGCGATGCCGAAAAAGCGCTGGATTAATAATATAAAAATTTAAAAAACATTAAGGAGGATATTTAAATGTCAATTTCAAACCTTAACAAG
Source organism: Oscillospiraceae bacterium (assembly GCA_017435965.1). Lineage (GTDB taxonomy): Bacteria > Bacillota > Clostridia > Oscillospirales > JAAYXM01 > SIG480. The sequence continues at coordinate 1,231 of JAFSEA010000041.1, forward strand.
ACTCCCGACACAACTATGGAATTTGATTCGCACGACATCGAGCAGAATAAGGCAATGGCAATCCTTGCATATCTCGGAATTCTCGTACTCATTCCAATATTTGCCGCACCGCAGTCGAAGTTTGCACGCTACCACGCGAATCAAGGCTTGATTCTTGCAATAATTGAGGTTATATATGGATTTGCATATTTTGTGCTCAGTTTCCTGTTGTTTTCGATACTTCCCTGGCGTATGTGGGGACTTGCCACTTTCCTTCTCGGAATTGTCGGACTTGCGGGAATTATTTTCCTTGCGCTTCTCATTATCGGAATAATGAACGCTTCACAAGGAAAAGCAAAGGAACTTCCGGTAATCGGAAAATACAGAATTCTCAAATAAACTCACTTACATATGCGGAGGGCAGAACTAAAATTTTGCCCTCCGCCTTTTCTTTATGTTTGTATTGAAATTTTCTTTGTTTGCGAGTATAATTATAATAGATAGTTATACATTCGGAGGTGTTTGGTTTGGACTCGAATTTTGGCAGCTACACAATAAAATTAAAGGAAATAATCAAGGAATTTTCGCTTGAAGTCGTTTATGGTCCGGACGGATATGAGCATATGGAGCTTGCTTCCATGGACTTGAACCGTCCGGGACTTCAGCTTTCAGGCTTTTTTGATGCATTTGACAATAAACGTGCGGTTATAATAGGACGTGTGGAAACAAACTTTTTGAACTCCCTGAGCGTTGAAGAGCGTTCTTCTCGTTTCGAGGCACTTTTAGAGAAGAAAATTCCTTTTATGGTATTTACAAGAGGACTCGATGTGCATCCCGAGCTCATTGAAGTTGCAAAGAAATATAACACTCCTATTTTCAGAACGCAACTCATCACATCAAACTTTATGGCAGCGTTGATTTCCTTTCTCAACGTTCAGCTTGCACCTCGTATCACCCGTCACGGTGTCCTCGTTGAAATATACGGTGAAGGTGTACTTCTCCTCGGCGAGAGTGGAGTAGGTAAAAGTGAGACTGCAATAGAGCTTGTAAAGCGCGGTCACCGTCTTATTGCAGATGATGCAGTTGAGCTTAAGCGTGTTTCTTCAAAAAGCATCGTCGGAACAGCTCCCGAGGTTATCCGTCACTTCATTGAACTTCGAGGCATCGGAGTTGTTGATGTAAGACGAATCTTCGGTATGGGTTCTGTTAAGCTCACAGAAAAGGTTGATCTTGTAATAAACCTTGAAATCTGGCAGGACGGGAAGCAGTATGACCGTTTTGGTGCAGATACACAGTATATGGAGATTCTCGGCATCAAGATACCTTCCCTTACAATCCCGGTAAAGCCCGGACGTAATCTTGCCGTCATTCTTGAGGTTGCAGCTATGAACAACCGTCACAAGAAGATGGGATATAATGCGGCACAGGATCTCGCCGACAGACTCAGCAATAGTTTTTTTGACTAATCGGAGGTAACTTACTTTGAGAATAGGAATTGATTTAGGCGGAACAAATATCGCAGGAGGTCTTGTGACCGATGACGGTTGCCTTGTTTTTAAAAAGAGCATTCCCACTCGCATTGACAGCGAAGCTGTACTTCTTTCAGATATCGTTGCACACATAAAGACCATTGCAAGTGAGGCAAAGGGAGAGGAAATTTCTTCTGTGGGCATCGGAGTTCCCGGGCACGCCGATGATGAGGCAGGGCTTGTTGTATGTTGCAACAATGTTCCACTCAATATGACCGACCTTGTGGGATATGTAAAACGTGAAACAGGCTATGAATGCCATATAGGAAATGATGCCGATGCCGCAGCCCTTGCAGAAGTTCGCATCGGCTGTGCAAAGGATTTTAACACAGCGGTTATGGTCACCCTCGGAACAGGTGTAGGTTCAGGCATTATTATAAACAACAAGATTTTCACAGGCTGTAACGGTGCCGCAGGAGAGCTCGGGCACTTATGCATCGACCCGGAAGGTCTTTCTTGCAACTGTGGTCGACGTGGTTGCTTTGAGCTTTATGCTTCCGCAACGGCACTTATCCGTCAGACCCGTGAGGCAATGAAGCACCATCCGGAAAGCCTTATGTGGACTCTTGCAGGAAGCCTTGACGATGTTTCCGGAAGAACCGCCTTTGATGCAATGAAGAAGGGCGATGAGACCGGAAAGAAGGTTGTTGATAAGTTTATAAGATACCTTTCCATAGGCATCATTGATGTCATAAATTTCATGCAACCCGAAGCCATCATCTTAGGCGGAGGCATTTCAAAAGAGGGTGAAACACTCCTTGCTCCTCTTCGTGAAATCACAGAGAGAGAGTGCTACTCCACTTATAAGAAAAAGACTGAATTTTTGATTGCAGAGCTCGGCAACGATGCCGGAATAATCGGCGCTGCATTCTTCGGAGATTAAATTATGACCACTAACACAAAAGAGACATTTCTCGCACTTCGTCGTGAGTATTTGGAAAAACAGTTTAACTTTTTAAATGATATGCAACAGAAGGCGGTCTTCAAGATAAACGGACCGCTTCTTTTGCTTGCAGGAGCAGGAAGCGGAAAAACAACGGTTGTTATAAACCGAATTGCCAATATGATAAAATACGGTGATGCACACAATTCAGACATAGTTCCCGAAAACATTACCGATATGGATGTTGAAATTCTCCGTGAATATCTTCGCTCCGGCGATGAGATGCTCCGTGAAAGTGCCGACAATATATGTGCACTTAATCCTGCCGCCCCCTGGTCAATTATCGCAATTACCTTTACGAACAAGGCGGCAAACGAGCTTAAAGAACGCCTTTCACGCACAGTTGGGCAATGTGCCGAGGATATATGGGCGGCCACCTTCCATTCCGCCTGCGTGAGAATTCTTCGCCGCTACATAGACAGAATAGGATATACAAATACCTTTACCATTTATGATGCCTCAGATTCCGAGCGTGTTATCAAAAACGTTCTTACAGACCTTAATATTGACACCAAAGCATTCCCCCCCAAGGCGTGTCAGAATATAATAAGCCGTGCCAAGGATTCACTTTATACTCCTGCAAAGTTTGCCGCAGAAGCCGAAGGCAATTTCCGCAACGAGAAAATAGCAGAGGTTTACAAAAAATATCAAGCAAGGCTCAAAGAGGCAAACGCTCTCGATTTTGATGACATCATTATGCTTACGGTTCAGCTTCTTTCCGAGCATCGTGATGTGCTTGATTACTATCACAGAAAGTTCAGATATGTCCTTGTTGACGAGTATCAGGACACAAACCACGCCCAGTATGTTCTTGTTTCGCTTCTTGCCGGCGGCAGCGGAAACCTTTGTGTTGTCGGTGACGATGACCAGAGCATTTACCGTTTCCGTGGTGCAACCATTGAAAACATCTTAAGCTTTGAAGAACAGTTTGCAAACACCGAGACAATCCGACTTGAACGCAATTACCGTTCAACCACAAATATCTTGAACGTTGCAAACAGCGTTATAAAGAATAACACGGGAAGAAAGGGAAAAAATCTCTGGACGGATATTGACGACGGACCTCTTCCCCTCGTGTTTAAGGCGAACAATGAGCAGGATGAATCGAGCTTTGTGGCAGATGAAATAATTGCCGCAAAAGCAGGCGGTGCCGCCTTTTCCGATTGCGCCGTCCTCTATCGCATAAATGCACAGTCAATGCAGCTTGAAAATGCTTTCCGCCGCAGAGCTATTCCCTATCGCATCATCGGTGGTATGCGATTCTTTGAAAGAGCAGAAATTAAGGATATTCTTTCATATCTCTGCATCATCGCAAATCCTGCAGACACTCTCCGTCTTGAACGCATAATCAATGTTCCTGCAAGAAAAATCGGTGACAAAACAGTGGACACCGTAAAACAGCTTGCAAATCGCGACGGAATTATCCCCTTTGATGTTTTAAGTCGTGCAAACGATTATCCCGAGCTTTCACGTGCATCCGCTCCCCTCGTTGCCTTTGCGCAAATGATAAACGGTCTTCGTGATAAGTCATTGACGATGAAGATTTCAGAGCTTTATGACCTTCTTCTTGAAGAAAGCGGATACATCGCCGCACTCAAGGCAAAGGCTGACTTTGAATCCGAGGGCAGAATAGAAAATATAATGGAGCTTAAATCAAACATTGTTGAGTATGAAAAAGAAGAAGGCGCAACTTTATCGGGATTTCTTGAAGAGGTTTCCCTCTTTACCGACCTTGACAAATACAACGCAGACGATGATTGCGTAACACTTATGACAATACATAGTGCAAAAGGACTTGAGTTCCCCACAGTCTTTGTCTGCGGTCTTGAGGAAGGAATGTTCCCGAGTCTTCGTTCCTTTGATTCTCCCGAGGAGATTGAGGAGGAACGCCGTCTTTTCTACGTTGCCGCAACACGTGCAAAACGGGCATTGTTTATGACCTACGCCCGAACAAGGACAATGTTCGGACAGACTAAATATGGTAAGATTTCACGCTTTGTTACCGAAATTCCACCGATGCTCATTGAAGAAAAGTCAAATATCCCAACCTTTGACGATACATCCTTCTCCGGCGGCGGTCTCCGTGAATTCTCATCGGGAAGCAATAGGAGCGAGAGAAGTTCTTCCTCCTTGTCAAGCGGAGAAATCACGCAGAAGAGGAAGCCTTCCTACAATAGTTTTTCCTCGTCATTTACACAAAGTGCAAAGTCCGAGACAACAAGTGCTCCCGTCCTTAATCTTTCTGCCGGTGACAGAATTTCTCATAAGGCATTCAAGGAAGGTCTCGTTGTTTCCGTAAATCCTGTGGGCGGTGACTATCTCCTCGAAATCGCCTTTGACGGTGTCGGCACAAAACGACTCCTGTATAAAACAGCCGCAAAATTCATCACAAAGCTGTAAAGCTAAAAAGGAATCGGAAAACGCATATGCGTTTTCCGATTCTTTCTTATTTCTTTGTGAATTCAAGAACTCTCATAAGAAGTACTGCAACTTCTGCACGTGTTGTATTGTCAAGCGGTGCTATGAGGTTGTTTTTGCCGTTGACAAGTCCTGCAGAGATGAGAGCAGAGACGGCTTCTTTTGCGTAGTCTGGGACAGATTCAAAATCGGCGTAATCCGGGCGGATGATATCCGCCCCTACAAGTTTGTCCTTGATTACACGATATACCATAAGCATCATATCGCAGCGTTTGATGTTATCTCTCGGTGCGAATTTGTTGTTGCCGATTCCGGAGACTAAACCTGCGTTTCTTGCTACCGCAAGCTCACGAGCGAAGTAATCGGTTTCAAGTACATCGTCGAAGTTCTCCGTGTTATCCGATGTCTTTTCAAAGGCACGGACAAGGAGGAGTGCAAAGTCTGCTCTTGTTATGTTCTTTGCAGGCGAGTAGGTTGTTTCGCTCGTTCCACGGATTATTCCCTTATCTGCAAGGGCATTGATTGCATCTTCTGCCCAGGCGTGTGAACCGAGGTCGGTGAAACGTATATCTGACTCTGCAGGCGGGAGGATGATATCCTCCCCTACACCGGTTTCAGAATCCTTGTCATTTTCCTTTTCATCCGATGGTGTTGTGGGTGCTGTTGCACCGTCTCCTCCGCCACCACCTGAACCGCCTGTGTTTCCGGATGTAGAGCCATATACCTTTACAACAAAGTTTATTGAATTGTATCTTCCGTCTTCATCATAAGCAGTTATTGTGAAGAGGTTATCGCCCACCTGTCCTGCAGTCGGTTTCCATGTTATCTTTCCGCTTTCGGGGTCAATAGATGCACCACGAGGTATGGATGTTCCTTCATATCTTATTGCATTGCTTATTTCGCTTTGTGCATTTATAGAGAAGGTGAAAACACTTCCCGAACTTGCAGAAAGCTCTTTGCTTACCGAATCAAATACGGGAGCTGAGTCCTCCACGAATGACTTTGCTATCTTAAAGCTCTGTCCGGGATTTATATTATATATAAATCCTGCGTCAAAGTCATTTGCATCCTTGTATCTTCTTATGGCAGTCACCGTTCCGATATCAAGCCTTATATTTCCGTCAGAAAGTTCTTCTGCCGATTCAACGAAGTATGCGCCATTCTTGACCATATCATTATCAACAACTATCATTTTTCCGGCAAAGAGAGATGCATCAACATCATTATCAGGCTTTACTGTAATATAGTTATCAAGCGAAAGGTCGCGAGAGAAATCAACAACTTCTCCGGTAATTGCGGCTTCTGACGTATGTTCGCCGAGAATGTCCCCGTCATTTAGATAAGAATATACATTCACGCCGTTTTCAACGCTGTACACACCCACAAATCCACGGAAATCAATCTTTGTTTCTCCATCGGTTACGACATATTTAACGGAGTTATTTGTAGCATACATTATGTAGTCAACTCTGCCTGTTTCACGGATAACCTTGATAGCCTTTGCCGTGTCGTCTGCTCCGGGAGTTCCGTCAACTGCCTTAATTTCTACAGTTGTCATACCATCGAGACGTCTGTTTACTTTATAAGGCTCATAAACTGTTGTGAAGAGAGAATCAAGGTTTTCGCCTGTTCTTCTTGCAAGAAGATATTTAATACCCTTCTCGTTTACTGCCTTGTTGGTTGCATTTGTGGGAGGATGACCTGTTGTGAGAGCAACTTCGTTGAGTTCAAAATCATTGAGCTGTGTTACACGGAGATGGAGTCCCTTGTCGTCTTTGATTCTGTCCTTATAGTCCTTAATTTCAAAGTCAACATCATACTGCCCAACGTTTCCACCTTCTGCACGTCTTGTCTCTTTGAGCCATGTATAGCCTCTCGGATATACTGTGTCATAATAGTATTCTGCAGGAGAGTTGGGGTCCTCTCCATAAGGCCAGTTCGGGTCTGCATATGAACCGGGCTGTTCTTCACCAAGGTTGAGGGATGTTTCAGAAACTGTATCACCTGCAACGTGGAATGAGAAGAGGTGGTCATCACCGCCGGAGACACGGAAGAAATCCACAAAGTAGCTATCCTGATCATCTATGTCAACCGTAACGAGAGTTCTTCTGTAGATATCCGTTTCAGCATATGCTCCCGATGCATCAACATCCAAAAGTTTTACTTTCCCCGAATCGTCGAAATGCTGTGGGTAGCCGTGCTCAATGCCCGTCTGCGGTTTTTCGTTTACGACAATGGTGTTGTGCGAGAGGGTGTTACTTATCCACTGAAGTCTCTGAGGCTGAGGGCCTGTGTTTGACGGATATCCGAGGTCCGGTGCCATATTAAGGTCATATGCCGTTATCCCGATATTGAGAGCATCTTTATGTCCGTGGCTTGCGATAGAACGCCCAAAGTTCATATAGATACCGCGCTTGAAGTTTGAATTCTGAACAGTTTCAAGCTTTCCGCCGCTTCGGAGCATACCGAAGCCGTAGCCGGTGAGAATCTCCGTAAACCATGCCATTTCGGAGTCAAGATATGACTCAACTTCACATTCAAGGCTTTCAGGGTCCTTCGTCATAATGTCGTAGTGGAGACCTTCGGTTTCCTCGCCGCTTAAAAGATAGATGTAGTTTGCTATTCTCTTTGCATTTTCGGTGTCTCTGAGATACTTAAATGCTGGGATGAAGTCTTCCGGTAATGCTCTGAATCCTCCTGCGCCAAACTGACCACAGTCACCAACCTGAACAGATTCGTTGGAGGTAATTGCAACAGGTGGATATGACATAAACATCTGAACGAACTTTGTGTTCTTCCAAAGGTTGTATTTATCTTCAACGGGGTATCTTCCGAGAAGATCTGCAATGCTCATGAGACGTTCAATCCAGACGTAGTTGTACTGCGGACTTGCTTCATTTCCCATACCATCGCGTGAGATTACGTCAACAAGAGTTGAGGCGACGTTACCGCCATAGAGGTCGGTCTTTGTCTCTTCACCGGTCTTGAAAACGAAGTCAAGCATTTCGTTTGTCTTCGGTTGACTGTCAAGTGCAACTGCCGCAGTTGTTACAACAAACTGATGCTGACCAAAGTTTCCACCTATCTGTCTTTTTTTAACACCGGTGTACGCAGCATCGATAATTCCTGTTTCCCAGTTTGACCAGATATCATATGCGCTTTCCTTCTTGTTCTCGAGCGAATGCTTTTCTGCTTCACGAGAGAGGAAATTTATAACCTGAGTGTCGGAAGTCATGGGGAAGAATGCATCGGAGCAATCGGCAAAGAGAGTTGCCATAACGCAGTCGTCAATACATCCCTGAGTTTTTCCGATGAAGTTTCCGCCGTCTGTAATGAAGAATCCTGCCTCGAGACCGGTATATGATGCCGTCTCCATTTCAGGCCATACGTCGGCAATTCTGTCAAGAATTATTGCTCCTGCTCTTCCGTATTTCGGGTCGCTTGTGTATATATAAGCATCTCTTATTGCTCCAAGTATGTCACGGCGCTGTTCCCAAGATGAGTATACATAATATGCGATGTAGGGATGTCTCTCTCCCTTTCCGTTCGGATACTTATATTGTTCTCCGTTTTCATCGCGGGGGATATATCCCCAACCATCGTCAACTGCCCATGTCTCTACTGTTTCACCCGGGCGAAGACCTCTGTGGTTATTTATTGTCTCCTCAAGTTCAGGATAGAGGTTGTTCTTAAGATATCCCGTACCGTATGTTCCGCCAAAAAGCTCTTCATGTTTTTCAAGCGCACGGTCACGATCAAAGAGTCCGTGTTCATCAAGACCGAGATTATAGAAACTTTCAAAATCATTTGACGGGAAAAGTCTCTTGCATCCGGGGCACTGAATCTTCCACGGGCGGTTGATTATATCCCATGTAAATGCGCGTCCGTTACCGCCATTTGCGAAAACAGATGTGTCCACTCCGCAGTAGCGACAAATCATATATTCCGGGTCTCCGTAGCCGCCTATCTGACGGGATGTCGGAAGTCCCATTCCTGCGATGCTGTCGTATATCTTTTCATATGAGTCAACATACTTGTCGGCAAGTTCTTTTGCTGCCTTAACTTCATCACTCGCCCACTTATACTTCGCAGTATTTTCAATCGCTGTATCGCGCATTTCTTGCGTGTATATGGTCGTTTTGTTCTTCTTGTAACTCGGAAGAAGATTGATTGTTATTGCTTCCGCGGTATGGCGAGCATTATCATACCAGCAGTTTGCAGAAATGGTTATTGAACCTTCTGCATTTGCAGAAATATATCCCTTGCTGTCGATTGTTGCAACGCCATCAGGGTTTTGATTCAAAACTTCAAATCTGACAAGAGAAGGATCGATTTCCTTTACAAGTCCGCTGTTCATCTCAATTTTGAACTTTGCCTTTTTTCTGTCGGTAACATAAATGCTCTCAGGAGCATCAAGATATGCGCGCTTAACACCACTTGCATCAAGTAACTCGATATCTTTTGATGCTGAATGAGTTTCATTTCCGTGCTTTACGGTAACCGTGATTGTTACCTTACCGTCACGGAGTGCCGTTATCTTACCACTTCGGCTTACTGTTGCGGCATCGGCATCACTTGTGGTGTATCTGATATCAAGCTCGGATGCATCAATCTCTGTGCCGTCAAGATTATATGCACGGACGGTTGACATTGCGCTTTCGCTGATGTAAAGAGAGTCGGTATCGACTTCAAAATCAAGATACTTAAAGACATTGTTTCCATCGAGAGTAAAGCTTCGAAGGTTTACATATTCTGCTCCGTGTCCCTGAGTTTTCTTCACCGCGAGAATATATTCGCCTGCCTCCGGAAACTCTACGACACCAAGATCCTGATATGTGGGAGTATAGTCGGAAACATCGGGGTTGTAGCAGTTTACGTTCCCGATAGGTTCAGCTCCTGCAAGTGCCGTCTTGACGTCATTCGTCATCGGAAGAACATACACATCACCTGCACCAACAGACTGACTGTGGTCGTTTCTTTCAATACTTGCAAAGTATCTTCCTGCCTTAGGAACTTTAATAGCGAGAGCCACATAATATCCGGGGTTAAATCCTAAACGAAGGCGGCCATACGGCTCACCTCTGTACATCCACGCAACATCCGAATATGCATTAGGGAAGGATGCAACGTCTGTGCTGTGCCACTGCCAGTTTCCGTCGGTATAATCATAGGTAATCATTCTGATGTCTTCTGTTCTCTTCGGCTCCTGTGTATACATGGGAGCATCCCAATCGGGAGACATGGTAAGAAAGTCATAACGCTGTGAAACTTCCGCCGGTGCGAGTGACGGAGCAGGTGCGACATTAAATGTCTTTTCAACCGTAAGCATCATATCGCCATAAGTTATGTTTGCAATTACTGTAAGTTCTCCTTCTTTGAGAACTTTAACGCTTCCGTCTGCCGCAACGGTTACAATATCGGGATTCTTACCTTCATAAACAACTTCTGCCTCAGACATATCAGCCATAGACATAGCAGCATCTGCAAGCTTACCTGTGACAGCGAGCTTCTTGTTTCCGACAAGCTCCATATCAGCTGAGAGAAGTGCATATTTATCACCTGTGCCCGAAACGAGCTCAAGGTTATGGATTCTTATGTTCTTTGCATTTGGTGAATTGAAAATAACAGTATACTCACCTGCATCAAGCTCTCTTGTTCCGATTTCGGTAAGCTGTGTTCCGTTAGCATTTCCCTTTGTGCAGTTCACCACGGCAAGAGCGCCTGTACCATCAGCTATTGCCGAGGTGATTTCGCTGTCGGATGCTTCGCCGTCGATTAAATACGTCTCAAGAGCCGGCTCAAAGCTTGAGTGACAGTTGTATCCGAAAATAACCTTATATTCTCCCTTTACCGGAACACGAATATTTATCGCAAACCACTTTTTTTCGCCATTGAAGTATGCGCGAAGTCCGAGGTTGTAAGCATTTGCCGTTGTGTAGCAATGGTTTACGGAAAGTCCGCTCGGTGCAGATGCAAGCTTCCAGAGTCCGAATGTCTTCTCGTATGTATCAACAAGGTTAAGGCTCTTATGAGTTGCAATGAATGTCGTTTCGGATGTGGTATAAGGGACATCCTCTGTGTAGTTATCTATAAAGTCATAATGAATCTTTATGTTTGTTGTCTTCTTTATGACTTTGATGCTTGTTTTGGAAACAAATTCACGTCCACCCCAAGTTACCGTTGCGGTAATCTCGGTCCTTCCTTCGGAAATTGCCGTAATATTACCGTATGCATCAACGGTTGCAACACTTTCATCAGAGCTTTCATACGTTTTTTCATCGGGATAGAGAACAGCCTCACCGCCGTCGCTATAGAAAAGCTTTGCCGAAGCAGTTGCCTTTTCTCCTACCGCGATGACGGACTTATCGCAAGAAACAACAGAGCCCATAGGTGCAGTTCCGCTGCCACCATCAAGAGTGATTTTTCCGATTGTGGTATAAGTCCATTTTTCTGTTCCCTGAACTACAAAGAGATATTTTCCTGCATTCGGGAACTCAACTGTTCCCGATGCAATTTCTTTCTCTTTGTAGTTGCTTTCACTAAAGAAGGAATTTTCAGAGAACTTATTTTCCTCTGTGAGATTCTCTTCAATATTTTCTGCTTCTGTTTCATCAAGGAAATAGATATATGCTTTGTTTGCACCGTAAGTACGCTTGATACACTCAATCGTAACATCATATTCGCCCGCTGCGGGAACGTTGAGTTCCATTGCATACCAATCACCGGCTGTATGGTGATAAGCAAGCATTCCCTTATTAGGATCACCGTTTATGCGGAAATCTCCGTGAGCAGGCTCCCAGCCTTTCTTTCTTGAATGATAACTGTAAAAGCTGTTTGTAAGTTCATATGAAATGTCTGCAATGTTTACGTTGTATTCAAGGACACTCGGGTCATATATGACCTTAACACCCGAGCTTTCTGCCGCAAACACAGGCACAAAGCTTATGAGCATTGCAACTGTAAGTATTGCCGATATCAGCCTTTTCATATCTTACCTCCTCAAACTTATTTGCTTGTGAACTCAAGCACCCTTAAAAGCAAAACCGCGACTTCAGCACGTGTTGTATTATCAAGCGGTGCTATGAGATTGTTCTTGCCGTTGACAATTCCTGCCGTGATGAGAGCAGAGACTGCTTCTTTTGCGTAGTCGGGGACGGATTCAAAATCGACGTATTTCGGGTGGATGATATCCGCCCCTACAAGAGCCTCCGAATCCTTGATGACTCTATAGACCATAAGCATCATATCCGAGCGTTTGATATTATCTCTCGGTGCGAATTTATTATCTCCAATACCTCCGACAAGACCTGTGTTACGTGCGATCGCAAGCTCTTTTGCAAAGTAGTCCGCAGCAAGCACATCATCAAAGTTTTCCGTGTTATCACTTGTCTTTTCAAAGGCACGAACTAAAAGACACGCAAAATCAGCTCTTGTGATATTCTTCTCGGGTGAATATGTGGTAGCACTTGTTCCGCGGATGATGCCCTTTTCAGCCAATGCATTGATTGCATCAGCTGCCCATGCGTGGTTTCCGAGATCAACAAATCGGACATTATCATTGGGAACATCGGGAGTTTCAGATTTGTCCGGTGTTTCGGGCACAGTCGGAGTTGTCGTTGTGCCGCCGCCTCCACCACCGGATGTGCCGCCCGTTGTTGAGCCGTAAACCTTGACATTAAAGTGCAATGTACTTTCACGACCTGCGCTGTCATAAGCCGTTACGGAGAAATGGTTTTCTCCCACCTGAGAGCTTCCGGGCTTCCAGGTTATTGTTCCGTCCTCCGAAAGTGATGCTCCTCTCGGTATGGAATTTGCAGAGTATGTGACCTTTCCTCCGTCGGAAGCTTTTGCTTTGATATTTACCGTCATAAGACTTCCGGCACTTGCTGAAAGTCCTGAAAGCTCCTCAAACACAGGTGCTTCATCAAATTCAAAAGACATCGGTATATACGCCGTCTGCCCTTCTTTGATATTATACACATATCCCTTTGTAAAGTCGTCTTCATCAGCGTAGCCTCGTACTGTGGTAACAAGGCCGATGTTGAGCTTTATTTTTCCATCCGAAAGCTTTTCTGCACTTTCAATAACATATGTTCCGTTCTGTGCTCCGTCATTTTTGATGTTGATTATCTTTCCCGCAAGTATCTCTGCATTATCAATGTCTGCAGAAACGATTATATAGTTATCCGTCATATGTTCACGGCTGAAATCGGAAACCGTTGCAGAATATCCGCTTTTGACTCCCGTTTCATCGCCGATCACATCGCCGTCATTTATATAGGAATAGATATTTTCGTTCTCTGCATTTACGGAGTAAACTCCCACAAATCCACGGAAGCTGAACACATCGCCTATGTTATAGAGCACCGTATTATCCGTTGAATATACTATATAGTCACATCTTCCGTTTGTAAACTTCACGCAAACTGCTCGTGCAGTCCCGTCTTGAGGTTCCGGTGACATTGTGACGGGTGTTATAGATTCGATATAGCGATTTTCCTTATACGGCTCGAATACTGTTGTAAACAGACTCTTTAAGTCTTTGCCCTCACGCTTGATAAGAGCATACTTAATTCCTCTCGGAAGTCCTGCGTTTACACTCTTATTCGGAACGTATCCGTCTGCTATTGCAACTTCACTTACGTCAAAGTCATTTACCTGTGTCATTCGCAGATGAATGTTCTTGTTGTCATTTACCGCCTTTCGGTAATCGGTTATAGCAAAGTCAACAGAGAAAGTTTCCTCGGGACTTGCATCACGGTCTACGTTGCGAAGCCATGTGTATCCGTGCGGATAGCGAAGAACATCATCGGAGGTATAAGCCGTATCGGGATCCTGAACAAATCCCGGAACATCAATGCCTGCATAGCTGCCCTTGTATTCTCCGTTTTCCGCCTGCGGAAGAAGATTCAGACCTTCTGTATCGGAAATCTTTTCCGACTGGGCGTGGAAGCTATAGATATGAGTGTTTCCGCCCTGAACGTTAAAGAAGTCAATGCCATAGCTTATGTCTCCCGGAGCCTCTATCATAACAAGAGTTCTCCGGTATTCATCTGCACCGGGGTATGCATCCTCACTTCTCATATCAACGACCTTGACCCTATTTCCATCATCATAATGAAGCGGCGTTGCAGACTTGAGTGTTTTTGTCTGTTGCTTTTCATCTATGGTCACCGTATTGTGCGACAATGTGGTATTTACCCACTGAACACGATTCGGGTCATCTCCTGTTGCCTCGGGATAACCGAGATCGGGGCTTAAGTTGAGACCAAAAGCTTCTATACCGATATTCATAGAGTCAAGCTGATGGTGAGACGACCTTCCCCAACCGGAATAAATCCAGAAGCTTCTGAGGGTGTTATCCGCACCGTCTGTGCCAATGCTGTCATAACGTTCACCTTCACGGAGAACGCCGAAGCCATAGCCTGTAAGAAGCTCACTTCCGTTCTTTGAAACATCATCTGCAAGTGCAAGAACTTCTTTTTTGATGCTCTCGGGATTCTTTGTGTAAATGTCATAATGAACGTCCGAAACATCTCTGTTGTATCTCAGATAAATCTGATTTGCAAGCTTCTTTGCAACATCGCTATTTTTTAAGTATTTAAAACTCTTTATAAGATTGTCGGCAGAATCAACAAATCCTATTGTTGCAGTACCCTGCGAGTCACCAATCTGCACGGTATGACTGTCACTTAATATAAGCGAAGCGAAGTTCGTTGAAATCTGCGCAAACCTCGGACTTGCCGAGATATCAAACTTTTCCTTATTCACACCGTTGTATCTTGAAAGAGCTTCGATTGTTTCAAAAAGGTCGTCGGGCGCTATATAGTTATACTGCGGTGAGGATTCCACTCCGAATCCGTCACGGTCAAGCTCACCGACAAAGTAATTACCCAAATTTCCTCCGGTTACTTCAAAAGCTTTATAACCTACCCATCCGCCGCTTTTGAAAACAAAGTCGAGTATTTCTTCGCTTTCGGGCTCATTTCCGAGGGCAACCGCAGTTTTTACAAGCGCTTCCTGCATCATTCCGAAGTTGCCGTGGAGATTGGCTTTCTTTGCTGAACGGAAGTTCTCCAAAAGAAGTCCATCCTGCCAGTTTTTCCAGATATCGTATGCACTTTCTTTTTTATTTTCAAGATTATATTCTTCTGCCTTTTCTGAGAGGAAGTTTATAACCACCTTATCCTCCAGAATTGGATAGAGCATATCTGCCCCTTCGGCAAAGTTCATGGCAAATTCGCAATCCTGAATACGTCCGACAATCTTTCCTTCACCTGTGCCGCCGTGAGTGTAATAGAAAGTTTTAAAATACTGCCACATATCCATACCGGGATATACGTCGGCAATTCTGTCAAGGATTATCGCACCTGCTCTTCCGTACTTTGCATCACCTGTATAGTAATATGCATATGAAAGATTCTTTACTGCAGGTCTGACATACTGGAACCATGCATGCCAGTTGTATACTGCAATGTATGTATGTCTCTCAACAACTCCGTTGTCGTACTTATAAGGATCTCCGTTTTCCTTTTTGGGAACATAACCAAATCCATCATCAACGCCCCATTTTTCAACCGTTTCGCCGGGACGGAGTCCACGACCGCAGTTGATTGTATCGGAAAGCTCGGGGTAAAGCACGTTCACAAGAACATCTGCCTCAGGACCAAACTCTGCTATGTTTGCATTGTTCTTTTCATGTGCGCGGTCAACATTGAATATTCCGTGCTCATCAAGTCCAAGCTTATAGAACTTTTCAAAGTCATTTGACGGGAAAAGTCTCTTACAATCCGGGCACTGCACCTTCCACGGACGAGTGAGAACATTTATGTCATATGCATAAGCGCCGTCTGCACCGTATTTCGTTGCAATGTCAACGCCGCAATAACGGCAGTAGTAATATTCAGGGTCGTCCTGTGAGCCGTTCTGACGACCTCTCGGCACTCCTTCGCCAACAATGTGATCATAGATATATTCATAATGATCAACATATCTGTCAGCCGATGCAATTACAGACTTCTGTTTTTCCCGTGCCCAATCATATTTCTCCACATTTTCAAAGAGATTTTGTTGCATCTCCTTTGTGAACAATGTTTGCTCCGTCTTTTTTGCACCTTCAAGAACAGTCATTTCTATCTCGTTTGACGAAATTTCAGCACCTCGGAAATTTGCCTTTGCCGAAACCTTTACCACACCGACACCTGATGCACATACATAGCCGTCTTCATCAATGTATGCAATGTCCTCCGGCTCTGTTTTAATGGTGTAGTCGATATCAGGCAGCGGAACTTCAAGCTTATTTCCGCTGTTCATATATGCATAAAGAGTGAGCTTCTTTCTTCCTTTTACATAGACCTTATCCTCTGCCGAAAGCTCACCATATTCTACATTGCTTGAATCTTTTACGGTTATTGTTTCCGTTGCATCAATTACAACCCCGCCAAAAACTACCCTTGCGGAAATCGTTGTGCTTCCCTCTGAAATAGCCGTAACAACACCGTTTTCGTCAACCTCGGCTACGCTTGAGTTCTCGGATGAATACTTTACCTTGAGCTCTGTATTATCTATCTTTGAACCATCAAGCATATATGCCTGCACTTCTGTATCAGTCTTCTCACCTACTGCAAGCTCGGAATTTTCTGCAGAAAGCTCTGCTCTCTTCATTCCGTCAACACCGTCAAGGTTCAAAGCCTTGAAGTCCATATATCCGCCTCGGAGAGCTTTAATTACGAGGATATATTCTCCTGCTGCTTTTATGTCAAGATCTCCTATCTCAACAGTATCAAGGGCAAGTGACGTTGCACTTTCATCCAAACAATCAAAGGTGCAGAGATAGTTGTCTTCGGTAAGAGCAGCGGAAATATCCGCTGTATCCTTCGGAAGAAGATATATATCTGCCGCAATTCTTCCCGAATAATACTTGCAATATTCAAAGCTTGCAAGATACCTGCCGCTTGCCGGAATATCCAATGTAAAGGCAACCCATTTATTCTTGCTTGTTCCGACTCTTGTGCGACCTTCGGCACCGTTTCCGTAGTACATCCAGATAACAGTGTTGCCGCTTTCCTCATAAATATCTGTTATGTCGCTTCCATACCATTCCCAGTTGCCCGGAAGTGATGTCTTTGAAGTATACTCATATGTTATACCTCTAATATCGTTTGTATTGGGAGCAGACTCACCTTTCCAATACACAGGCTGCCAGTCATCGCTCTTTACGCTGAAATCGTATCTTGCATACACACCGCTGTATGGCATATATTCATCACCGGTTATTGTGAGCTTAACCGAATCACTTACTGTGATTCCTTCAACCGTCGTGCTCGCCGTAACCTCAACGTCACCCGTTGAATATGTTCTGAATTTGCCTGTTTCTTCATCTATTGCGAGAACACCTTCATCGGAAGAAGTATACTTTACATCCAACTCTGCTTCGCTGAGTTTTTTGCCGTCACTCATTATCACGCTTACCGAAGGCTTTAAGCTTTTTGAAACCGAAAGGTCGAGTGACATGGGCACAGTACCGCTACCGCCATTGAAAATCATCGTTCTCGGAAAGAGAAGATAGCGTGACATATTGTTATATTCTCCATATCCCTTGTAGACAACGAGATATTCGCCTGCGGCCGGTGCTTCGAATGAACCGTTTGCGGTAAAAGGTGCAGTTTCGCTGTACTCGGAGCGTTCACCGTTACAATCTATCACAGCAACGGGAGTTTCCGAAGAAATTGCAGTTTCTACATCATCTGTATCCACAGGAAGAATAAAAATCTTTCCTTTTGTTCCGCTTGAATGCTTGTTATATCCTATTGATACGCTGTAATACCCTTTTTTAGGAATGTTTATTCTGTAGGATATATGCTCTGCCGCACGCATATGCATAGCCGCAGAGTTTCTCTCCCAGCCGAGAGCTCCCGAAATTCCGCCCGGATTTTTAAGCTCAATTCTGTTACCGCTGTTTTCATATGTTATAAGTGATGCATTTGCAAGAGAGCCATATTCGCTTTGTGTCATCGGATAAATAACTGTTATGCCCGACATTTCGACCTCGACATTCACAACTGTTATTTCATTTTCACAAAGCACCATATCGCCGTATTTTGTGTAAATAACTGCCTTTCCTTCATCAACGGGTACTATTTTATTTCCGGAAACAGTTACAACAGATGTGTCAGAGCTTTCAAAAGTAAGCTCCGATGCGACCGAATTCTCTGCATTTGTCCCATCACTCATATAGACAGTTCCCGAAGAGATTTCGGCAGTCTCGGAAACGGCAAGATTTATAAGCTCCTTTGAAAGGACGGAATTTGCCCATATGGGAGCTTTCCCGTTTCCGCCCGAAAACTTAAAGTCTCCAAGTGCTCCGGTATATCTTCCCATGGAGTTTTTCTCGCCCGTACCTACCCATACAACGAGATACTCTCCTGCTTTCGGTGCCGTCCAAGATGCGGTCTCATATGGTGCAGTACCGCCCGTAAGCTCTGTGCCCGCTGTTGCCGTCTCACCATAAAAATCAATGGTCATTACGGGGGTGGCGGAAGAAAGAGCCGCCGATATATCCGAAACGTCACCATTTAAGATATACATATTTCCCTTTGTGCCTGCAGTCTTTTTCGCATACTGTTGTGTTATGGTATACTTACCTTCTTTAGGCACACGAATTTTCATTGCGGCATATTCGCCGTCTTTTAAATTCCAGCCGAGTGCATATGAACTCCAGCCTATTCCTCCGCTGATGGAAGATGTGGTGGAATGCCACTCTATACGACCTTTGCTGTCTGTTGAAGTATATTTGATATTTGTCGGCGGAGTTGCATCCGTATCATATGCGAGCTGACTTGAAATCGGATATACAATCTCAATTCCCGACAAAGCTTCTTCTGCATATACAAAAGGAATCTGCGGAAGAAGTGCAACTGTCATACAAATTGCCAGAATAGCCGATAAAATTCTCTTCATTTGTTTCCCTCCAAACACTTAATCAGGGGACAAAAAGCCTCTCTGGGAGAGGCTTTTTGTATTTTACTTTGAGTAAATAACTCTTATTGCTCCGTCTGTGTCCTTGAACATCACATATCCGCGAACTACAGTCTGTGCGTACTTTGTGTCTACACTCTTCTTTGCAGTAAACTGACCGTGAGCCTTGATATTCTTCACCTTCGCCTTATAGTAGCAGGCGTTTACCGTGTTGTGGGTATCATCACCGAAGAGGATACCTGCATCTACTATCTCATAGCCTGCGCTGTCATACTCAAGCATATATGCATCTCCCGATGTATTGAGAACGGCTATCGGAAGCTTTTCTTCTACTTCAACATCAGATGATGTAATTTCGGTCTCGCCCCATACATAATAGGTGTATGTATCACCATAGCCTACAAGCTTTTCATCACGATACCATGCTTTTGCACCGCTTACGGTTTCCGTTATCGCATCGTCATACTTTGTGTCTGTCTTTGCGCTTCCGTTTACCTTGACACCTGATACTGCATTTCCTTCTTCTTTATAGAGAGCTACTGCACGGAGAATTCCGTTGATTATTGCATTATCTTCTATGCTCCAACCTGTGAATTCGTAACCTGTCAGGTTTGCAGGCGGTGCTGTGATGTTCTTAAACTCCGTTCCGGCATCTGCACTTACAAAGCCGAGGAAATCACGGTTTCCGTCAAAGAATTCAACGCCGATTGTCTCGTTTTCTTCGCTTACATTATCAAATACTGCGACGATTGAGGTGTTTGTATATGCATTGAAGGTGTATTCTTCGCTATCACTTACAACGTTTCCTGCGCTGTCCTTCCAATATGCAAACTTATATCCCTCATTTGCAGTTGCCTCTGCTGTGATTTTTGTTCCTGCTTCTGCATCTGCAACTGTGTTTGCCGAAACCTTATCTGCAATTACACTTCCGCCCGTTGTTGCTCCGATATATACCTTCACGGTATCCGATACCGCTTCACCGGGAGCGTTATCCGGAACATTGATTGTTGCTTTTGAAGTTGTTGTCTTACCATCAACTATTGCGGTAACTGTTATGGTTGCATCACCGGGTTTAAGTGCCGTGAGCTTATACGTAGTTGTTGTGGGGTCTATTGTCTGTGTATAGTTCTGATAAATACTGGGTTTTACACATACAACATCACTTACACTTACAACCTGCGGAGCAGAAGACTCAACCTTGACTATGTTATTATCTGTGGGCACAACACCTGAATCTGTATAACCAAACTGGCGGTATATTCCGTCTGTCATTTTTACTCTTGCAGTAAGCTCAGCAGATGCATCAACCTCAAGAACACTCGGAATTGATGTTTCAATCGCAGAGATTGCAGGTTCTTCAGCCGGAGTAAGAGTGAGTGTTATGGGTGAGAAAAGGCTGTATCCACCGCTATAATATCTGTGTCTCGTTCTGAAAGATATTTCAACATCACCTGCAGGGACATATATTGTGTTGAGTGTGTTTTCCGATCCAAGCTTCTGTCCACTCGATGCTGAATTATAGAAATTATAGTCACCTGCATATTCTCCGTTTATATAAAGGGCATACTGAGAATTTGCATTCCAGACAGAACCGAGAAGCTTTACTGAATAATAGCCGGGATATTTGAAATTCTTCTTAATCGTAAAGCTTGTATTTGCAACAGAGTTTGCAGGCCATTCAAGCCAACCTGTATGAATTTTTGCAAGAGCGTATCCCGAAACTGTTACATATCCGCTGAGCATCGTTCCGTCTCCGGATTTTGTTTTCTCAGAAACTATGCTGAAAGCATTATCGGTTACAACCCAAGTATCCGAACTACTTCCGTTTGTTCCTGTAATTGCACCATTTGCAAAGTTTATTACAACAGGAGCTTTACCATTCACCTTTATGTCTGCTTCGCCGATTACGCGATTTCCATCTTTTGCATATATCTTTGCATCACCCACCGCAACACCTGTTACAGTTGTACCCGAAACTGTTGCGATGGCAGAATCGGAGCTTTCAAATGTAATTGCTGAAACATCACCGCTTGTGTCAACAGTTGCATCGGACATATAAAGCTTTGAAACCGAAACTGTTGCGGTATCTGTGCCGTTGCTTTCAATTTCAGTCTTGCTGAGATTTACTTCCGCAAGCATTGGAGTCTTAAGACTTCCGTCACCGCTTACAAAACGAAGATCATGAATTCTTATATTTTTTGCGTTTACTCCATGGAATACAACAATATGCTCACCTGCGGAAAGCGTCTTTGTTCCTAATGTTGCTTTCTGAGTTCCATCCTGTTTTCCGCTTGTACAGTTTACGGAACCAATTAAATCTGTTCCGTTCGTAATACTGCTTGCAATGTCATCTTTTGTTGCATTTCCGTCAAGAATATATACCTGACATTCCGGATCAAAGGAACCGTCAACATCATATCCCAGAATGATATTGTATGTATCAGTGACCGGAACCTTCACGCTGATTGAGAACCACGTCTTATTTGTATTGAAATACGCTCTTAATCCGTTGTCTCTCACATTTGATGTGGAATAACAATGGTTTACAGAGAATGAATTCTCTATCTCATGGAATATCCAGAAACCATTGGATTTTTCATATGCATCAACAAGGTTCAAGCTACTTCCTTTAAAGAAATTTATTTCGCCAGGCGTGTAAACTCCCTCCTGATAATTATCTATAAAATCATACACAATAGTGTACCCGACTGTCTCTTCTGCACCTGCAGTTACAGCCATTGCCGGAAGGAGTGCCATTGCCATGCAAAGCACGAGACCTATGCTGAGAATTCTTGAAAACAAACTCTTTTTCATTTTTAATTCCTCCTGAAATTTATTTTATATATTAAACCAAACAAGCATTTCTTGCTCGCCGCGGTTTGCAAAGGAATAATATGGAATAAACTCAACTTCTTTTGTGTCTTCATCCGCAGAATATTTGCTGTAAAGCGGTGCATCACTTTTAACTGATTCGCACTCAAGTGTACCTTTTAAGGTAAGTGCTCCGATGGTCTCATCAAAGACTTCCTCAAAATTATCATCAACTATTCTCATTGATTTTAAGTTTGTGCCAATCTCGGCTTCACCGCAGTATACGATAGGGCCTCGCTGAAGGGCAACCCTTCCGCCGTTTTCCGTAACATTGGGATGAGCTTTCACAAAAAAAGGTGTCATTTCAAATGAAACATTTATATCACCCTGAGGATTTTCTATGTACGCATATCCGTTTCTTTTCTTATACGGACGGTCGATTATATATTCATCGCACCAGCCGGGGATTCGGATTGCAAGATATTTTATATCACCCGACACGGAGAATGTCATTTCTCCGCTTCTTGGATAATCTGTTCTCGAAACTATCTTCACATCTTCGTGATTAAGCTCGCCTTCCGCAAACTGATTCATAAACACCGTGTCATCGGAGAAAGAGTAAAAATACTGTTCTATTGATGCTATGTGCCTTAAAATATTGGGCGGACAGCAGGAGCAGTCAAAAACCTTGACTCTCTGCTGAATCGGCTGATATGTTGGTGCTTCGTCATATATATCATAACGTGTAAGTAGTCTCGGGTCTGTTTCAAGTGGATTTGTGTAGAAAAACTTTTCTCCGTCAAGAGAAACTCCCGAAAGCATTCCGTTATACATTACTCTCTCTATTATATCGGCATACTTTGAATCAATTTCAAGCTCCGACATACGCTTTGCAAAATACATCATTGCAATTGATGCACAGGTTTCTGTGTATGCCACGTCGTTGGGGAGATCGTATGCATGGGTGAAACGTTCACCGTATCGGTCTGAACCAACGCCACCTGTTATATACATTTTCTTTTCCGTGATATCATGGAAGAGATTTTTGCACACATCAAAAAGCTCTTTATCGGAAAACTCGGAGGCAAGGTCCGCCATTGCAGAATACATATAAAGTGCTCTCACACAATGCCCCACTGCCTCAGTCTGCTCACGGACAGGCTTGTGACTCTGAAATTCAATATCCGGAAACTCCGGGAGGTTAAGGCTTTCGTTATGTCTGCCACGCTCTTCGATGAAGTGAGAGGCAAGATTTAAATACTTCTTATCTCCCGTTTCTCTATAGAGCTTCACAAGAGCAAGCTCTATTTCCTGATGACCGGGGGTGAAGAATTTTGCACTTTTTTCTTTAACGAAAACTTTTTCCACATAGTCAACGTATTTTTGCATAAGAGTGAGAAGCTTATCCTTCCCCGTTGCATTCTTATACGCAATTCCGGCTTCAATAAAATGACCGAGACAATAAAGCTCGTGGTTGTTACGGTTTGTAAATCTTTCCTCAGGAGCAAGAGTTATGTAAAAAGAATTAAAATATCCGCAAGGAAGTGCATTCTTTTCAATCTGCTCCACCATATCATCTATTATTTTTTCAAGCTCTGCATCACGGGAACGTGAGAGAATATAACTTATTCCCTCAATCCACTTTGCCACATCGCTATCCCAATACTCGTGAAGCTTATTCGGCTCCCCTTCCTTCCATCTGCAGGCAAGAGCCGCAAATCTTCCTGTTTCGGAAAAACGGTCATAAACTGCTTTTGCGGTAGCTTTTTCATTTATTTCCTGACGGCTTTTCCAAAATCCGTCGCCAAATACAAACTCATTAAAATTTATAGATTCTGCCTTTCGCATTTTTACCTCCGAAAAAAGAACATACCAAATTACGCTCATAATACATTATAATTGTAATAAATTCCATCGTCTTTATCAATGAGCAATATTTGTAAATAGTGAGAAAAAACGACTTATTTCAAAAATATTAAAGAGATGCAGCAAACTTCATTTTGCCGCATCTCTTCCTATTTATTGTTCATATGAATTTTAAAGTACATATTCCTGAATTTTGTGGGAGACATTTTTTCGTGATATTTAAAGAATTTGACAAACAGATTTTCATCTCCGAAACCAAGGTTATATGCAATGTCCTTTATGCTCTCCTCGGTTGTTAAAAGGAGTTCTTTTGCACATTTCATACGCTCACGGTTTATATAATCCTTGAGAGTAAGCCCCGAATACCGTTTGAACAGACGGCTTATATACGTTTTATTGTAGCCGAAAAGGTCGGCAATTTCGGAAACCTTCATGTCCTGACGGATGTTCATTCTCACCCATTCCGAAATTTTCGAAAAGACAGAAGTGGAATCACTCTCTGCACCCTTCCCGATTGCCGCAAGATGTGCAATTATACTTCCGCAGGAAAAATCCTTTGCATAATCCGGCATCCCATCGGTATTTACCACGTGGAGAAGCTCACGGAAGAGGTTCAAGGTT
The DNA here is from genome assembly GCA_017435965.1 of Oscillospiraceae bacterium. Lineage (GTDB taxonomy): Bacteria > Bacillota > Clostridia > Oscillospirales > JAAYXM01 > SIG480. The sequence continues at coordinate 25,375 of JAFSEA010000041.1, forward strand.
ATATATTCACCCTCTGCCGAAACGGTTTTTGGAAGTCCGAAGCTTTCAATATCGTCTGTGAGAAAATGCATCCAGAAAAACTCCGTCGTTCCTTCGCTTGCACGACTTCCCGTATGAGCAATACCCGGACGGAGAAGCAGAGAATCTCCCCGGCTGAGGTGATATTCCGTGCCATCCTCTTCAATATGAACCTCTCCGTTTGTGACATAGATAATCTCAAAACTGTCGATTATCCTTCGGGGATGAATCCATTTCTGTTCTGTTGAAAACAATCCGGAGGAAACATATTCAAGTTTTGTTCCGTTATCAATCTGTATCATATGCCCCGCCTTTCATTCTTCCACGAAATTATTTTCTGTCTTCAATACGTAAAATTGCATCAGAAAAGCCTTTTTTATAAAGTTCATCCACTCCTGGCTTGAACTCTCCCTTAAGGCGATACTCGTCAATGGCTCTACCGCCTGCTTCATATCCACCCTCTGCAATCATCTTATCGCTGGGAACATATGCAATAGCATCGTTATATCCGAGACATATAAGCGTTTTATCCGGGAAAGCCTCACGGAGAACCGTACCAATATTGCAGCCCGGCTCACCACCCATAGAGAAAATGTAGAAATCAGGGTTTATACGCACCGCGCCGCAGTTAAGTGGGAGATAATCGGGGAGACTATCATAGTTATCAAGAACATAATCGGCGCGCGCCCAATGAAACTTTGCGACGTTTCCGCCCATATCGGTTATGCTACCGGGAGTAGGCTTAAAGTTGTCGTTTTCATCTTTTGCATAACGAAGCTTGGTTTCCATATAATATTCCCTCGAATTTGGGATAAGAGGAAGGTTTATCTTAAAGACATCTGCACCTAAACTTACAGGTAGCGTCTGCCAGTTTCCGCGAAACATCTCAACCTTTATCCGCTGAGTCATAGAAAGTGCAACCTCATCGCAATCCTCATAACTTATACCATTAAAGCGTTGTGTGGCATTTGCCCCTATCTTAAGCTTTGCATCGGAGCCAAAGCCCTGGAAGAAGAGAGCCGTGCAACCGTAGAACTCACTTTCAACTCTTTGACACAAACGTCCCGGATACTCAGAGGAAAGAACGCTGTAGGATGAAAGATTTGACGGATGACAGGCAAAATTCATAAGAAGCGCACGTGTCTTCCCCGTCTCATCATCAAATCTGAGAAGATACAGATTCTTATCGCACTCGCCGTCGGGACTGGGCTTGAATTCAACATCTCCCTCAACAACAAATCGACGGCTTATGTTCCACTCACCACGGACAGTTGTGTATTTAAGAGTTCCCGGACGAAGGCTCACTATTGCACGGTCGATTGAAGACTTTGCTCTTTCAAGGAGAAAAGCTTCATATTCATCGGTATACCATACAAAATCATATCCTTTGACGGCAGGTCCGAAGTGGGTATGGGTATAGCTGACGTGAAGATTATTCTTCGATATACCATACTTCTCAGCTATGTAATCACGCAGAGCATCAGGCAAAGTATCATCGTGGAATAAGAGGTCATAACTCATAAGTATGACCGTTTCGCCGTCAACATCCCGAAGTGCAAGCGTTCGCACAAAAAGATCATCGTGAATATCTGTAAACGATGTTCCGAACATCGTTGCGAAACCAATCATAGTCTCCGGAGTTTTCGGCGTTATAATTTCTTTTGCAGCACCGAAATATAATTTATTATCGACCATAAAACACACCTTCTCATTACGTTATAGTCACATAATAACACATCTATCCACGACATTGCAACCTGCATCCCGATTTTTTGACAATTTTTCATTGGACAAAAAGACTGAAATACGTTATAATATTGCCGATAATCAAAAGTTTGTGAGGCATTTCAATGATAAGAGGTATTCTTCTCGGCAATCAAGAGCTTTCATATGAACTTGAATACAAAAAAGTGAAGAATGTAAATCTTCGCATAAAACCCAATGGAACCATTTATGTCTCTGCAAACAAAAGAGTTCCGATAGATGTCATTGAAAACTTCATACTTTCAAAAGAGTCTTTCATACTGAATGCGCTGGAAAAGTTCAACAGTAAAAGACACACTCTTCCCAATCCTTTTTATTCTGAAAAAGAGCTGTGTTCTTTGATAAAAGAATTGTGCAAAGCAGCTTATCCTTACTATCAAAAACTCGGTATGGCTTTTCCCGAAATCAGGTTTCGGAGAATGATTTCACGTTGGGGAAGCTGTCATCCTGTGAAGAAAGTACTTACATTTAATACTGCACTTATGTATGCTCCACGCCGCTGTGCCGAATATGTGGTGTGGCACGAGTTCACTCACTTCTTACACCCCAATCACAGCAAAGCCTTTTATGCAGAGCTTTCAAAGGTCTGTCCCAACTGGAAGGAATCAAGAAGAATTTTAAAAGAAATAAATATAAGAACAGGAGAATAGCGTCTATGAAAAAATGTAAAATTACCGTTATGAAAATGGCGAGATACGCCGATCTTATCGAGAAGTACGAAAATCCACTTGAACACGAATGTGATATGGAAATCGGTAAGGTCTTCATCGCTAACGGCTGGAAAAAGCCCGACGGCTTCTGTGATAGCGCATGGGAAAGCATCTCTCCGTATGTAAGAGTCTTGGCTCACGGCGGTGAGGGTTTCTTCGACGGTTGGATGAAGGACAAAAAGACTGCCATGATTTCCTGTGCCGACGGTTTCCGTCCGGTAACCTTCTATATTGAGGCACTTGACGAGAACGCAGACTAAAGGTGATTCCTTATGAATTTATTTAAAGTTGCACTTTTGCAAATCGCTCCTTGCGGAAATCTCAACGATAACCTAAAAAAAGGCATTGAGTTTTGCCGCAAAGCAAAAGAAAAGGGTTCTGATATCGCACTTTTCCCCGAAATGTTCAGTTGTGGCTATGACATATACAACCGTCCCTTTGAAGTGTGGGAAAAAGATGCAATTCCTAAGGATGATGAATTTGTAAAAGCCTTCTCAAAGCTTGCGGCAGAGCTTGATATGGCAATCGGAATAACCTTTCTTGAAAAGCATTCTCCCCTTCCTCGAAATACGCTCACTCTGTTTGACCGTCACGGGAAAGAAGTTTTTACATACGCAAAGATCCACACCTGCGATTTCGGAGTGGAGAATAACCTTTCTCCCGGGGATGATTTTTATGTGGGCGACCTTGACACAAAAAGCGGCGTTGTAAAAGTCGGTGCAATGATTTGCTACGACAGAGAATTTCCCGAAAGTGCAAGGATACTTATGTTAAAAGGCGCTGAAATAATCCTTGTACCCAATGCTTGCCCCATGGAGATAAACCGTCTTTCACAGCTTCGTGGCAGAGCTTACGAGAATATGACAGGTATCGCAACCTGCAATTATCCCGAACCCGTCCCCGATTGCAACGGTCATTCAAGTGCCTTTGACGGCGTTGCGTATCTTCCCGAATTGTCCTGTTCCCGTGATACCTGCATTATGGAAGCAGACGGAAGTGAAGGAATTTTCTTGGCTGAATTTGATATGGATATGATAAGAGACTACCGAAACCGCGAAGTTCACGGAAATGCTTATCGGAAGGTGTCAAAATACACTCTTATAACCGAGAATACAGTCAACGCACCCTTTATCCGAGCTAATCGGAGAAAAGAAATATGAATCAGATAATGTGAGAATATAATCTATTTCAAAGTATTGACTTTTAAACAAATTTAGGTTAAAATGTATCTATGTTGTATTTTGCGCCATAGGATATGGGCCGGCTGCCACGTTGCAGCAAATAGCATAAATTTCGATTTACGATGGAAGGAGAGTATATACATAATTTGTTCGGCTCTAAAATTCATATTTAATTATGTTTGAATTTTACCGACAAGCAGATCGTTCTATGCCTGAGCTTCGCCCTATGTCGAAAATCTTTTAGTCTAAATTTATTATAATCACTACAAAAACTACAAATCATCCGTTTCTGTACGGAAAAGGAGGAAATTTAAATGTTATTTCAAAAACACAGTCTTTCAAAATTGTTAAGTATTTTTTGTGCTCTCTTGATTGTCGCTTTGTTTGTTTTACAGTGTTTCCCTTATTGGAGCTTTGAGGAAAAAACAATTCACGTTTATTCAGACGCTCATGACGATGACGAATTCAAAGGTTTCTCCACTCCGATAGTATCTGATGCAGAGCAGCCCAACCGTGAAGCATTCACTTTGGCTGCTACAAACGATTCCATCAATTCGCTTGCATGGTTTCCTGTAAAGCACAAAGACACACGTATGCATTTGCACCTTGCTTTGGGAGATCAGCTTAAATCTCAGAACGGACAGAAGTTGGAAATCGGAAGAAGCGGAAACCAGACTATTGCGAGATCCAAGTATGTTTCATTCCTCGTTGCAGCCTTTGATATCACTTCTCCCGAAGGCAACAACGGAACTGAAAATTTTGCAGATATTAAAGAAGATGCAGATTATATCGAGCAACTCCTTATAGCTCGCAACGCCGGAATAGTAGATATTCCCGAAGACAATACATTCAGACCCAACGAGCCTATGACAAGAAGCGATGCTATGCTTGTTCTTTACCGCATTCTCACTATCCTTGAAAGTGAAGATTTCGATTTCGGAACTCTTGATCTTTCCGCAAAGGCTGACATCAAGCCCGCCGAAGAGTATGAGGACTTTGAAACTGTTCCCGAAGAAGCAAAAGAAGCAGTTTCCACTCTTATGAACGCAGGCATCATCCAGCCTTACGAAAAGGTGGAGAAGATCACCGATGAGAACGGCGAAAAAGTAGAGAAAAGAACTCTCCTCGTTGGACCCGAAGAAAATATCAATCCCAAAGATATCAGCTCATTCTTCAAATCCTATTTCCCCGATCGTTATGGCAAGCTCGCCGGTGGTTCTCTTGTATCTCCTCACGAAGTTTCTCCCCTTGATGATGATGATAACTTTGAACCCAATGGTCTTGCACTTGCAGTAATTGTTCAGCAGGTCTTCGGTTTGATTATGTTGATATTGCTTGCATCCAAACCCAACACATTCCTCCCCGCACTTCTCGCTTTCTTCCATGGTGTCTGGGGTATCCTCGGTGGATATGTTTTCTGCCCCGCTCTCAAGTTAGGCGATACATTTATGGTTCACATTTCGATTTCAGCCGCAGTTCTTGCAGTTTCCATCATCGCAATGATTTTACATTTCGTTTCCAAAAAGAACAAATCCAAAGTTAAGTAGTTTAACAAATTAACCATAGTTACCAAAACTCCCTTGATATGAACTCATCAAGGGAGTTTTTCGTATTCAAGGGCATATATCAAAAAATCTCTCCACTCTGCCTATACAGAGTGGAGAGATTTTTATCATACCATTCTTTTATCCTATTTTCGGATATGCCTTATAGAAATGAGCGATATTCAAATCCTCATCCATATCAAGACCGTGAGAGCCGCAGCCGCCATCAATCTCGTGACAACCGTGATCCATAGCGAAACCAACAAGGGTGTTGTGATTCTTCCAATGCTTTTCTATAATCTCCGAGAACATTGCAAATGTTCTCACATTAGCACGAAGCTCTCCGAGAGCAACAGGGCTTTCCGGCCCCATTTTGTGCATTGTGGAATCGTAGTTCCCGTTATAGACAAGAATGAAATCGTGTTCATCCCGTCTTATAACCTCTGCCGCCACGGCATTTATCTCATTTACGTTTGCACAGATGAAATAATCCATATCACGTTCAAGGTAAATCTTGCCGAGACTGCACTCACAGTCTGCAACTATCGCAGGCTTCTTTCCGCATCTTATAAGTGCATCAAAGAGTGTGTCAATCTTTATGACCGGCTTTTCATATTTCTGTATTCCGTGGACTGAAGGCTCAGCCCCCGTGTACATCGTTCCGAAGCAGACAGGTGTTACCGACGGCATAACAGAGCGAAGAGGAAGCTTTAAATCGAAATACTGCTCTGTCCTAAACGAAAATACCTCCGGATATTTCTCAATCACCCATTCGGCAATCGCATCGGGATTATACATAAAAACTCTGTCTGCTTTCTCTCCGTTAAACATACGGTCTATATAATTGCAAAGCTCATCAGATGCCTTTTCTGCACATTTGGGACTTTCTATCCCCATAGCATATGCAAGAGATGCACAAACAGAGGTAAGCGACAATTCATTTTTTGCCATTTTTATCTTCTCCTGTCTTAATTCTCAAAGACTTTCCATAACTGATTTGTAGTATGCAAAATCCTCTTCTGCATAGCGTACACGGTCTCCGCCACGTGGTGCTTCAATTCCTATGGGACCTGCGAATCCTACTTCACGAAGCTTTGCAAGATAGCTGCGATGGTTTATTTCACCATCGGAAAGAGCAGTTGCCATACGGTTGTTTGTTCCCGGCACCGGCGATGAATTCTTAAGGTGTGTATAGAAAAGCTTATCACCATACATATCTATTGTTTCCTCAACAGAAGGACGTTCCGGGAAATATACGGTGTTACCGTAGTCCATATTGATGCCTATTGCAGGACTGCCTATAAGGTCAACCAGCTTCTTTGATGCAGCCGGAAGGTCATGGATATAGAACATATGTGTTTCGTATGCAAACTTAACACCGATTTTTTCAAGCTCTTTGCCAATCTTTGAAAAGGAATCAACGGTAAGCTCCCAATCCTCCGCAGTTGCAGCGGCACTACCTGAAAATTCATAGGCTGCAACAGGTGCTGTTGAAATTTTTGAGCTTATATGTGAGCCAAAGGTATTACAAAGAGTTGTTCCGCAAAGCTCGTTTGCAATCTTTGCCTTTTCGACAGCTTCACCAATCGCCTTCGCACGGATTTCTTTATCCGGATTTGCACAGTCATTTACACCGATGCCGAAAAGAATTTCAGAAAGACCATATTTTGCCTTCGCTTTTGCTATTTCCTCCGCATACTCACGGAAGGAAATATTTTCAAGCTCAACAGGCTGTTTGCCACGGAATTCGATACCGTCAAAGCCTATTCTTGCCGCCATTTTACAGATATCATCAATGGTTTTGTTTCCATAACGGTTTCCCGAAATTTCACCGTAATTTATGTGCATTATTGTTTTATTCATAGCATTTTCTCCTCATTATGCCATTATTGATAATTTGGACAAATCCACCTCTCCGAGAAGCTTTTCACCCGAATAGAGTCTTTCCGCCTCTTCAACCACAAACTTGCCCATTCTTCTGCAACCGTTGGTTACAGCTCCTCCTATGTGAGGAAGAAGCACTACGTTTGGAAGCTGACGGAAGGGATGATCCTTTGGTGGCGGCTCGGGATTTGTGACATCAAGAATCGCTGTGAATCTGTTCTTCAAAAGCTCATTTATAAGAGCATCATCGTCAAATACATTGGGACGTGCAGTATTGATTATGTATGTGCCGTCTTTTATAAGTGCAAGCTTTTCTGCATTGAACATATTATCCGTTGCAGGAATATTGGGAGTATGAAGGCTTATAACATCGCTTTTTGTGATAAGCTCATCAAGCTCACATTTTTTTGCACCAAGTGCTTCAATCTGTTCTTTTGAAACATAAGGGTCATATGCAAGAACTTCAACCTCATATGACGAAAGAAGCTTTATAACATGCTTTCCGATTGCACCGACACTTACGATACCTATTGTTATGTCGTAAAAATCCTTTATCTTCTCAGGATTTCTCCAAAGTCCGTTTCTTGTGTCGGCAGGCAAAACAAACATTCCCTTGCAAGCGGCAACCATAATTCCCACGGTAGTTTCCGCAACGCCCTTTGCAAGCTCACCGTTTGCAGTTGAGATTGAGAGTCCTCTGTTAAAAAACTCATCCGAAAGAAGTTGCTTTATCGCGCCGCCTGCGTGAATTATCTTCTTGAGTTTTGGGCAAGCCTTTATTATTTCATCATCAATAACAGGAGCTCCCCACGCCGTTATCATAAGATCGGCATCCTTAACAAAATTAAGAACATATTCACGATCATCATAATCATCACGGTCATAAACATAAAGCTCTCCAAGCTTTGAGAGTCTTTCATAATACTCGGCCTTGAATATTTTGTCAAGCTGTGAGGTCCTCGAAAAAACCACTATCTTATCCATCAATTTTCCCTCTTTTGAATTATTCGGGGAACAGTAAAAACTATCCCCCGAATAATATTATACTCATTTTTCCAAATAATTCAATATGCGATTTAGAAGAACTGCAACTTCTGCCCTTGTTGTTCTGTCATTTGGTGCAATAAGACCATTCTTTCCATTTACAAGACCTGCACCTATGAGTGCTGAAACTGCCTCTTTTGCATATTCCGGGACATCTGCGAAGTCCTCGTATTCCGGTCGGATGATATCCGCCCCTACAAGTTTGTCCTTGATTACACGATAGACCATAAGCATCATATCGCATCTCTTGATGTTTTCACGCGGTGCGAATTTGTTATCACCTATTCCGCCGACAATGCCTGTGTTTCTGGCGACCGCAAGCTCACGGGCAAAGTAATCGCTTTCGCTTACGTCTGCGAAATTCTCCGTGTTGTCACTTGTCTTTTCAAATGCACGAACAAGAAGGATTGCAAAATCTGCACGGGTAATGTTATTCCCCGGCGAGA
>JAFSEA010000042.1 GCA_017435965.1 Oscillospiraceae bacterium
GAACCGCCGTGTACCGAACGGTACGCACGGTGGTGTGAGAGGTCGGCTAATCAACTAATGGTTAGCCTCCTACTCGATTAAAATGAGAAAATTCGTAAAATATTGCAAATTCTCAAATTCATTGATGACTTCTAAATAGTTTGTTTATATAAGTGGTAGAATACATATATGAAAGGAAGTTGATTTGAATGAGAAAAATCACAAATGAGCTTATAGAAAGCTTTAAAGAATACTTGATTGAGGAGGAAAAAAGCGAAAACACCATAGAAAAATATATCCGTGATATTACCTTCTTTATGGCTTGGTTGTGCGGTCAGGAAGTTACAAAGATATTGGTTTTGGAATATAAAAAGGAACTGTGTGAAAAATATGCTCCTGCAAGTGTCAATGCGGCAATATCTTCCCTAAACAGCTTCTTTGCATTTATGGAGTGGCACGATATACGGATAAAGGCACTAAAAATTCAAAGGCAGATATTTTCAAGCAAGGAAAAGGAATTGACAAAAGCAGAATATGAAAGATTGCTTAATGCAGCAAAAAGCAAAAAGAACGAAAGGCTTTATTACCTTATGCAGACAATTTGTTCAACGGGTATTCGAGTAAGTGAAGTTCGCTACATTACAATATCAGCCGTACATTCGGGACAAGCGATTATTAACTGCAAAGGTAAAATGCGTATTGTAATCTTACCAAAAGAGCTTTGCAAAATGTTAAAGGGATATATCCGAGAGAATAACATAAAAAGCGGCTCCGTTTTCGTGAGCCGTACTGGAAAGCCTCTTGACAGAAGCCATATATGGAAGATGTTAAAAGCACTATGCGAAACCGCCGGAGTTTCAAAGGATAAAGTATTCCCACATAATTTTCGTCATCTTTTTGCGAGAACTTATTATAGCCTGCAGAAAGACATTGTAAGACTTGCTGATATTTTGGGACATTCATCAGTAAATACTACCCGAATATACACTATTGAAACGGGCGAAATACACCGTAGGCAGATTCAAAAGCTTGGACTTTTGCGGTGTTAAAATAAAAAAGACACATAATTCTCATTATGTGGAACACTTATACAAACAAATTCACCTTATACATATTTAATTATAGCATATATTGTCAAAAAAATCAATGAATTTATATAATTTTACAAAATTTCTCCGATATGCACAAAAAACGACATCAAAAGTTGACCGATGAAGAATTACAAACAACATCGGTCTTGTTTTCGTACTTAAATTTATTTGAAAAAACAAGTTTTTTCTCAATCAAATCAACATAATGAGAATTATGTGTATTTCCATAGAAAAAGGAGGAATCAATATGGCACAGATTGCCGAAATCATTAAGTATGAAGGCGATAACAGCACCTTTATATGGAAGCATCCGTGCGAAGATTTTAACACAACCACTCAACTGATTGTGCACGAAAGTCAAGAAGCCATATTTTTTATAAATGGTCAGGCACTTGACTTGTTCGGTCCGGGACGGCATACACTCGAAACGCAAAATATCCCATTATTAAGAAAATTCATTAACATTCCAACAGACGGAGAAACACCATTTCATTGTGAAGTTTATTTTATTAACAAAACTGAACAGATGGCTATTAAGTGGGGTACAGATAGCAAAGTTCAGTATGTTGAGCCCACATACAAGTTTCCTCTGTCTATTGGAGCATCAGGTGAAATGGCTCTTAGTGTAGATGATTCCCGAAAACTGCTTGTAAAACTTGTTGGCACCGAGCGTGTTCTTGACAGAAATCAGCTCACCACTTTCTTCCGTGCTTTCCTTATGACAAGGGTTAAAACCTACATCGCACAGGAAATGAAAGTAAGCGCCATCAACATCTTTGAGATTGATGAAAGTCTTGAGGTTTTTTCTAAGGGAATTCAGAATCGATTGCTTGGCGACTTTGAGGAATACGGTGTAACATTAAACCGCTTTTTCGTAACAACCATCGTAAAACCCGATGGCGATACGCAATATGAAAAATTCAAAGAACTGCATTTCCGACAGTATGCGGATATAGCTGAGGCAAAGTTAAAACAACAAACCGATGTGATTTATGCTCAGACTGAAGCGCAAAAAACAGTTATCGAATCACAGGCATTAGCACAGAAGCGTGCTACAGAAGGATATACATATCAGCAGGAACGTGGATTTGATGTTGCTGAGCACGCCGCGCAAAATGAGGGTGTTGGCGAGTTTGCCAATATGGGAATTGGTCTTGGTGTAATGTCTGGTATTGGAGGAACAGTAGGTGGTATGGTTGGCGGTGCCGTAAACGATGCTTTTGCAGGAGTTGCCGTGCAACCGCAAACAGTTGGTAATGCCTTCTGTGATAATTGCGGTGCAAAATTAACACCCGGTGCTGCGTTTTGTGACGAATGCGGAACACCACAGTCATCACCTGATACTTGCAGCAACTGTGGATTTAAGTTTATTAAACCCGGTAAATTCTGCCCAAAATGTGGTAGCAAAAGGGAGGGTTGATAAATGAAGAAAAATAAAGGTATGGCTTATGCTGTCTTAGGGATAGCGTTTGTGATGTTTAATGTAATTGCTTTTGCAATTCCAACTACAAAAAATGCAACTTTTTGGGTTGCGTACGTATTTAGTAGTATTGCTTTTGCTTCTCAAATCGCTATTTGGAAATTTGCGTTTAAAGGCACAGATACTCTAAAGAGCAAATTTCTTGGTATCCCTCTTATTTCTGTTGGAATTAGGTATTTAATCGTTCAAATTATTGCATTTGTGATATTTATGGTATTCCCGATAATTCCAAGTTGGGTAGCTGTAGTGGTATGCACATTTATAATCGGCATTTCAGGGATTTGCCTAATCGGAACAGAAACAGGAAGAGAAGAAATTAATCGTGTAGAGGAAAAGGCGGAAAAGAAAGTTTTCTATATAAAATCTCTGCAGGTTGATGTAGAAATGTTAGTAAGTTCAGAAACTGATGCCAATACGAAAGCGGCACTCACAAAACTAGCCGAGAAAATTCGTTTTAGCGATCCCATAAGTAATGATGCGCTTGCAAACCTTGAAGCAGAAATATCTGCCAAAGTTAATGAACTCAAAACCGCTGAAAACAAAACGGAAATTATCACAGTACTTGATTCGCTTATAACTGAGCGAAATAAAAAAGCAAAATTATTAAAATGAAATTGGAGGGGTAAAAATGAAACAATTAACTTGTGAAATGTGCGGAGGAACAGACTTAATAAAACAGGACGGCGCTTTTGTTTGCCAAAACTGTGGAATGAAGTATTCTGTTGAAGAAGCCAAGAAAATGATGATCGAGGGTACAGTAGATGTTCAGGGTACCGTAAAAGTAGACAACTCTGCTTTTGTAGAAAGATACTTGCAAAATGCTCGTCGCGCCAAACAAAAAGAAGATTGGCCCGAAACCGAAAAATATTACAATATGGTTGAGCAAAACGATCCAACTAATATTGAAGCGATTTTTTACAGTGCGTTTGCACGGATTAAATCAGCCTTATTAGAAGCAGAAACAGCAGAAAAAAGAAGAGGCGTATTTAATATCTTGACAAAAAGTGTATCTGTAATAGATGATAACTTTGATAACACAAACGAAGAACATCATAAATTATTATCCGAAATAATGGATGATATTAAAGGATTGAAAAGAGGCACCATTGTTCCAACTACACATTTACAGGAATATGTAACAAAAAATGGTTATGGTAATATTGTAGGCCGTAACCAAATCGTTGAGAATGATTCCTTATATACCACTTACAATATGATAGATAAAGTTTTTGAAGCTTACATGGAATCATTAGCCAACATTATTGTTGAACATTCTCCGGAGTCAACTAAAAAACTTTTCATGGAATACGTTAAAGAAATACCTACTTATTCAGAAATCCATGAAAAGGTGGCGGCACATATTGATGGTTATAAGACACCACAACAAGCTAGTGAAGAGATTGCAAAACAAGTGAAAGTAGATGAACTGACTACACGACAAAATATAAATGCACAAATAAATGAATTAGCAAAAACAATCTGCCCAATTTATATGTCAGGAGAAACATTAGTTGACACTCTTAGTGCGAAGGTGATAGGGGAACTTAAGAAATTACATCCTAATTCTGAAGCGTTAAAAGCCAACACTAGTAGCGGTTGTTGCTATGTTGCAACTGCTGTATACGGTTCTTATGATTGTCCTGAAGTATGGACTCTTCGCCGTTATCGTGACTATACCCTTGCTGAAACTTGGTACGGAAGAGCATTTATTAAAACATACTATGCAATTAGCCCCACTCTCGTAAAATGGTTTGGTCACACTGAATGGTTTAAGAATATGTGGAAGGGCAAACTTGACCGTATGGTTTCTAAATTACAAGCTAACGGCGTTGAATCCACACCTTATGAAGATAAAAATTGGCAATCTAAATGAGCTATATTAAAATATCTTCCGAACAGCAAAAGATTCTTCGAGATAATGCAAAAGCAGAACTAAACCGTCTTGAAGGAATACAAGCGAATATTGAAACCATAAAATTATTAGATGCATTCAAAAATAAATTCAATATTTGCGAGTCTGTTTATAAGGTTATCTTGAAGGAACACCAAGCAAGGAAAGGAAAACCTTGCAATGGATATTTAAAAATCATAATGACTCAAGTACCTTTTGCTCTTATCTTTGCAGGTTATACTTTTGAAAAAGAGTTATTGAATGATTTGTTTGGTTCAAAAAGTAGTAAAGGAAAAAACGTGAAAAAGTTGCGTGATGCTGTAACACATAATATTGATGAAAAATCTGTTGACGAAATTTTAAGACGAAGAGATGAGCTATTTGGTTATATGGACGAATTTTTGAATACTATAAAAACATTTGACCATGCAGCTTAAAAAACAAGAGCGGATTACTTGATTGTAGTCCGCTCTTTATATGCAGCTATTTGATTTCTAAAATTAACTTTTTTGCAAGTACAAGTAAGCTGTTAGCCGCTGATGGAATATCTTCGTAATAGGCGGGGGCTTTTTACAAATACAATGTCTCTCCTGCTTTTACGCAGAGGGTGTCATCACCTACGGTGAACCACACATCAAGGTTTGTGGGGTTTTCAACAATTTTGTTGTCAACCGAAACACGGACACGGCGTGAAGCCGTTATATAGTCGTAAATCTCAATGTTTGTTGCAAACCATACATCCTCGCAAGCTGAAAGCCTGTCACAGACACGCTCTATGAGATCCCAGTTATTGTCGGAGTCAAATTCGATGGAATGTCCCCAGATATAGAGGAGATGCCCCGAATTATAAGTGAGGTCTGCAAAAATATTTGTAATCTCCTCACAGTTCTTGTGATGGCAGGTGGGATGCCATAAAAGGAAGTTTTCGGGAAGTGTGAGTTTTCCCGTGGCACGGGTTGTGCGAGAATACTCAATGCCGCAATTTCCTGCAATTTCTGCAATGTAGGGAGGATTTACTCCGTTTGCATAGGACATACCGCGGACGATTTTTCCCGTAAGCCTCTCAAGCTCACGGCGGTCATTGAGAATTTCTTCAATAACACCGTGGTTCGGGAGATTATAGAGGGTTGCGTGTTCCACTCCGTGGGCGGCAACCTCGTGGTTTTTATAGACCTCGGCTATATCTTCGGCACTTATGCGATTATCCTTATACATAAGACCTGAATTCAAGTGAAATGTTCCCTTGATTCCGTATTTATCAAAAATTTTGATAAGACGGATATCTGTATGGTTTCCGTCATCGTAGCTCATAGTTGCGGCTTTTTTCTTGCCGCCGGGATATTTATTAAAAAGTATCATAAAAATCACTCCTTATTTGGAGTATACCACAAAAACTTCGTCGTTGCAATAAGCGTGGCTTTGTGGTAAAATGATATGTATCATTTTACAATTTACACAGTAAAGGGTTGTGAAAAAATGCTTAAACCTGAAAATATAAAGAGAATAGTAATAAAGATAGGTACATCTACCCTCACTCATCGCACGGGAAGACTTGACCTTCGTCATATAGAAACTCTTACTCGTGTGCTTTCCGATATAAAGAATATGGGTCTTGACGTTGTGCTTGTAACATCGGGAGCTATTGGTGTCGGTATGTCAAAGCTCGGTATGACCATAAGGCCGAAGGAGCTTCGCTATAAGCAGGCGGCGGCATCTGTCGGTCAATGTGAGCTTATGCACATTTATGATAAGTTCTTCCTCGATTATTCTCAGGTGGTGGGTCAGATTCTTATCACAAAGAGCGATATTGTTGAAGAAAACCGCCGCGAAAAGGTCGAAAATACCTTTGAAGCTCTCTTTGAACTTGGTGCAATCCCGGTTGTTAACGAAAACGACACTACCGGCGTTGATGAAATCCTCTTCGGCGACAATGATACTCTCTCTGCAGAGGTTGCGGCTCTCGTGGGTGCAGATCTTCTCATAATCTTCTCGGATATTGACGGTCTTTATGATTGCGACCCAAGAGAGAACGGTGATGCGAAAATCATAAAGCGTGTGACGGAGATAAACGATGATATCCGCGCCCTTGCCGGCGGTGCGGGAACAAAGCTCGGCACCGGCGGAATGGTCACGAAAATACACGCCGCAGAGGTCTGCTTTGAAAATGATATCCCGATGGTAATAACAAACGGTGCAAAGCTTGAAAATACCTACGATATCATTGCGGGAAATGTCCCCGGAACTTTGTTTATGAAATAGAGTTGATTTATATGGAAAAATCCTGCTTTATATGCCCTGTGTGCCGCACGGGGCTTTTTAAAACGGAAAAGACATACATTTGCCAAAACGGACATAGCTTTGACATTGCAAAGAAAGGCTATGTCAATCTCCTTATGTCCGGAAACGGCGGACAGCACGGCGACGATAAGACTATGATTTCAGCACGGGCGGATTTCTTGAACCGTGGCTTTTATGATAAGCTTTCGGAAGAAATATGCAAGTGCGTAAACGAGCATTGCCAAGGTGGAGGAATAGTTCTTGATGCAGGCTGTGGAGAATGCAAATATACTGCCGATATTTATGAAAGTCTTGAAAGGGAAGATAAGAAAAACACAGTTATCGGTGTGGACATTTCAAAAGAAGCTCTCGGCTTTGCAAAGAGAAGAACAAATAAATTAAACCTCGCTGTTGCCTCCTGTGCCGATATTCCCGTGGAGGCGGAAAGTGCAGATGTTCTGGTAAATATCTTTGCTCCGTTTATGCCGGAGGAATTTAAAAGAGTTATAAAGCGTGACGGAATGATAATTCGTGTATATCCCCTTGCAAAACATCTGTGGGAATTAAAAGAACTTATATATGATGTTCCCTACGAAAATCCGGAAACGGATATGGAGGAGGAAGGTCTGACTCTTGTTGAAAAGTTAGATGTAAAATACGATATGGAGTTTAAAACAAACGAGGACATAATGAGCCTTTTCAAAATGACTCCTTATTTTTATCGCACCAGTGAAGAAGACAAGAAAAAGCTTGAAGAAGTTAAATCTTTAACCTGCCGTGCAGAATTTGGAATAGCGATATATAAGAAAAATGACCATCGGTAAAAATGATGGTCATTTTTTAGTGTGTAAAATCAGCGTTTGTCGCCGATGTCATTTACGGGGATATCAAGAAGATCGACAGAAGAGAGAAGATATTTATTGCTCTTGAAATATTGAAGCAGACGAGTCAATGCATCAATATGTATATCTGAATCGGAGAATTCAATCACAACATTCTGTTCGAGGTTTTTGAGTTTTGTTACCGTTGAATTGTACATTGCGGAAGCAGATTTCCCGGTAGGTGTGAAATCGCTGTCCCATATGCGATAACCCAATGAAATCAATGTATTCGCACGACCCTCTTGCAAAGAAGAGCTTCTGTCCGGAACACGAAGGAGCCGGGTCTTTGTTTTCGAAATTTCAAACAGCTTTCGGTTCGATTCGGCAAGTGAATTTTTAATCTCTTCATCGGAAAGAGAGAAGTCAGCACTTCCGTTATATGAAAGTGTTCCTATGCTGTGTCCGGAAACAATGGCTTTCCTGATTTCATTTTCACAATTCTCTATTTCTTTGCCGCAAATAAAGAATGTGGCACGATAACCATGAACTGAAAGTGCATCAAGAATTTTTGCCATTTGTGCACTATCGGTTATATTAAATGTGAGTTTGATATGTTTTATCTCGGGAATTTCCTCGGGCTTTTTATTATCTTTATCATCTGCAGGGTCAGGTCGGGATTCATTGGCGGAAACATTTTCGGATTGTCCGGTCTCAAGGGTGGATGTTGACGGTTTTTCGGAATCCGCAGATGGGCTTAAAGTGGATTCATTGCTGTTTTCCTGATTTGCGGTTGGTTCTGATGCTTGAGTTTGTGATTGGGTTTCTGTGGAGGATGATGTTGGTTTAGATTGAGCTGACGGTGCAGAGCTTTGGGATGTGGAAGCTTTTTTCTGTTGTGCAATTTCGTTTTCTGCGATATACATAAACATATTGTCCTGTATATCACCTGACTTTTTTATGCGAATCATCGGGAGATCGGAAAAATAAGTGTAGTCAAGATCCAACATCTGTGCCGTGAACTGGACAGGAACATAGACTGTGCCGTTGGAAATGAAAGAAACTGCTTTGTATTGAACTCTGTCTGCGGCTTTATAGGCAACAGTCATTTTCAAGTCAAAGATAAGAGTCATATCCCATGTGTAGAGAACGAGGAGCCCCTCTGCCGAGTTGTATGAAGCACTGACACCCAGACCGCCTTTGGTGAAGCATTGATAATCTATGTACCACACGCCGCTTGAACGTATGGGGAGTGCGCCTGTGAGAGGCAGAACCGTATTGCCGGCAGAAACATAAACCTCTCCCTCTGCGCTTGTTGGCAGCACTATAAAAAGGGAAGAAATACACATAATCAGAATCAAAGCTACAATTCGTTTCATAGGACACACCTCCTTTATATATTGATTATACAATAAACATTATGTATTTTGCAATAAGCAAAAGGAATTTGAAAAGAATATGTAATACTTTGTTGGTACATTTCATATTCTCCCATACAGAATATAGGAGGATATGCGAATTGGAAAAAGTGATACGTCTTATAGACACAGTAAACAACGTTGTGTGGGGAATGTCGGGGATTCTTATGCTCCTGGGTTGTGGAATGTATTTCACGTTCAGGCTAAAGTTTTTTCAGATAACAAAGTTGTCTTTATGGACGAAGCAAACCTTTGGCTCATTGTTTAAGCGTGAAAAGGCGGAAGCAGGGCAGATAACACCATATAAAGCCGTTGCTTCGGCACTTGCGTCTTCTGTCGGCACGGGAAACATTGTGGGTGTTGCTACTGCGATTGCGGCAGGTGGACCGGGGGCTGTATTCTGGATGTGGATTTCGGCTTTTTTTGGAATGGCAACCAAATATGGAGAAATTCTTCTTGCGGTAAAATTCAGAGAGAAAAAGAAAGATGAAGTTTTTGGCGGACCGATGTACTACATTGAAAAGGGACTGGGGAAAAATTACAGATGGCTGGCTGTTCTTTTCTCAATATCGGGAATTTTTGCGTGCTTCGGAATGGGAGGGATGAGTCAGGCGAATGCAATTTCTTCAATAATCGCCCCGATGGGAATTCTCTCGAAAAAAAGCATAGGAATAATACTCGGCATTATGGCCTTTGCAGTTATAAGCGGCGGGATTTCGCGTATATCCTCTGCCGCAGCTTTTCTTGTACCGATAATGGCAGGGGCATATCTTCTTTGTGGAATTGCGGTTCTTTTTATATATCCCGAAAACGTTGTGATGGCAATGGGGAAAATATTTATGTGTGCTCTTTCTCCGGCGGCAATATATGGAGCAACCTCCGGTCTGATGGTTAAAAATGCATTGAGGTTCGGATTTGCGAGAGGTGTGTTTTCTAATGAAGCCGGGCTAGGAAGTGCCCCGATGATCCACGCCTCGGCAAAAGCAAAAAGCCCTGCATTGCAAGGCTTTTGGGGTGTTTTTGAAGTGTTCGTGGACACAATGCTTGTGTGTTCCGTAACAGCGATCGTTGTGATTTCGTCAGATGTATGCGAAGTCGAAATAAACGGAAGCAATCTTGCATCGCTCGCGTTTGGAAAGCTTCTGGGGGATTTCGGACTTATATTTGTGAATGTTGCAATTTGCCTTTTTGCCTTGTCAACCATTCTCGGTTGGTCATATTACGGAGAACGATGTATTTTATATCTCACGGCAGAAAACGGTATGGCAAGAAATATATTCAGAGTTGCTTTTGCTTTTGCGGTTGCACTTGGCTCGTATATGGGCACAGAAAACGTGTGGGCACTCGGGGATATGTTCAACGGAATGATGATGATACCAAATCTGATTGGGTTGATACTTCTTTCGGAGATAGTTGTGAAAGAAAGCGATAAAACGATGAAGAACAAAACATAAGCATATATGCCGGTTGACACACTATCGTGAGAGTCTTGAGGGAACAGCGCGCATTCGGGAAGAGCTTATAAGTCCCAGAGCCATATATACAGCGAGCACACTTGAGCCACCGTAGGAAAACAGCGGCAAAGTAAGTCCGATAACGGGCATAAGTCCTGTGCACATTCCGATGTTTTCTACTATCTGAAAAAGAAGCATTGCAGAAATTCCGCTACATATAAGTGCAGACGGGAGTGTGGAGGAACGGATGATCATAGAAATACAACGCGCTACAATTAGTGAAAGTATCAATATTATAATAACGCATCCGATGAAACCGAATTCTTCTCCTGCAACGGAAAAGATAAAGTCAGTCTGTCTTGCGGGCAGATACCCTCCCTGGGTCTGGGGCCCGTTACCGAATCCACGACCGAATATCTGACCCGAGCCGAGCGCTATTTTGCTTTGTACTGCATGGTATCCTTTGCCGAGGGGGTCAAGATCCGGATCAAAGATAACGCGGATACGCATTTTCTGGTCTTCGCGGAGAAAAAAATTCCAGATTAGCGGCGATGCGGCACCGACGGCGAGAAAAGCACAGGCAAACCAACGGAGCTTAATGCCTGCACAGAACATCATGGTGATGAAGATTGAAAGAAAAACAAGAACGGAGCCGAGGTCAGAGGAAATAACATAAAGAAGCCCTATGGGAATAAGTGCGTGAAGGGTGAGAATGAGCACGGTGGAAGGAAGCTCTATTCTGTCGCGCATAGAATTTATATGTCCCGCAAAGGCGAGGATGAAAAGGATTTTTCCGAATTCTGCAGGTTGTATGCCTATAGAACCAAAACGAATCCACGCACGGTTTCCCGTTTCTTCGGCACCCGTTCCGAAAACAATAAGTGAACAGATGAGCAGGATATTAACTATATACACATATTTCCACCAGGAGCTTACAGAATCCGTATCAAGCCAGGAAATGAGAAAATAAAGACAAAAACCGAGGATAGTTGCGGCAATCTGGACAACAAGGAAACTTCCGGTCATATTTCTTGTGGCGGTGTATATAAGAATCATTCCCATTGTTGAAGCGATGAAAGCAACGGTAAAGAGCTTTAAATCTGTCTGGCGAAAAAAGGTTTTGAGATTTCGGAGAAAAGAAGACAAACGAATCCCTCCTCTGCGTGTCATTTTTATATTTCCAACATTATTTTACCACTTCTTAAATGAAAGGTCAAAGATTTTCGGAAAATTTAATATATAATTGGACATTGCCAAAGGTTTGTGTTATACTATACTGTAAAGTAGTTTTGACATTTTTTAAGGAAAGAAGTGTGACGTGTGAAAAGAAGGTTTTTGAAACTTTTTACAATGTGGTTTAAAATATGCTTTGCCGCAATGGTAGTGCTTGCCACAGTTACCTTGTTAACAGGTGAACATAAGGTGGCTGCCTATGAGTATGCCTTCTGCGGCGTGATATTTATTGTGTTCCTGATTATGTCATCGCGATATTCAAAAGAGCTGACAAGATTCATAGAAGAAACGATGACGGATATTCATGATTCAAATAAGGATTCCATCATTCATTTTCCAATGGCAACTGCGGTGATAAAGCTTGAAACAAACGAAGTTGTGTGGGGCAATGCCGCTTTTGAGGAAATGATAGGTGAGCATTCCGCAATTTTTGAAAAAAAGCTCTTTGATTTAATTCCGGAATTCAATCTCGGATGGGTTATTGACGGTGGAAATGAATGTCCCCACGAAGTTGAAATCAACGGAAAGTTTTATCGTGTATACGGAAGCTTTTTTGATGGGGGCAGAACACAGGGAGGTTTTGAACTTGTAACCCTTTATTGGCTTGATGTGTCGGAATATTCAAACGCCATAACAGAATTTGAAAATTCCCGTCAGATGGTATCTGTCATTATGATAGACAATTATGAGGACATTATGAATGGGCTCAATGACTCCGAGAGGTCAACCGTCACCGCCGAGATTGATAAAAAGCTTGCGGAGTGGACAGCCTCTGCCGGTGGAATCTTCGTTAAATACGAAAAGGACAGATCAATATATCTGTTTGAAGAAAGATATCTCGAAGAATATACATCATCACGATTTGCAATTCTCGATTCCATAAGAGAAATTGAAAGCAAGAACGGAATGCACGTAACCTTAAGCATAGGTATAGGAAAAGACGGTCAGGGCTTTGGTGAGAATCTCCGCAATGCACGCCTTGCCATAGATATGGCACTCTCACGCGGCGGAGATCAGGCAGTTATCAGAAATAAGTTTAATTTTGAGTTCTTTGGCGGAAGAACAAAGGAACTTGAAAAACGCACAAAAGTAAAATCAAGAGTTATGGCAAATGCCTTGACCGGACTTATAAAGGAAAGCTCCGGAGTTATGGTAATGGGTCATAAGAATGCCGATAATGACAGCGTGGGAGCAGCTGTCGGCATTGTGTGCCTTGCACGGAAGATGAACAAAAAAGCATCCATTGTAATAGGTGAGAAGACAAGTGCAGACTCACTTGTGCTGAAGTTAAAGAATTCGGAAGAATATAAAGATGCCTTCATCACCGAGGAAGAAGCAATCATAAATGCCGACAACGACACTCTCCTTGTGGTAGTTGATACAAACAGGAAGGTTGTTGTTGAATCTCAGGCACTTCTTGAGTCGGCAAACAAAGTGGCAGTCATTGACCACCACAGAAGAGGAACGGAGTATATCGAAGGTGCGGTGCTTAACTTCCACGAGCCATATGCATCAAGCGCCTGTGAGCTTGTCACCGAGCTTCTTCAATATATTATCGAGTCAAGAGATGTTCTGCAGATTGAAGCCGAAGCACTCCTTTCGGGCATAGTCATAGACACAAAGAAGTTCACAATGAAGACCGGTGCGAGAACCTTTGAGGCTGCGGCATATCTTCGTCGTGCAGGTGCTGACACCGTTGAACTCAAAAGAATCCTTCAGGATGATATTGAAACATATGTCCAGCGTGCAGAGCTTGTAAAGCTCGCAAAAATGTACAAAGAAAAGATTGCCATAGTTGTATATGAGGGAACAAGTACGAGGATAACTGCTGCTCAGGCGGCAGACGAGCTTCTCTCCATCCGGGGCGTTGGTGCTTCGTTTGTATTGTATAAAGAGCAGGGAAGTGTTATCATATCAGCGCGTTCTCTCGGTGAGATAAATGTTCAGGTAATACTTGAAAAGCTTGGCGGCGGAGGTCATTTCGACACGGCAGGTGCTCAGGTTCGTGACAGAGAGCTTGATGATGTTGCAAATGAACTCAAGTCCGTCATTGACGATTTGGTAAATTAGATTAAAAAGTTTTCTACGGAGGTAATATAAAATGAAAGTAATTCTCAATGCAGATGTAAAAGGACAGGGCAAAAAAGGACAGATTGTAAATGTATCCGACGGATATGCAAGAAACTTCCTTTTCCCCAAAAATCTCGCAAAGGAAGCAACTGCCGATAATCTCAATGCGGCAAAAATCAAAGAGGCTGCGGATATTGCACGTCTTGCCCGTGAGAAGGCAGCAGCTGAAGAGCTTGCAAAAACTCTCTCCGAGCTTGTTGTCGAGGTTCGTGCAAAGGCAGGCTCAAACGGAAGACTCTTCGGTTCAATAACGGCAACGGATATTTCCGATGCACTTAAGAAACAACACAAGATTGAGATAGACCGTCATAAGATCGTGCTTGAAGAGAATATCAAGCAGTTTGGCACTTATGAAGTAAAAGCAAAGCTTTACAGCGAAGTAAGCGGGAAGTTCCGCGTTAAGGTCTGTGAGGCATAATGCAGGAGAAGAACCGTATTGATAACGGTTTTTGGGAGGTAAGGTTATGGATGAGCTTATAGGTGCAAGGCTTCCGCACAATGTGGAAGCGGAGCAGTCGGTACTCGGCTCAATGCTTCTTGATGAACGCTGCGTTCCGGAAGTTATGGAACATCTTCGGAGTGAAGATTTTTATGTATCGCAGAATCGCGCAATTTTTGAAGCAATGCAGAGTATGTTCACCCTCAATGAAACAATAGACCCTGTCACGGTTATAGATAAGCTCACTGTTCGAGGTACTCTTGATGCGGCGGGGGGAAGAACATATATATTGAAGCTCCTTGATGTCACGCCCACAGCAGTAAATGTTGCACAGTATATCAAGATAGTAAGAGACAGAGCTGTGCTTCGCAACCTTGATGAGATTACTGCGGAGATTCACGAGGTGATAGCCTCGGGTGAGGGTGAAGCGGATGCCGTTGTGGAGTTCGCAGAGCAGAAAATATATGAGATAAGAAACGAGAAAAAAGCGAAGGGTATGGCACCTATCCGTGATGTTCTCGAAAATACATATGCACATCTCGGACATCTTGCAAAAAATGCAGGAAAGCTCCCCGGTGTTTCCACAGGCTTTTCAACCGTTGATGCTTTTCTTTCGGGACTCAATGATTCTGACTTTATCATTCTTGCGGCAAATACCGGTGTCGGTAAAACGAGTTTCGCTCTCAATATCTGTTCAAATGCGGCAAAAAGTTGCGGTAAGGCAGTAGTTGTATTCTCACTTGAAATGTCAAATGAACAGCTCGCTCTGCGACTCATTGCAGGAGATGCACTTATCGATTCAAAAAAGCTTCGTACCGGAATTCTAAATGAAGAAGAGTGGGTGGCTATTGCCCATGCTTCGGAAAACCTTGCAAATACAAAGATATATCTCGCCGATGCTACCGGCGTTACGGTAAATGAGATGAAGGCAAAATGCCGAAGACTCAATGAAGAAATCGGACTTGTAATAGTGGATTATCTCCAGCTTGTACAGTCGGGAATAAAGAGTGACAGCCGTGCAAATGAAGTTGCGGCAATTTCACGAGCACTTAAAATTATGGCAAAAGACCTCAATGTTCCGATTCTTTGCCTTTCTCAGCTTTCCCGAAGCAGCGATAAGCAGGAAAGACGTCCTCGTCTTTCGGACCTTCGAGAATCGGGAGCTATTGAGCAGGATGCCGATGTGGTTATGATTCTTTACAGAGAGAACCCCGAAACTCCCGAAACGGTAAAGCTTCTTATAGAGAAGAACCGTCACGGAAGCACAGGTGATATAGACCTTCATTGGGATGGTAAATACACAAAGTTTACATCTATTGATACACATGGTTACTAAAATTAAAAATACGATAAAACAGAATAATATGTTGAGCTGTGGAGAGCGAATTCTTGTGGCTTTCTCCGGTGGTGCAGACTCCGTAGTTTTATTGGACGTGCTTGTTGCTTTGTCAGAAGAGCTTGGGATTTCTGTGTGTGCGGCACATCTGAATCATATGCTGCGTGGAAAAGATGCCGACGCTGATGCGGAATTTACACGCAGACGTTGTGAGAAATACGGAATCGGCTACATATCCGAGTGCGTTGATGTGGCGGCATATGCAAAGGAAAAAGGTGAGTCAACAGAGCTTGCGGCGCGCAATGTGCGCTATGATTTTCTGCACAGGGCAAAAGCTCATTTTTCTGCAGACAGGATTGCAACGGCACACAATGCAAACGACAATCTCGAAACCATACTTTTCAATGTATCCCGTGGAAGCGGCATTGACGGACTTTGCGGCATTCCGCCCGTGAGGGACGATATAATCCGTCCGCTTATAGAAACCACAAGAGCTGAAATAGAAAATTACGCAAAAGAAAAAGAACTTTCTTTCCGCACGGATAAAACAAATGCAGAAACCGTCTATTCAAGAAACAAGTTGCGTCATATGGCACTTCCCGTGCTTTCGGAGATAAATCCGATGGCTGTGGAAAACGCCGCCCGTATGTCAAGACTTCTCCGTGAAGATGCAGAGTTTTTGAAAAATGCGGCAATAAATGTCGCAAAGGAAATATCGCTTTCGGAGCACGTCTGCAAACGTTTTGATATGGTAAAACTTTCCGATGGAATGTTTGGCAGGGTTTGTGAGCTTTTTGCCAAAAGAGCTTTGAGAAAAGATAACTATACTCTTGAATATAAGCACATCTCATCTATAAGAAAGCTTGCTTCCGGGAACAACCCGTCCGGAGAAATATATCTTCCGGATGAGCTCTGTGTGCGATGTGAATATGAAAAGCTTGTTTTTGAAAAGAGGGAGGAAAGCAGAGCGCTTTCGGTGCAGAATCTTAATTTCGGAGAAAATATCTTCGGAGAATATAAGATTTTTCTGGAAAAAACAAAAAAAAATGGAAAAGTTAATAATTCCGTAAATACTTTTTTTGTTTTGTGTGATAAAATTAGCGGTGGTTTGTTTGTGCGTCCGAGAAAAGAAGGCGACAGGATCAAATTGTCGGCACGACCGGGAAAGAGCATTAAAAAATTGCTTATTGATGAGCATATTCCCAAAAACGTGAGGGATAAAATTCCGATAATAGCGGATGAAGAAAAGGTTTTGGCTTTGTTCGGATTCGGAACAGATGAAAGTGTTATACCGGAAAACGGGCAGGAATGCTTTGAAATCCGGATAGAGAAATTATAATAAGATTTGGGAGTGGGGATTTTGGAAAAGGATATAGCAAGAGTTCTTTTGACGGAAGAACAAATAAAAGAAAAGGTAAAATTCCTCGGAAGTGAAATAAAACGTGCATACGGAGATAAAAATCCGCTTATATTATGTATATTGAAAGGTTCGCTCATTTTCACGGCTGATCTTGTCCGTTGCCTTGATTTCCCCTGCACGATTGATTTTATGCAGGCTTCAAGTTATGGCTTGGGTTCAGAAACAACGGGAAAACTGAAAATTAAAAAGGATATGGATACCGATGTTCACGGACGCGATGTAATAATCGTAGAGGATATCCTTGACACGGGAGTTACTCTTTCAAATCTCATCCCGGAGTTAAAAAACAGGGGTGCAAGAAATGTAGTGCTTTGTGTACTTTTAAACAAACCCGAGCGTCGTCGCATAGAAGTGAAAACCGACTTTGTCGGATTTGAAATAGAAAACGAATTTGTGGTAGGCTATGGTCTGGACTATGCGGAAAAATACAGAAACTTACCATATGTGGGGATTTTGAAACCCGAAGTGTATGAAAATAATTAAGATAAGGATGTGACATCAAGTGAAAAAGAAAAGCAGCTTCAGGGACATAGTGCTTTTTCTGATGATAATTGCAATGCTTGTCGCTGTGGCATCTTTCCTTTTTGAGGAAAGGGCTCCGGAAAAGATAAAGTATTCGGATGTGGTGCATCAGATTAAGGACAAAAATGTAGAAAAAGTCCTGATAGACGGTGAGGAAATTCTCAGGCTGACGTTGAAGCAACCTCACGGAGGAATGAAAGAGATAAGCTTTGACCTGTCTGATCAGTATATCCGCACAGAGTTCCAGCGCGATTGCGTGCCCCTTATTTTAGAACAGGTTAAAGAAGACCATATTGAATATGATATTCTTCCTGCAGAAGGTTCTCCCTGGTGGATGATGTTTTTGCCCTACATTATAGTTATCGTTGTCATTGGAATCATGTGGTTCTTTATGTATAGCAAGGCAGATGGCGGAGCAGGTAAGGCAATGCGCTTCGGAAAAGCACGCACAAAGCTTGGAAGCGATGAGAAAAAGAAGGTAACTTTTGCCGATGTTGCAGGTGCAGAGGAAGAAAAGCAGGAGCTTTCGGAAATAGTTGATTTTCTGAAAGAACCGAAAAAGTTCACCGAGATTGGTGCAAGAATCCCCAAGGGCGTTCTTCTTGTAGGCCCTCCGGGAACAGGTAAAACATATATCGCGAAGGCAGTTGCAGGTGAGGCGGGAGTTCCGTTCCTCTCGATTTCCGGTTCCGACTTTGTTGAGCTTTATGTCGGTGTCGGTGCATCCCGTGTACGTGACCTTTTTGATCAGGCGAAAAAATCTGCCCCTGCAATCATATTTATTGATGAAATTGATGCCGTCGGTCGTCACCGTGGCGCAGGCTATGGTGGTGGTCACGATGAACGTGAACAGACCCTCAACCAGCTCCTTGTTGAGATGGACGGTTTCGGAAATAACGAAGGCGTTATCATAATTGCGGCAACAAACCGCCCGGATATCCTTGACCCGGCACTTATGCGCCCGGGAAGATTTGACCGCCAGGTTTATGTCGGACTTCCGGATCTCAACGATCGTGAAAAGGTTCTTGAAATCCACGCAAAAACAAAGAAGCTCGGAAACAATGTTTCTCTCCGTGATGTTGCAAGATCAACAAGCGGTTTCTCACCGGCTGACCTTGAAAATCTTCTCAACGAGTCTGCACTTCATGCGGCTCGTCGCGGAGATACAAGTATCAACCAGAAGGATATTGAAGAGTCGATGCTCAAGATAATCGCAGGTCCTGCAAAGAAAGCAAAGGTAAGAAGTAAGCAGGTCAATAAGCTTACTGCATACCACGAAGCAGGTCATGCCATCGCAATGAAATTCCTTCCCACGCAGGACCCTGTACATCACATTTCAATTCTGCCCCGAGGTATGGCAAACGGATATACCATTTCTTTGCCGCGTCAGGATGTTTATTCCGTGTCAAAGAAGGAAATGGAAGAGCAGATCGTCTCACTCCTCGGTGGACGTGTTGCGGAAAAGCTTGTGCTTGAAGACATTTCCACAGGCGCATCTCACGACTTGAAGCGTGCATCACAGATTGCACGCGATATGGTAACAAAATATGGTATGAGTGAAAAGCTTGGTCCCGTGAGCTTCGCAGAGGATAACGGAGAAGTATTCCTCGGACGTGATTTTGCATCAAAACGCACTTATTCCGAAGCTGTTGCAAGTGCTATTGACGAAGAAGTTCGTGCAATTATCGAAGCGGCATACAGTAACTGTGAAAAGATTCTCACGGATAATATGGATAAGCTTCACGAGGTTGCAAACTTCCTCCTTGAAAAAGAGACTATGGAAGCAAAAGACTTCTACGCAGTATTCGGTGAAGATGTTCCGCCTTCAATTGCGGAAGAAACCGAAGATGCTCCTGCAGAAAATGTAAACGCAGAGGAAAACACGGAAGCAACACAGGAAGAAAACAAGGAAAACGAATAATACAAAAGCTATCTGCAAAAAAATGCAGATAGCTTTTCAGCGTGTCGAAAAACTTTCGACACGCTGGGAGGCTGTCCAAAAAGGTGTGAGATTTTCCGAATGGAACCCGAAGGTGTATGTTGACACATCGAGAGGTGACACTTCGGGAAAAACAAGCGAAAAAGTCCTTGAAACTCGATGTTTCAAGGACTTTTGTGAAAACTATGCATCTTTTTGAAAATCAGGTTATTCGAAAAATCCGAGACGGAACGACCGGTTGTCGTTCCCTATATGCATTTCTTCGCTTGTGGTCTCGCACCTTTTTCGACAGTCTGAAAGCTATCTGCAAAAAAATGCAGATAGCTTTTCTTTTATTACTTTATTTCTTCAAATTTCTTTATCCATTCTTTTGTTATGAGAGCGTGACCCGAAGTGTTGGGATGAACTCCGTCGGTGAGCCAGTAGGAGGGATTTTCAGGATTATAGAGAGTATCAAACTTTTCCTGAAGCGGGATGAAGGGAAGATTATATTTTTCAGAAACTCTCTTTGCGGCAGCTGCTTTGTCAAGAACATCTGCGCGGAAAGCAGGATAAATCTCTTCGCCGCTTGCATTTTCGGATGTGCCGTTTCCTTTGAGAACAAAGGGTTCAAGAATCATTATCTTAAGGTTTGGCAGAGCTTTTTGAAGCTCCTCAATAAGCATTGAATATACCTTTTCAAACTTATCTGTTGCAACGCCGTTGGGACTTTCCGAGAACTCATGCCACACATCGTTTACTCCGATTAAAAGACTCATATAATCGGGTTTGAGATTTATGATATCACGCTTCATTCTGGCATAGATATCCACGATGCGATTGCCTGATATTCCGCGGTTTATAAACTCATATTCCTCTGGATAAGCAAGTCCGAGCTCTCCCGAGACCATTGTTGCATATCCGTGACCTCTCCAATCATTGCGCTCATAGGAACGGCCTGCATCCGTTATTGAGTCGCCTTGAAAAAGAATTACTTTCGACATTATTCATTTCTCCTTATTACTTGAATTACAGTAATTATAAAACAGAAGAAAACAAAAATCAAGACAAGTCATTGCTTTTTACGTAACATACACATCAAATCCGCAAAATATAATGTATAAGAAAGGGGAGACTTATCTGTGGAGAAGGACAGTTTCAGAGTGCGTGCGTCGCGGCTTTTTGATATTCCGCAGGATATTCCGGGCGGGCTTTTACATATAGAAATGACGGGGGATCGGGAGGTGTTTGTGGAAAACCATAAAGGGATTCTTGAACTTTCGGAAAATGAGGTAATTCTCAGCTTCGGAAAAGCGGGGAAACTTCATATTCAGGGCAGTAATCTTGCCGTTACCGCAATGAATCCGGAAGAAATTCGTCTTTCGGGAATAATAGGGAATGTGGCTTTTGGCGGATAGGAGAGATGAATTTTGCAAAAAATAATAAACTTCTTCCTCGGAAGTGTATATGTGCGTATTGAAACATCCTATCCGGAACGCTTTTTGAATCTGTGTGCAAAATTCGGTATAGCATTTTGGGATATGTCAAATGAAGCGATAGATGTAATTTTTGTGCGTATGACGGTGAGAAACTTCAGAAGACTTCCCGATGTGGTGAGAAAAGTGCCTTGCCGGGTTCATATAACCGAAAAAAACGGACTTCCTTTCTTTTTGCATCGTTTCAGAAAACGCAAGGCATTGGTTCTGGGATGTATGGCATTTTGTGTTGCGGCGTGGATTTTCACAAGCTTTGTCTGGGTTATAGACATTGAAGGCTTTTCGGGACTTGATACCGAAAAACTCAATGAAAATCTCCGGAAATATGGACTTGACGTTGGTGTATATGCCTCCGGTGTGGATGTTGATGCCATAAAAAACAATATCCTCATAGAAATGCCCGAGTTGTCATATGTTTCCGTGAATTTAAACGGAGCTTATGCATATGTTACGGTGAAGAAACGGTCAATGCCGCCGGAAATATTGTCAAAGGAAATTCCCTGTGACATAATAGCAGATAAGGACGGAACAATATCCGACATAACTGTAAAAAGTGGAACGCCCCAGGTAAAACGGGGAGATGCGGTAATAAAAGGTCAGCTTCTTGCAAGCGGATATATAACAGGTCGGGCAGGCACAACGATTATAACCCATGCCGATGCGGAAATCCGTGCTGATATATGGCGGAAGGTTTCTGCAAGGATGCTGAAAAAATATGAGAAAAAAGTGTATTCGGGACGGGAAGAAAAAGTCTATACGATAATTTTACCGAAAAGGCGGATAAAATTATCATTTAATAGTGGAATTTCATATGCCAAGTGTGATAAAATAATAGAAACAACGGAGCTTGAATTTTTCGGAGGCATAAAACTTCCTCTTGCTCTTGAATGTGAGACATTTCGGGAGTATAAAACGGAAGCCTCTTTCTTTACCGATGCGGAAATCTTTGATGAGCTTGGGCAGGATGTACATTCCTGTCTTATTCCGGGAGAAGATGCCGTGGAAAAGGATTCCGATTTTGTAACCTCCTCCGATGATACATTCGCATATGCAACTCTCACGGTAAAACACAATGAGCCAATAGGAGAGAAGAGAGAAATACTTAAGAATGGGTGATTGACAGAATGGTAGAACGCACGATAAACATTGAAAGGCTTGAACAGATGACAGACATCTTCGGCTCTTTCGATGAAAATATAGGAATACTCGAAAAGGAGCTTGGCATAACTGTTTTAAACCGCAACACGGAACTTAAGGTTGTTGGAGAAGAAGCAAAGGCAGATCGAGCTGTAAGAGTTATTGAGAGCCTTCTTGTTCTCTCATCAAAGGGCGAGGGAATAAACGAGCAGAATATTCGTTATGCCATAGGTCTTGTTGAGGAGAATAAGGAAAGTCAGATAGCCGAACTTTCAAAGGACATAATCTGCATAACAACAAAGGGCAAACCCATAAAGCCGAAGACTATCGGACAGAGAGATTATATAAATGCCATCCAGTCACATACCATCACATTGGGCGTAGGTCCTGCAGGTACGGGAAAAACTTATCTTGCCGTTGCGGCGGCGGTAAATGCCTTCCGTGAGAAGAAGATAAACAGAATAATCCTCACAAGACCTGCAATCGAAGCAGGCGAAAAACTCGGCTTTCTCCCAGGTGACCTGCAGAGCAAGGTTGACCCCTATCTCCGTCCTCTTTATGACGGACTTTATGATATGATAGGCCCCGAATCCTTCCAGAGATATATGGAAAGAGGAACAATAGAAGTAGCACCCCTTGCGTATATGCGAGGAAGAACTCTTGACGATTCTTTTATAATCCTTGATGAAGCACAGAACACCACTCCCGAGCAGATGAAGATGTTTTTAACCCGCCTCGGCTTCAATTCAAAGGCAGTTATAACAGGCGATATAACACAGATAGACCTGCCCGACGGCAAATCATCGGGACTTCGTGATGCGATGAAGGTTTTAAAGGACGTTGAAGATGTTGCACAATGCATACTTACATCTACCGACGTTGTGCGCCACGTTCTTGTTCAGAGAATAATAAACGCATACGAAAAGCGTGACCGTGAAAGACAAAAGAGAATGCAGGGAAAGGACAGTAAATAATATGGCAGAGCATTATATAACGGTAGTAAGTGATACCCCTGATGAAAAAACAGAAAAAACTGTTAAGCGTGCAGTTCTTGCGGCACTTGATTTTGAAAAGGTAGAGCAGAATTGTGACGTGTGCATTATGATAACGGATGATGAAAACATCCGTGAGCTTAACCGTGAGCACAGAGAAATCGACCGTGCAACGGATGTGCTTTCATTCCCAATGCTTGAGCTCTCTCCTGGGCAGAAGATAGAAGTATCTCCTTTGGAGATTGACCCGAGCACAGGTGCAGTTATGCTTGGGGATATTGCAATATCTCTTGAGCGTATGTGTGAGCAGGCGAAGGAATATGGACACAGCGAGGAAAGAGAGCTTTCTTTCCTTACGGTTCACGGAATTCTCCACCTTCTCGGCTATGACCACGAGAGAAGCGAAGAGGATGAAAAGCTTCACTTCTCACGGCAGGAAGAAATTCTCGATGAAATGGGAATAAAGAGGTAGTCTCTTATGAAAAAGTGCAGAAAAGGCGGATTTCTCAAATCCTTTGGATATGCCGCCCGTGGAGTGCTTTACGCAATAAGAAATGAGCGAAATTTCAGGGTGCATCTGTGCGTGACCTTGTATGTGCTTGTCTTTTCAATTATCGGAGCACCGCCACGGGACGATGTTGCACGCCTTTTTCTGTGCATTGGTCTTGTTATGAGTGCAGAGCTTGTAAATACTGCCCTTGAAAAGATGTGCGATACCGTGACAGAGGAAAAGAACGAGAAAATTAAAATAGCAAAGGATACGGCGGCAGGTGCTGTGCTGATATCCGCAATTATGGCGGCTGTGGTGGGACTTATAACATTCCTTAACCCACCTGTGTTTAATCGTGTTGTGAAAACTCTTTCTGATATGCCATATATTGCGGCACTTATAATAATCAGCATACCTCTTGCAGTTTGGTTTATTGTGGGACGGAAGAAGAAATGAAAAAGTCAGATGTGTATACTGTGAAAATTGAAGGCTACACCTCCGAGGGTGCAGGTATTGCGAGAATTGACGGAATGGCAGTTTTCGTGCCTCAGGCGCTTCGGGGAGAAACCTGCGAAATAATGATACTTAAAGTGGAAAAAAGCTTTGCATATGCAAAGCTTATTCGTGTTATTGAAGCTTCTCCCGAAAGGGTGGAAAGCCGCTGTGAGCACTATCCCAAATGTGGCGGTTGTTCCATGTGGCATATGTCCTATGAGGAAGAGCTTCGGGTAAAAGAAGACCACGTTCGTTCCTGTATTGAAAGAATAGCAAAGACTTCCGCACCTGTTCTTCCGATTATCGGCGGAGACGAAACAACACGCTATCGAAATAAGGCACAATACCCGGTTGGAAAGGATACCACAAGCGGATTTTATCGCACCCGAAGTCACGATATAGTCCCCTCGAAGACCTGCCTTATACAGAGCGAGCTTGCAGATAAAATCCGTGGCGTTGTACATAAATGGCAGAGGGAGAATAACATTCCTTCCTATGACGAAAAGAGCGGAAAAGGAATTCTCCGTCATATCTATGTGCGAAGCGGGAAAGGCGGCGCAGTTCTCTGCCTTGTGGCAACGAAAAAGCCGGATGAAACGGAAAGTCTTATAAAGCTTATAGAAAAGGAATGTCCGGAGGTCTGCGGAATCGTTCTTAACATAAATAAGAAAATCACAAACGTAATCCTCGGTGATAAGTATATAACCCTTTGGGGAAAAGGCTTTGTGGAGGACGAGCTGTCGGGACTCTGGTTTGAAATATCCCCTGCGGCATTCTATCAGGTAAACCGTGCCCAGACCGAAAAGCTCTACGATATAGCCGTAAGTCTTGCAACGGAAAACGGTGCCAAAACAGCACTTGATCTCTATTGCGGAATAGGAACGATAACGTTGAGCCTTGCAAAGAAAATGGACAAGGTAATCGGAGTTGAGGTTGTGCCTCAGGCAATCAAAGATGCAAAACGGAATGCAAAGCTCAACGGAATGGAAAATGCAGAATTCATCTGTGCCGATGCAAGCGAGGCGGCAAAGATGCTCGCCGACCGTGGTGAAATGCCGGATGTAATAGTGGTAGACCCACCGAGAAAAGGTCTCACTCCCGAAGGGATATCGGAAATAAAAAGAATGAACCCCAAAACAATAGTATACGTCTCCTGCGACCCGGCAACGTTAGCACGAGACCTAAAGATATTTGAAGAAGACGGAAGCTATAAGACACAAAGTGTACAACCTGTAGATATGTTCCCAAGGACAAAACACGTGGAAAGTGTGGCAAAGCTCACGCTTTCCAACTAAGTTTGCCTTGCGGCAAGTAGCGAATTGTCCGAACAAGGAAGTTGATTCTCACAAAGCATTAATTAAGAAATCTAATATGTAAAAGGAATGATAGATATGACAAAAATAATCGGAAAAAGTATTTATGCAATTTTAATTATGATTTTTGTATTTGCAATTGCAGGCTGTAGCAATGGAAACGACTCATTTGATAGCAGTTCAAAGGCAAAATTAGAAGAAAACAAGTCACAAGAAAAAACAGTGGATTTTTCGGTTGAAGAATTAAAGACCGAGAAAGGTATAGAACGTTTTAAAGAATATTACGAAGAATGTAAAAAAGATGGAACAATTTCCACTGAAGCAACACCGGAAGAGATTGTAGTAGCATATATCAATACCGCTGAACTTGATGCCGGAATCAATGAAATTAATGATAAATATATTGATGATAACGGATATATAAAGTCGGAAAGTGTGTTGGATGTTCTTGATGAAATATATAAATACACTCAACAACTTGAGAATGAAGGAAAGGTTTCGGGAGTTCAGTATAATTACGATGATATGAATATATGCATTGTAACAAATGATGGGTTTAGATATATGTACGCTCCACGTATTGAAGGATTAATGAGTGGAGGTGGAGATTTAGATGTTTTGGCTCTGAATAACGCAGAAAATTATGAATATGATATGACTGCCAATATTGAATCGATTACTCTTAATCATATCAATAAGGCAGGTGAACATATAGAAGATGAATTAGATGTAAATTTATATCAATATGAAGATAAATCCACGCTTGGAATTAATAGGATAAAAACATTAATTAAAAATCTTGACTCCAAGCAAAGACACGTTATTCTTTGGCGAGGACATGGAAATGTATGGGACTATGCAAGCCGCGAAAATGTACCTGCACAATCTACTTCGGCTACGAGAGAGTCTGTTTTTTGGGTGGATACCGATGGCAAACTGGCTGTTTTTATGATGTATTATGATGATCTTGTGGAAGGGAATGTTATTGTATCGAGTGGTTCATATGCCCTTGCACCGGGATTTTTTACCAAATATATGAGCAGTGTTGAAGGAGGAATATTCTATACAGGTGCTTGCTATTCAGCTGCTGACGGCGGTGATATGTCAAATGCGATTTTAAGCAAAGGATTTGAGTGCTATTTTGGGTCGACAGATTCAATATCAGTTGGTTATTCAGATCTTATGATGTTGTCTGTTATAGAGAATCTGTGTAAATACGAAGATGAATTCTCAAGAAAACCTGATGCATCTGCCGTAAAAGAAGAATATGTTTCAAGTGAAAGAAGGACAATTACAGCTCAAAAGGCACTTCGTCTTTCACAAGAAGATAAGGGTACTGTGGATATTCGACACAACTTGCGGGATGTTTTATTGAATTTACCTGAAGTGCTTAAAGTTAAGGTAAGGAATACCCAAGTTGTAATAAGAGGTAATGCCTCGGCACGATTAATAGGTTCAGAAGAACTTGATTTGTCTTTTGCATGGGTTGAAGATATTGGAAATAATCCTAATAATTTGTGGCAAAGTAGTGATACCCTTGCGTTTGATGATGATTATATTTATTATGCATCAAACGAGAATTTATACAGAGTAAAGTATAATGGTGAGGATAATGAGAAGATTGCAAGCAAAGTTGAAGCAACATTAAATGTATATGACGGATACATTTATTCGTCTGATTGTGGAACGGCGAGTAATCCTTATGTTAAAATCAAACGCATAAATTCCGAAACAAAGGCTGAGGAAATATTATTTGAGATGGCGGGAACAAAATGGAGAGAGGATTATTACGTTGAGTCAATGCTTGCATACGATGGATATCTGTTTTGTACAATAATTGATGAAGGAAACAGAGAAAAAACTTATATATATGCAATAGATTTAGATGATCTATCATATTACCAAATACATTATGAGCCGGCTGCAAGAAGCACAGAATTTACTGTCGATGATGCAGGGAATCTCTATGCCATAATGAAGACAGATGGTTCCAATGCAAACTTAAGAAAGTTTTTGAAAGTAAGCATGGATGATTTGAGAAACAATGCGAACGATGTTTCTTTGGAGGAAACTTTATTTATGGAAGAGTTTGTGGGAGAAACTAATTTGGGTAATTACGCAAATGTTATATTGGGTTCAGGGGGGATGCTTCGAAATCTTTCGAATTCAGATTCATACGGTGAATATTATTATGGTAAAGTTGATGCACAGCAAAAGAAATGGTATGCCAGCGGTAATAGTTATCCCGAATTAAATTCCAATGATGCAGACGCTGATAAGCATACAATAGTTACAGCGAGAAATCGAAGATATTATCTTGATGGAAGCGTTGTGTTTTTTGTAACAGACGTATTATATACAAAATCGAATATAATCGGTGACGATCAAAATAATGTGCCTATATACATATGTAGTGATATGGATTTTGCAAATCCTCAAAAAATCGGGACAATTTACGGTATGAACCTTTTTGATAATGGAGGGAATCTTGTTGGTGTTCATGATGGAAAAGTTTATGCTATAGAAAAGAAAGGGACAGAAATAAATCTTGTTATTATTGATCAGAAAGGAGTTGTAAATCGCTTGACAATTTCGTGAGTATATAAACAGTAACAATCAATATAGCAAGGTGCCAAAATGAGTGGCATAGAAGTGACAAAACAAATTTCTGATTCACAAACGTAAATGTTGCATGGATTGCAGAAAGAATACGAGTTGGAATAAGGAAAAAGAATATGGTTTCAAGTGAAAGTTGGAGGGTATAAATGTTTTTGAAGAAAAGCAGATTTTCTCGCATACATAAACATGGCAGTTGGTAATAAAGGAAACAAAATATATCATACATATGGATGCGAGCACCTTGATCTTTCATCTTTTTGGGCGTACAATGAGGCACAAGTTACAAACAATGATGAATACACAAAGTGTCAATATTGCAATTAAATACAAGTGGAAAAAGGATGACTAAACCAATGAAAAAAGAATATTTATATGCAGGGTTTGCAATTCTTTGCTGGTCTACCATTGCGACTATTTCAAAGCTTCTTCTCGGTAGCCTTGACAGTATGCAGATAACCTTTATAAGCTCTGCTTTTGCCTTTGTCTTTTTGCTTATTCTCAACATTTTCAAAGGCAATATGAAAATGTTTAAAATGTATAAGGTGCGTGAGTATCTTGTTATGTCGGGAATAGGAATCCTCGGAATATTCATATACCACCTTCTTCTCTATATGGGCATTGACTGTATGGATGCATCCCAGGCATTTATCATAAATTATCTCTGGCCCATAATGTCGGTGCTTTCTGCCTGCATTATACTGAAAGAAAAAATGACTTTGCGAAAAAGCATTGCAATCCTTCTTTCTTTTGCCGGCGTTATAATAGTCACGGCAAACGGAAATCTCTTGAGCATCGGGCGTGACACACTTACGGGAGCATTATATTGCATAATTGCCGCCGTGTCCTATGGTCTCTTTTCTGCGCTTAATAAGAAAAAAGACTACGACAAGTATTTCAGCATGATGGTGTTTTACTTTGCGGCAACCGTTGTTTCACTTGTGTATATAATTGCCACAAAGAGCACCTTCACCCTTGATGCGATGCAGGTGGCAGGACTTGCCTGGATGGGTATATTCACAAACGCAATAGCCTTCACCTTCTGGGCGATTGCGATTAAAATTGGGGACACGGCAAAGGTTTCAAACCTTGCTTACATAACTCCGTTTTTGTCGCTTGTGTGGACAACCCTTGTTCTCAAAGAGGACTTCAACCCCTATTCCCTGATAGGACTTTCGGTAATAGTCATAGGTATATTCATTCAGCTTAAAGACAAAAAAGAAATAAAGACACGAGGATAAAGAGATCATGGGCAATTCAATTTTAAAAATCAAAGGTGTGTTCCGGAAAAACTCACCCTTCAAGATGTTTCTCCTTTCCGTTCTTATAACGGGTATTTCATATGGTTTGTATAAAGGAATGCTTGATAACTTCCTTGCGGAGGTTGTAAATATGGGTGAGATGGACAGAGGTGTTACGGAGTTTTTCCGTGAGCTTCCGGGTATTCTTCTCATATTCATTCTCGCGGCATTCTATATGCTCTCTGCAGAAAGCCTTTACAAGGCGGGAGCACTTATTATGCTTGTTGGCATGGCGATGCACGCCGCTTTTCCGGCAACGAAAATATTTGCTACTCTTGCTATATGTACGTATTCCGTCGGTGAGCATATTCAGATAGGAATGAAGAACACTCTTTCTCTCAAGTACGCAAACGAAGGTTCGGGTGGTGCGGCTCTCGGTGCACAGACTGCAATAAACCAGATAGGAACACTTTTGGGTTATCTTCTTGTTATTCTTGCCTTTTCCTTTGCTGTCGGCAAGAGTACATATACCACCTTTTTCTGGGTTGCAACGGCTCTTGCCGGAATAAGCCTTATCTTCTCAATGAGGATAAGCGGCAGAAGCGAAACGGACAAGAACAAACGCCGTTTTTATTTCCATAAAAAGTATAAGAAATACTACATGCTTGAAATGTTCTACGGTGCGAGAAAACAGGTGTTCCTCACCTTTGGCCCTTATGTGCTCATTCGCTTCTACGGTGCATCCACTGCTACAATAAGTCTTCTCTTTGCAATATCCGCCGTTACCTGCTTCTTTGCATCTCCTCTCGTAGGAAGAATTATAGACAAGCTCGGATATAAGGTTGTTATGGTGGCAGATACGATTATTCTTGTGGCGGTATGTTTCTTCTACGGCTTTGCACATCACGTATTCCCTATGCATATTGCGTTTATTGTATGTTGTGTAAACTATGTGCTTGATGCCGTGATATCCCTTGCTTCAATGGCGTCAAATCTCTATGTTAAGGACTTGGCGGATAACGACGAAGAGGTAAAGGCAACCATTTCCACAGGCGTTTCAATAAATCACGTCATCACGATATTTATTGCACTTTTCGGTGGCTGGATATGGTATTCTCTCGGAATTGAGCTTCTCTTTATAACCTCGGCGGTTCTGGGACTTTGCAACAGCGCATATGCCGCAACCGTCAATGCGGAAAAAGACAAGCTTTGCGGAAGGAAGGTTAAATAGATATGGATATAAAAATAATTTTTCAGGATGTGCTCACGGAAGGGCAGAAAAAGGAAATATGGGAGCTTTTAAAAGCTTATGACCACGAATTTGTTCCGCCGCTTTCTGCACGCAACAGCGCATTTAAGAAAATACCGGGAAAAGACGGAAACCTCGTTATAAACGAAGAAGGCCCCGTTGTATATTTTAACGAGATAATAAACTATAAGTTCGTTCTTGCACTTCTCGATGAAAAGATAGTCGGATTTATGACATACATACCGAATCACACCGTTGCGGTGGAAGGCTATGAGCCTTTTGTGGCAGAATATGCAAGCACCGCCATCGTAACCCCCGAATGTCGTGGACAGGGTGCGATGAAACGCTTTTACAAGGAAATCATAGAAAGAAACCCCGGAAAGAATGTGGCAACAAGAACGTGGTCGGGAAATGAAGCACATCTTCACGTTCTCGCAAAGCACGGCTTTGAGCTTTTTGCAACCCTTAAGGACGACCGTGGCCCCGGGATTGACACCGTATATTACATAAGAAGAGGATAGAGATGAACTTATACCTTGCCCCTCTTGAGGGCATAACAACATATACATTCAGAAACACCCACGCCGAGATGTTCGGCGGTGCAGACGCTTACTTTGCACCATTTATAAACCCCAGCGATCAGGAAAAGGTCAGCCGCAAGGGTATGCGTGATATCCTGCCCGAAAATGACAAAACGGGAAAGCTGAAGGTACAGGTGCTCACCTCAAATGCAGAATCCTTTTTGAAGTTTTTAGAAAAGATAAAGCCTTACGGTTATGATGAAATCAACATAAACATAGGTTGCCCTGCAGGCACGGTGGTAAGAAAGGGCAGAGGCTCGGGCTTTTTGCAATACCCCGATGCAATGGATGAGTTTTTTTGCGGAATATTTTCAAAAACCGATATAAAGGTATCGGTTAAAACCCGTGTGGGATATTCTTCCCACGATGAGCTTTACCGACTTATGGAGATATATAACAAATACCCCATAAGTGAGCTTACGATTCATCCGAGAACAAGGGAAGAGCTGTATGGGGGAAGTGCAAACATCGAAAGCTTTGAAGCTGCATATAATATTTCAAAAAACAAAGTCTGCTACAACGGAGATATCTGCTCTGTGGGAGCTTTTGAGAGAATCGCAGAGAAATTTGAAAACTTAAGCGGAGTTATGCTCGGGAGAGGTGTAGTTCAGAATCCTGCACTTTTTCGTGAAATCCGCGGCGGTGAAAAGCTTACGACAGAAGAACTCGTTGAATTTTCCGAAAGACTTGCGGAAAAATACAGAATCGTTCTCGGCTCCGATGTGTTCACTTTGCATAAATTGAAGGAAGTATGGGTTTATGCCGGACGAAATTTCCCCGGGGAGAAAAAACTCATAAAGGCAATACATAAGGCGAATACATTGGAAGACTTCAAATCTGCAATAAGAGCGTTGCCGAAAATATGATGCATTGGGAGGTACTTTTATGAACGCAATAGTTATCTACAAAACAAAATACGGCTCCACAAGAACTTATGCCGAGTGGATAGCGGAGGAGCTGTCCTGTGAGGCGGTTGATGTTAAAAAATTAAAGATTGACGATGTTTTGAAATACGATACCATTGTATACGGCGGAGGTCTTTATGCCGAAACAATAAACGGAGTAAACTTCATAACGAAGAATATGGAGAAGCTTGAAGGCAAGAAGCTTATTGTGTATTCCACAGGCATAACGCCACTCCATTGCCGTGAATATTACGACAAAATGGTTATTGAGAAAAATTTCAAGGGCGATATAAAGGATAAAGTTAAGGTTTATAACTTTCTCGGCAAAATGATTATCGAGGAGCTTTCCTTACCTCATAGGGCGGCACTCAAAACTCTTAAAAAGATTATGTCGGGGAAAGAAAATCCAACAGAAATGGAAAAGATGCTCATAGAGCTGTGCGAGGCAAGCGGAGATTTCTCCGACAGAGGTGCAATAACAGAGCTTGTTGAGTATGCAAAAGCATAAAATAAGGAGGATAATATGGGAAACAACGACAAAAGAGAAAGCTTTAAATCAAGTCTTGGCTTCCTGCTTGTGAGCGCAGGCTGTGCCATAGGCATCGGAAATGTATGGAAATTTCCTTATGTGGCAGGACAGAACGGCGGAGGGGTTTTTGTGCTCTTCTATCTGCTGTTTCTTCTCATTATGGGTGTGCCCGTGCTCACTATGGAGCTTGCAGTAGGTCGTGCAAGCCGAAAGGGTGCGGTTGACAGCTTCAGAGCACTCGAGAAGCCGAAGA
Organism: Oscillospiraceae bacterium; assembly: GCA_017435965.1. Taxonomy (GTDB): domain Bacteria; phylum Bacillota; class Clostridia; order Oscillospirales; family JAAYXM01; genus SIG480. The sequence goes on from JAFSEA010000042.1 coordinate 32,704, forward strand.
GCAAATGGCATATCCACGGCTATGTGTGTATTATCGGCTGTGCACTTCTTATGATGTACTACACAAGTGTATCCGGATGGATGCTGGGATACTTCGGAAAGTTTGTGACAGGAACGTTTTCAGGTCTCACTCCCGATGGCGTTGACGGAGTTTTCGGAAGTATGCTCTCAAATCCATGGGAAATGATTGCCTTTATGGGTATTACCGTGCTTATTGGAACTGTTGTTTGCAGCTTTGGACTTCAAAACGGAATTGAGCGTATAACAAAGTATATGATGCTGGGACTTCTCGGACTTATTGTAGTACTCGGAATAAACAGCGTGCTTCTTCCGGGTGGTATGGACGGACTAAAGTTCTATCTCATGCCCGACTTTGACCGAGCAATGGAGCAAGGCCTTTTTGATGTAATCGTTGCCGCGATGAATCAGGCGTTCTTTACTCTCAGCATCGGTATCGGTTCAATGCAGATTTTCGGAAGCTATATGACAAAAGACAGAACCATAGGAAACGAGGCTGTGAGAATCTGCGGTCTTGATACATTCGTTGCACTTATGTCGGGTCTTATCATATTCCCAGCCTGCTTTGCTTACGGCGTTGAGCCTTCGGCGGGACCTCCTCTCATATTTGAGGCACTTCCCAGAGTTTTCGTGGATATGCCCGGCGGAAGGATTTGGGGCTCTCTCTTCTTCCTCTTTATGACCTTTGCAAGTCTCACAACCGTAATAGCTGTGTTTGAAGGCATTATTGCAAACGTTATGGAGACAAAGAAGTGGCAGAGAAGAAAAGCTTCAATCATCGTTGGCATTGTGATATTTGTCACAAGTATTCCTGCAATTCTCGGCTATAACGTACTTAAAGGTGTGACCTTTATCGGTGCCCGTGATGTACTTGACAGCGAGGATTTTATAGTATCAAACCTCCTTCTTCCCATCGGTGCTCTTGTATATCTCCTTTTCTGCGTTACAAAGTGGGGATGGGGCTTTGACAAGTATCTTGAAGAATGCAACGAGGGCAAAGGCTTTAAGCTTCCGAAAGCTCTCAAACCCTATTTTCAGTTTGTGCTTCCCGTGCTCATAATCGTAATTCTTGTTGTAGGACTTATGTGAGTTGGCAATGAGAAAACAAGTGCCCGAAAATGTAAAAAATAATGTTGCATTTTGGAATTGTAAGTGTTAAAATTAAATAAACATTAAAAGGAGGAAATGAAAATGAAAAAACTTATAGCACTTTCTCTTGCCGTTGCTATGATGCTTGCTCTTGCAGCTTGCGGCGGAGATGTTGCACAAGACGGTGTCGAAGGAAAGCCTCAGGTCGAGAAGAAAGATGAGTTCTTCGAGAGCGTTCCCAGGGATAATGTCCCCGAGGGCAAGGCTGTTCCCAACGATGCAGTTCTTGATGTAATAATCGCAAGTCACCCGTCTTGGGCTTATGATGAAAACTGGAAAGTATGGGAATATATCAAAGAAGGTGTCGGCGGACAAATTAACGTAACAGCTATCCCGTCATCCGACTTCGGAACAAAGTTCCCGCTTCTTATGGCTGATAAAGAGGCCATGCCCAATGTGTTCGGATTCCAGGGAAAGCCCTCCGGTTTTGCTGATTACTGTGCGCAGGGTGCATTCGTGTCACTTGAATTCTGCGAAGACTTTATGCCCAATTATAAAGCGTTCTGGGAAAGTAAGCCTGAGGAAGATCAGTGGCTCAAGGAAGCAAGAAGATCTGCAGATGGTCTTATTTATGCTGCACCGAGCTATGGTATGGATCGCTATACTAATGTTCGTTGCTGGCTCTACCGCAAAGATATTTTTGAAAAGAACAACATCAAGACTCCTGAAACTATGGACGATCTTTATAAGGCTGCAAAGAAACTTAAGGCAATTTATCCCGATTCTTATCCCATCGCTATGCGTTCGGGACTTGGAAATATCAATGTTATAGGTTGCTCATGGAAGCCCAACTTCCATTATGGCGTATACTATGATTATGACAGTGCTGAGTGGTGCTATGGTGCAACAGAAGATGTTATGTATGATATCGTTGAGTACCTTAACAAGCTTGTAAAAGAAGGTCTCATTCCGGCGAACTTCACAACCATTCAGACATCTGAGTGGGAAGAGCTTGTCACAACAAATCGTGGTTTCATTCTCCCTGCTGAGTATCAGATAAGAATTGACTACTTCAATCAGCCGGCAAGACTTTCAAATCCCGAGTTCACACTCGCAGGAATGACTCCGCCCCATGCTGATAACGGAGTAGGTGTCCCGAAGGTTAATAAATATAACTATGAAGTAGGTTTTGTATCAATCTGTAACAAGGGTGATGCACAGACAATCGCAAATGCTGCAAGATATGTTGACTGGTTCTATTCAGATGAAGGAATTGAACTCGTTTCCTGGGGTAAGGAAGGCGAGACATTTGAATGGGTAAACAAAGATGCAGGTGAGAGAAGATACATCCTCGAAGATGGTGAAAGTGTTGAAGGTAAGTATGGCTTTAAGACAATCGGTTCATACCGTTGCGTAACCCCCGATTGTATTACTGCTGCTATTTCCAAGGAACAGGCAGATACAACAGACTTCTTGCTCGACTGCACATATGAGAACCTTGATCCGGGTCTCTTTATGGAACTTTCAGCAGAGGACGCAAATAAAGTTTCAGAGCTTACCACATCTATAGATACTGTTGTTCAGGAAGGTCTCACAAAGTTCATCACCGGACAGCGTTCACTCAAAGAGTGGGATGCATTCCAGCAGGAGCTTGAAGCACTTCCCATCAAGGAAGTTCTTGAAATTTACGATGCAACATATTCAAAATATCAATAAGTAAAATGAAAAAAGAACGGTATCATTGCGATGCCGTTCTTTTCTTGCGCTATTTTTTTGAAAACACGTGAAGCTCTATGAATTGTCGCCCCTTTTTGCTTGTGCCGCCGACAGAATTAAGCTTTGCCCTGCCAAACCCACGAAGTGAAAGAAGGTCGTCTTCCAAGACATCGGCGGAAATGTTCTCTTCGGGAAGGTGATTTAATGAAAGTGCACCGGAGATTATAAGCTCTGCTGCTTTTGTGCGTGAAATGCCAAATGCAAGGGCGGTGACGGAATCAACCCGAAGAGAGGCAACCGTCCCGGAAACAATATCGAATTCCGGAGTAGGAACTTCGATTTCCGAAAGGGAAACGGTGCTGCATTCTATTCCCAGTCGTCCTATTTTTTTCAGATTGGTGAGAATGAAATCTCTGATCTGAACTGCACAGATAATATATGCACGATCGGGAAAAACAAGAATGTCTCCAAGGACTTCTCTTTTTATTCCCAAACCCATAAGAGAGCCGAGAAAATCACGGTGAGTGGGAGAAGAAAATGAAAACTCGACTTTTATGACGGAGATGTATTCATCCAAAGGAAAGTACTCAGGGTCAATATAGTCGGGAAGAAAAAACAGTCGTTTGCGTTCTGCGTCCGGAAAAGCTCCGTCAAAAATAAATTTCACGGCGCTTTGATGTTTGAGGAAGCGGTGAGCCTCCGCTACTTCGGCAGGATTTAAAAAAAGTGTTTCCGTTATCCTGTTCGTGCGGCGTGAACGCTCGGCAAGATCTTCTATACGTTTTATAAATTCGTTACAATGTTGTTCTGCCATCAGGTCAGCTCCCGTGCTTTTTTCTCCATTATAGCACTTTTCTTTTTTGACAACAAGTAGTCCGGCTTGATAAAATGACAAATGAATGATATAATACAGTTAGTGAAAGCTAACCGGAGGTATAGCAAAAATGAGATATTTTGATATCACGGGAATGAATTGCGCTGCTTGTAGTGCACGGGTCGAAAAGGCGGTTACGTCCCTTGAGGGAGTTGAAATCTGTGCCGTAAATCTTCTCACAAACTCTATGGGAGTTGAGGGGAGTGTGACGGATGCGGAAATAATAAAGGCTGTGAAGAAAGCGGGATATGGAATTGCTCCCAAAAGAGATAAGGAAAAAGGTGATTCCGAGAATGCTCTTGCGGATAACGAAACGCCTGAATTAAAAAGACGACTTATGCTCTCGTGTGGCTTTTTGCTGGTACTTATGTATATTTCTATGGGATATAATATGTGGTCACTCCCTCTGCCTGAATTTTTTGAGAAAAAAACAGTTTTTATAGCAATAGCGCAGATGCTTCTTGCAGGAGTCGTTATTCTCATAAATCGCAAGTTTTATATAAACGGTGTGAAAGGGATTATAAAGCGTGCACCGAATATGGATACCCTTGTTGCAATGGGCTCATTTGCGGCATTTGCCTATAGCATCGGAATACTTATTTCAATGTGGGGGAATCCTCACGATTCAAAGCATATGCTTCATGAATTGTATTTTGAATCTTCGGCAATGATTCTTGTGCTTATAACGGTTGGAAAAATGCTTGAAGCAAAAGCAAAAGGTAAAACCACCGATGCAATTCGTTCACTTATGAGTCTTGCCCCGAAGACTGCAACTGTTATTGTGGACGGAAAAGAAAAAGAAGTCGGAATAGAGGAGATTAAAAAAGGAGATATTTTTGTTGTAAAAAGCGGAGAAAGCATCCCTGTTGACGGAATCGTTCTGGAGGGAAGCTCTGCTGTGAATGAAGCGGCTCTTACGGGGGAAAGTGTTCCGGTAGACAAAGAAAAAGGCGATGAAGTAAAAAGTGCAACACTTAATCTCTCGGGATTTATAAAGTGCAGGGCTACACGTGTTGGTGAAGATACTACTCTGGCACAAATAATCAGGACTGTAAGAGAGGCTGCGGCAACAAAAGCTCCGGTGGCAAAGGCGGCAGATAGGGTGTCGGGAATATTTGTGCCGATAGTTATCGGTATTGCCGGCATCACGACGGGAGTATGGCTCATTTGCGGCGAAAGCCTCGGATTTTCTCTTGCAAGAGGAATATCGGTGCTTGTTATATCCTGTCCTTGCGCTCTCGGACTTGCAACACCTGTTGCGATTATGGTTGGAAGCGGTGTTGGCGCACGAAACGGAATTCTGTTCAAAACGGCTGAGGCACTTGAAATGACGGGACGTGCAAAGGTGGTTGCGCTGGATAAGACCGGAACAATAACCAAGGGCGAACCTGAGGTGACGGATATAATCACATCGGATGCGGTGACGGAATCGGAGCTTATGTCCCTTGCGGTTTCAATAGAAAAAAAGAGCGAACATCCTCTTGCGAGTGCTGTTGTGAAAAGAGGTTACGAAGACGGTGTTGCGGAAAAGGAAACAGGGGATTTTGAGGTGCTTTCGGGAAGTGGTGTCCGTGCAAAAATCGATGGAAAACTTGTGATGGCAGGAAATTATAAATTTGTTAAAATGGGGGCGAAAATACCGGATAATCTGAAAAAAGAAGCAGACAGACTTGCCGATGAAGGAAAAACCCCTATGTTTTTTGCTTCGGACGGAGAGTGCGTTGGAATTATCGCTGTTGCGGATGTGATTAAAAGTGACAGCTACAAGGCAATCCTTGACTTGCGTGATATGGGAATCCACGTTGTTATGCTCACGGGCGATAACGAAAGAACCGCACGGGCGATAGGAAACACAGCAGGAGTTTCGGAAGTGATTGCCGGGCTTCTGCCGAATGAAAAAGAAAAGGCGGTGGCAAAGCTTTCCGGGAAGGGATGCGTGGTTATGGTAGGCGACGGGATAAACGATGCTCCGGCGCTTGTGCGTGCAGATGTGGGAATTGCCATAGGCGCAGGTGCCGAGGTGGCGATGGATGCAGCCGATGTGGTGCTTATGAAAAGCGGATTATCCGATCTTGCGGCATCAATACGACTCTCAAAAGCAACACTTCGCAATATTCATCAAAACTTATTCTGGGCGTTTTTGTATAATGTGATATGTATTCCTTTTGCGGCAGGGGTGTTTGTTCCGTTTATCGGAATCGGGATAAATCCAATGTTTGGTGCGGCGGCTATGAGTATTTCCAGTTTTTGTGTTGTGTCCAATGCATTGAGATTGAATTTTGCAAAAATTCACGCAAAAACATTTGAAAAAAGTTGAGGTAACTTTTGGTAATGTTTGCGAAAAATGAGTTTTTTGCTATGCTTGTATTGTAAAAATGTTACAAGAAAGTTTCGGAATATTCTTGACAATGAAAAGAGCATTGAGTATAATGTATATATTCAATGCGTGAAAAAATCATGCAAAATTTTAAGGAGGAAATGAAAATGAAAAAACTCATAGCACTTTCTCTTGCGCTTGTGATGATGTTTGCTCTCGCAGCCTGCGGCGGCGAAGGCGGCTCAGAAAGCGCAAACGATTTGGGAAATGTTGCAGGCGGAAACAAAATCGAATGGAAAGACGAAGTAGTAAACGTTGAAATTCCTGAAGGTAAAGCTATCCCCGATAATGCAACTCTCAAAGTAACAATCGCAAGCCATGAAAGCTGGCCTTATGACCAGAACTGGGCAGTATGGAAGTACATAAAGGAAAGCATCGGTGGAGATCTCCAGGTTACAGCTATCCCGTCATCCGATTTCGGAACAAAGTTCCCGCTCCTTATGACAGACGACGAAAACAGACCTGACGTATTTGGTTTCCAGGGTAAGCCCTCCGGATTCTCAAGCTACTGTGCACAGGGCGCATTCGTTTCTCTCGACCAGTGTGAGGAATTTATGCCCGATTATAATGCATTCTGGGATGGCCTCCCCGAAGAAGATCAGTGGATGAAAGATACTCGCAAGACTTCTGATGGACAGATTTACTATTCACCGGTTTATGGTGTTGAGAGATCAACAAACATCCGCGCATGGCTCTATCGTAAGGATATTTTTGAAAAGAATAACCTCAAAACTCCCGAAACAATGGACGACCTTTATAAGGTTGCGAAGAAGCTCAAAGCTCTCTATCCGGATTCCTATCCGCTTTGCATGCGTTCAGGACTTGCAAATATCGGTGTTATAGGTTGCTCTTGGAAGCCTAACTTCCATTACGGCGTATACTATGATTTTGAAAATGCAACTTGGTCCTATGGTGCAAGAGAAGAGACTATGAGAGAAATCGTCGAGTTCTTTAACAAGATGGTAAGAGAAGGTCTCGTTCCCCCGAACTTCACAACAATCAAAGCAGGTGAGTGGGAAGAACTTGTTGCAACAAACCGTGGATTTATGATGCCTGAGTATCAGGTTCGTATGGACCACTTCAACCTCCCGGCACGCAAGAGCAATCCTGAGTTCACACTCGCTGTAATGACACCGCCTCATGCAGATAATGGTGTAGGTATTGCAAAGGTTAATAAATATAACAATGACCCGACTGGTATGGCAATCTGCAATAACAATGACCAGGCAAGAACTGCAAATGCTGCAAGATACATCAACTGGTTCTACACAGATGAAGCAGCAGAGCTTGTTTCTTGGGGTAAAGAAGGAGAGTCCTATTCTGTTGATGCTGAAGGCAAGAAGGACTACATCCTTGGCACAGACGAAAAGGGACAGACAAAGTATGGATTCAAGACAATCGGCACATACTGCCGTATAGATCCGGCTTCCATCGACGTCGCTATCTCTGCAGAGCAGGCTGCAACAACAGATATAATCCTTGATGAATACACATATGAGTATCTTGATCCGACTCTCTATATCCAGATGTCAGATGAGGATTCAACAGCACTTTCCGAGCTCAACACATCTATCGATGCAGTTGTTCAGGAAGGTATCTCAAAGTTCATCACAGGTCAGCGCTCTATGAAGGAATGGGATGCATTCCAGCAGGAGCTCGCAGGACTTGCAATTGATGACGTTCTCGCAATTTACGAGAAGTATGAAGTTATCAGATAATTCATTTTGAATTTCTAATCGGCGATGATTTAATCATCGCCGATTCTTTTATGCAAAAAGGAGAGAGCCTGTCGGATTTTCCGACAGGCTCTCCTTGCTATTGAGAATTAAAGACTTTTCATTTTTGAAACAGAGTGTTTTACCAGGCTTGCAAATTCTTTTCCCACACGATCGGCTGTTTCTTTTACTTCCGCATGGCTTAATGGTGCATCACTTATTCCTGCCGCCATATTTGTTATACAACTTATGCCGCAAACCCGTATGCCCATATGGCGTGCTGTCATCGCTTCGCAGGCGGTACTCATTCCAACGGCATCCGCACCCCAAAGAGAATATGCACGGATTTCGGCAGGGGTCTCGTAATTTGGTCCCGATGTCTGGATATACACGCCTTCTTCAACATTGATTGAAAGCTCATTTGCACTGTTTTTGATAATAGTGCAAAGCTCTTCATCATAAACACAACTCATATCGGGAAACCGAACTCCCAATTCATCAATATTGGGGCCGATAAGAGGGGACGGGACAAGGCTTGAAATGTGGTCCCGTATCACCATAAGACAGCCTTTGGAAAAATCACGCCGTATTCCGCCTGCGGCATTGGTGAGAAAGAGAATTTTCGCGCCTAAAAGTCCCATGATGCGGATGGGTAGAACAACATCGTGAATATCGTAGCCTTCATAGTAGTGGACACGTCCCTGCATGACAACGACGGGAACATCTTCGATATATCCGAAAAGGAATTTTCCGGCGTGACCGCTTACTGTTGATATGGGAAAGTCGCTGATTTCGCTATAGGATATTTCCGAAACGATATCCATATCATCAGCAAGTCCGCCCAGTCCCGAACCGAGAACAAGTCCTATTTTGGGGACGAAATCGGTTTTCTTTCTTATATCCGCAAGGGCAAGTTCAAGTTTATCAAGAATTTTCATGAGAATTGGTCTCCTTTTGTTCGTTTTTTAAATCAATCACGATTTTGTTCAGCTCCGCACCGAGGATGAGAACTATTCCGATAAAATACATCCATAGCATAAAGAGAATTATAGTGCCGATAGAACCATAGAAGATAGATTCTCCGGCAAAGACATTGACATACAGGGAAAAAGCACCGGTCAGAATAAGAAATCCTATAAGAGTGAAGAACGTTCCCGGCAGAGTTTCAACAAAAGCTATTTTTTTTGAGGGCAAAAGCTTATACATAAGTGATATTGAAAAAAAGATAAGCATTGATGTTGTGCTCCATCTCCATACATCCACAAGATTATAAATAGAGGGGGAAATGTCAGGATGAAGAAAGAGACGTGTGATGACGTCATTCCCCAGCGCAACAAGAATTATACAGGCGGCGATGAGGAGTGCAAAGAGGAAAAGAAACAACATCGAAAAGAAAATTTCCGAAAAAAAGCCTCTTGAACTTTTTACTTCATAAGCACGATCGAAGGAAGCGGTAAGAGTTCTGACAGACTTTGAAGCTGTAAACAACGCCAGAATAACACCTATTGAGAAAAGGTTCATAGCACCACCTGAATTGATGGTATCGAGATAAGTGGAGAGAAAAGATACAAACTGATCGGGGAAAATCGGGGTCAGAAATTGAATGGTGCTCTCTTTTGGTATATTCAGAGAAGCGATAATTGTGTTTGTGAAAATTATAAACGGGAAAATGCTCAGAATGAAGAAAAAGGCAGTTTGTGCACCGGCAGAACCGATGCTGTGTGAACGCGAACGACGAAAAAGCATTGCGATTGTTCTTCCCGAAAGAAGAAAGAATCTTTTGATGGCTTTCATCTTCAAGCAGTCTCCTTTTCTTGGCAACATAAAGCAAAATGTCTTTCTTTTATATCATTATACACCATATTTTCGGATTTGAAAACACTTAAATCATATAGGTTGTATTTTTGTTATGAATTTGTTATAATATAAAGATAAAGAATAAAGGAAAAGAAAGATATGAAGAATACAAGATGGATAACAGGACAGTATGATGAAAGTGAAGTAAAGCGTCTGTCGGAGGAAATGGGAATACCTTCCCTCACAGCCAAGCTCCTTTCCGTCAGGAAGATAGACAAAGCAAGTGCCGGAGTTTTTATGAGAAAAGAGCTCTCGGATTTATACGACCCATTTCTTCTCAAGGATATGGATAAGGCAACGGAAAGGATTAAAAAAGCGATATCCGCAAAAGAAAAGATTGCGATTTACGGAGACTATGATGCCGATGGTGTAACGGCTACATATATTCTTCTTCACTACCTCAAATCGTTGGGGGCGGATTGCACAAGCTATATTCCAGATCGCCTTGGCGATGGTTATGGAGTTTCCGAAGGTGCCGTTGCATCTCTTGCCGGAGAAGGTGTGAGTCTGATTATAACCGTTGATACGGGAATAACTGCGGCAAAAGAAGTGAATTTTGCAAAAGGGCTTGATGTTGATTTTGTGATAACAGATCATCATAAATGTGGTGATGAAATGCCGGAAGCATCGGCTGTTGTAAATCCCAATCGTGATGACTGCACATATCCCTTTGAGTCTCTTGCGGGAGTTGGGGTAGCCTTCAAACTCATATGCGCCTTGTGCGGAAATGACATAACCGTTATGGAAAGATATCTTCCCTATGTCTGCATAGGCACGGTCGCGGATGTTATGCCGATAACGGATGAAAACAGAATACTTGTGGCAAACGGTCTCTCGCTTATAGAAAAGAGGGGAGAGGTCGGACTTTCGGCACTTCTCGATGTGGCAGGATATAAAAAGAGTGAAGCTCTGACTGCCGGTGCCATAGGTTTTCTCATTGGACCCAGAATGAATGCGGCAGGAAGAATGGGAAGTGCAAGACTTGCACTTGATCTTCTGTTTGCGGATGAGAAAAGTGCTCCGGAGCTTGCTGCAAGAATAGATGAAAAAAACAGAGAGCGTCAGGCTTGTGAAAGTGCAATTATGAAAGAAGCCATGGCGGTGCTTGAAGAACACCCTGAATATAAAGAGGGAAGTGCTATTGTTATAGCCGGTGAAAGATGGCATCAAGGAGTTCTCGGTATAGTTGCATCACGGGTGTGTGCAATGTTCGGTAAGCCCACTATCCTTATTTCTGCCGATGAGGGGGAATGTCGCGGCTCCGGAAGAAGTGTTGCCGGGGTAAGTCTCCATTCTGCTCTCGGAAGATGTTCGGATACTCTTGAAAAATTCGGAGGTCATGACCTTGCGGCAGGTATAGTTGTTAAAAAAGAAAACATTTCCGAATTCCGCCGCAGGCTCAATGAAGAGTTATATGAAGATATGCGGGAATATGTTCCCATTCTTGATATAGATTTTGAAGTTGATCCGAGAGAACTCACTCTTTCTCAGCTTCGTGCACTTCGGATAATGGAACCTTACGGAAAAGAAAATGAAGCACCAAAGCTTCGCCTTAACAAATGTAAGGTCACAAGAATCATACCGATTGGCAATAACCGACACACGAAAATACAGATAGAGCAAACAGGAAAGTTTCAATGTGTATACTTTGGTCAGCAGATGGAAACGCTTCCGTTTTCGGAAGGGGATTTCATAGATATAGCCTTTACTCCGGAGATAAATAATTTTATCGGTGAAAATGTTCAGCTTCATATAAAGGATGCCCGCCCTCAGGAAAAAGAATTGTGTGAGTTCGAAAATGCATTTTCTTGTCTTGAAGCCGCCCGTATGGGAAAAAGAACAGACGATGTCGCAATAAGCTATGAAGAGCTCGGGAAAATATGGCGAATGATAACTCGCGCCGATTTTTCTTTGTCTGCACCGATGTTGCAGATCCGACGCCGCGCATTCTCGCTTATAAGAAATATTACTTTGTCAAAATTGCTCCTTGCTTTTGAGATATTTACGGAAGTGGGACTTATGAGTTATGAATGTGAGAATTACAGGGTACAGATAGAAATTGCGGAGCATAATAATAAAGTGGATTTGAACGATTCAAAAATATATAGATTGTATAATCAAAGTGGGAGAAGATGATGCCCTATGATGCCTGAAGGAAAATATCAGGAACTTATAAGTAAAATAAAAGGATATATCCCTCATGCCGATGAAAAGCGTATTCATGAGGCATATGACTGTGCAACGGAAGCACACGAGGGACAGAAGCGTCGTGACGGAAGTGACTATGTAACCCATCCCATTTCCGTTGCGGAGGTTGTTGCGGAAATGGAGCTTGATACCGATTCCGTAATTGCGGCACTTCTGCACGACTGCATCGAAGACACAGAGTTTGGCTATGATAAGATAAAATCCAAATTCGGCAAAGAGGTTGCAGATATAGTAGAAGGTGTTTCAAAACTCACAAGAATGCCATATGCAAGTAAGGAAGAGGCGCAGATAGAGAGCCTTCGCAAGATGTTTCTTGCAATGGGTAAGGATATTCGTGTTATCCTTATAAAAATTGCGGACCGCCTTCATAATATGCGCACAATTGAATTCCACAGACCGGAAAAACAGCGCGAAAAAGCTCTTGAAACTATGGAGGTATACGCACCTCTTGCGCATAGACTTGGTATGCAGAAGATAAAATGGGAGCTTGAAGACATATCGCTTCGTTGTCTTGACCCGGTCGGATACGCCGAGATAACCGAGGAACTTGAAAAAAGAAGCGAAGAGCGTGACGAGTTTTTAAGTCACATCAAGGAACGTCTCATAGCACGTCTTGAAGAGGCGGATATAAAGGCGAGACTTCAGAGCCGTGTAAAGCATATCTACAGCATTTACAGAAAAATGTATACTCAGCATAAGACCATTGATGAGGTATATGATCTCTATGCTGTGCGTGTTATAGTTGATAGTGTGGCAGATTGTTATAATGTCCTTGGATTCATTCACGATATGTACCGCCCGGTACCCGGAAGATTCAAGGATTATATAAGCACGCCCAAACCTAATATGTACCAGTCTCTTCATACTACCGTTATCGGGCGCGAAGGAATTCCGTTTGAGGTGCAGATAAGAACAGAGGAAATGCATCAGACCTCGGAATACGGAATTGCGGCTCATTGGAAGTATAAAACAGGTGTGGGAAAGAGCAACCTCGAAGAAAAGCTTGCCTGGGTGCGTCAGCTTCTTGAAAATCAGGAAGTTGAGGATGAGGACTTTATTTCCTCGCTCAAAACCGATATGTTCAGCGATGAGGTGTTTGTGTTCACTCCCAACGGAGACGTTGTAAGCCTTCCTGCAGGCTCAACACCCATTGACTTTGCATATTCCATTCATTCAGCTGTCGGTAATCGTATGTCCGGTGCAAAAGTAAACGGACGTATGGTGCAGATTGACTATAAGCTCAAAAACGGCGAAATAGTTGAGGTACTCACTACCAATTCCGGAAAGGGTCCGAATCGTGACTGGATAAAGATTGCAAAGACGGGCGAGGCAAGAAATAAGATAAAACAATGGTTTAAGAAGGAATGCCGCGAGGAAAATATCGCAAGAGGACGTGCTGAGGTTGAAAAGGAATTCAAACGTGAGGGAATTCAACTTTCGGGAGAAGAACAGGACTCAATTCTTACAACCGTAGGCAGCCGTATGTCTTTCAATCACGTTGAAGAACTCTATGCAAGCATAGGCTACGGCGGTGTGAAGCTCAGCAGAATCATAAATCGTGTCAAGAGTGAATTGCAAAAATCACAGCCACCCGTATCAAACGATGATGAGGCTGTAAAAGAGAAAATCGCAACTCAGGCAAAGCCGCAAACTTCGGCATCCGGTGTAATTGTACCGGGCGTTGAAAACTGTCTTGTTAAGTTTGCAAGGTGTTGTACTCCGATACCGGGGGACTCTATCATAGGTTTTGTAACCCGTGGTTATGGTGTTTCGGTGCATCGTTCGGATTGCCAGAACGTCACCAATGCAATGAAAAATTCCGATGACCTTACGAGGTGGATATGCGTATCCTGGGCAGATGATATCAAGGATAAATTCCAAACATCGCTCCAGATTTCTGCAAAGGATCGTGCGGGTCTTGTTATGGACATAGTTACAATTCTCAATAATTTAAAAATACCTGTTCAACAGCTTGATGCACGAATTCTCGGAGACGGATATGCAATAGTGAATGTTGTTATGAACACAAATGGCAAGGAACAGCTTGAGTTTGTTATGAACAAGCTCCACGGTGTTGCCGGAGTAATTGATATAAAGAGATCGCTCAGCTGATTTCTTTTAGGAGGTAAAGTTTTGAAAGCAGTAATAACACGCGTGAAATCCGCCGAGGTAAAAATTGACGGTATCACACATTCAAAAATAAAAAACGGACTTCTCATTCTGCTCGGTATATCCACAAGGGATACTGCCCAGGATGCAGAATATCTTGCAAAGAAAATCTCAATGATGCGGATCTTTGAGGATTCGGAAGAAAAACTCAATCTTTCCTGCGCACAGGCAGGAGGCTCGATGATGGTTGTGTCAAATTTCACTTTATATGCCGATACAAAAAAAGGAAACCGCCCGAGCTTTGTTGAAGCCGCAAGACCGGAACACGCAAAACCGTTGTATGAGTATTTCACGGAGCTCTTGCGCGATGCCGGATATAAGACTGAAACCGGAGTTTTCGGTGCATATATGGAGCTTGAGTCGGTAAACGACGGACCCATAACCGTTGTTATGAACACAGATGAGGTATTCGGAGAAGAAAGATGATGGAAGTAAAGACCATTCCGGTGGGAAATCTCGGAACAAATTGCTATATAGTATTCAGCGGAAAAAATGCCGTGGTCATTGATCCCGGTGATGATGCCAAAGTGATTCTGAAAGAAACGGAGGCACTTGGCGTGCAGGTTTCGTATATTTTTCTCACTCACGGACATTTTGACCATATTCTTGCCGTAAATGAGCTCACAAATGCAACAAATGCAAAGGTTGCGGCAGGTGCACTTGAATATGAACGACTCTCAAGTGCATATCTCTCGGGACTTTCGCTTATGGGGGTCGGAGAATTTGATCCCATTACGGCTGATATGGAAATCTCCGATGGAGGTTTCCTTGATGTGGGGGATATGCATTTTGAATTTCTTCACACTCCGGGTCATACGGAAGGAAGTTTCTGTATTTTTTGCGATGACGTTATGTTTTCCGGAGATACACTTTTTGCGGGAACCTGTGGTAGATGTGATTTGCCCGGCGGAGATATATCAGAGATGTTCGCGTCTCTCAAGAAGTTGTATCTTCTTCCGGGAGATTTCAAGGTCTATCCCGGACACGGAGAGAGCACTTTGCTCTCGGAAGAAAGAATATTCAATCCCTATATGGCAGAGGCGATGAGACGATGAAGTTATATCTTGAGGGTCATAATTTTGATTATGCTTCACAACAGATATATATGTGTCTTTTTCCCAATTCTCACGCTGAGATAGTTGAGGAAAGACCGAAGAATGGAGACTTTTCTGTTATAAAACTGTCTTTTTCGGAAAATCGCGTGCTTTCACGGACAGAAATATATCTGGACGGAAAAGAAAGCTTTTCGGAGTGTGAGTTTTCATTTTCTCCAATTGATGAGGAAGACAGAAAACGTGCTTGCAGAAGAGGTATAAAAACCTCATTTTACAATGCGGCATTGCCATTTCTTCCGAAGACTCCTGCCTGGGGTGCACTTACAGGGATTCGTCCGTCCAAGGTGGCGGCAAATTTCCTGAGGGAAGGTATGGATGAAAAGCTCTCGGCAGAAATGATGGAAAAGGAGTATTTCGTATCGAAGGAAAGAGCAGAGCTTGCAGTTTCTTGTGCTGTCCGTGCAGAAAAACTTTTGAAAAGCGCAAAGAAACGTGATATGTCACTCTATGTGGGCATACCGTTTTGCGTTTCGAGATGTCGTTATTGTTCTTTTGTAAGTCATTCAATTGAAAAGGCGAGACATCTTGTCTCTCCGTATCTTCATATGCTTGAGCGAGAAATAAAGATGCTCGGTGATTCGGCAAAGGAAGCGGGACTTCTGCTTAAGTCCATATACATAGGCGGAGGAACTCCCACATCACTTGAGAATGATGAGCTTGCTTTTGTGATGAAATGTATTTCCGATAATTTTGATATAAAAAATGTTGGTGAATACACCGTGGAAGGCGGACGACCCGACACGCTTACAATGGATAAAATCAGAACAATCCGCGAAGGTGGGGCAACGCGGATAAGCGTAAATCCGCAAACAATGAATGATGAAATCCTTAAAGCGATGGATCGCCGTCATACTGCGCAGGATGTTGTGCAGGCAATCGGAGCTGCAAGAGCTGTGGGAGGACTTGTTATAAACACAGACCTGATAGCCGGACTTCCCGGTGACAGCTTTGATAGTTTCCAAAATTCCGTAGACCGCATGACAGAGCTTTCTCCCGAGAATATAACGGTGCATACTCTTGCCATAAAAAAAGGCTCGGAGCTTCATCGCGAAAAGTATATTCTTCCGGACGGAAAGGCAACAGAAGAGATGGTGGAATATGCAATGCACGCACTTTACGGAAGCGGATATGTTCCTTATTATCTCTACAGACAAAAGTATATGTCGGGAAATCTTGAAAATGTAGGTTATTCAAAACCCGGATATGAAAGCGATTACAATAATTATATTATGGATGAGCTTCACACAATACTTTCTGCCGGTGCAGGCGGAGTTACGAAGCTTATTGACAGGGAAAATGGACGGATAGAAAGAATATTTAATCCCAAATATCCATATGAATACAATAATGCAACTGAAAAAATAGCTGAAACACAAAAATCGGTTGTTGACTTCTTCGCAGAATGGGAGGCGTAAATAATGGCACTTGAACTGAAGGAAGTGAATTCGCGGATTTTGCTTGATCCAAAAGCGTTTGTGGAGGAATGTGAAAGCTCATATGCAAAGTCGGTGATGACGGCAACGAAGAAAATTGCCGAAAAGTCGGGAGAAAGCTGCGTGGTTCTCTTGTCGGGTCCGTCAGGCTCCGGAAAGACCACCACAGCCCTGAAACTCAAAAATGCTCTTGAGAAAAAGGGGATAATGACCCATTCCGTTTCGCTCGATGATTATTTCAGAACAGTTGACCCGGAGACTGCACCCAAGACCGAAGATGGGAAAATTGATTATGAATCCCCCGAATGTCTTGACCTTCCTCTCTTGAACGGCCACATTGAGGATATAATCGCAGGACGTGAAGTGCTTGTTCCGAAATTTGACTTCGCAAATCAGAGAAGAAGTGAGACTGTGACCCCTCTTTGCCTTAAAAAGAATGAGATAGTTATATTTGAAGGAATTCACGCGCTTAATGAAATGATAACTTCCCATGCGGGGAATCACGGAATTAAACTTTATATTTCTGCAAGAAGCAATTTTATGAATGACGGGAATGTGTTCTACAAAGGCACGTGGACACGACTCACAAGAAGAATTGTCCGCGACAACCTTTTCCGCGGTGCAGATGCAAACTTTACTCTTGCTATATGGGAAGGAATCCGAAACGGGGAGAAAAAGTATATTTCTCCGTTCAAATCCCATGCCGACATAACGATAAATTCAACACATGAATATGAAATATGTGTTTTGAAGAAGCATCTCAAGGATGCAGTCAAATGTGTGCCCGAGGGAATTGCGAGATACGATGAGGTCTGCAGACTTCTCGAAAATATCGAGGCGTTTGAAGACTTGTCGGATGATTTTGTACCGAAGGATTCGCTGCTTCGTGAATTTATAGGCGGAGGAAGCTTTGCATATTGATTTTTTGAGCCGCCGGTAGTATACTAAAGGTAGAATGACATAGTATTTTCGGGAGGTTGTATCGTGAACGAAAATTTCAGTTCAATTCTGGAAAAAATTTATTCCACCGCAGCAACTGCCGGTGATATGGCATCAAAGGCAGTCGGTGATGCCGGCAAAAAAGCCGGTGAAGTATATAGTGCTTCAAAACTTAAAATAAAAATCCTGAACATTAAAACGGATATGGATATCCTCTATAAAGAAGCGGGACGGCTTGTTTATGCCGAACACAGAGATGAGGAAATTCAAAGGGGAAGACTTCAGGCGGTTCTTCTTGCACTTGACGATAAAAAAGAAGAGCTTGATGAGCTTCTGGAGGCACTTGAAGCAGTCAAGGGAACAAAGAAATGCGAATCCTGCGGTGCGGCAAACTGTCGTGACAATGCTTTTTGCGCTTCTTGCGGTGCTGAACTTTAAAATTATGGCGGCGGCAAATACCGCCGCTTTAAAACTTTACGGAGAGAATACTTATGAATATTTTGTTTAAAAATGTCCGAGTGATAACGATGGATGACGAAATGCCTTATCTTGAAAACGCATATGTCGTTGTGTCGGATAAGAAAATCTCATATGTGGGAACTACTATGCCTGAAGGTGAGTTTTCACGAATAATAGATGCATCGGGGAAGGTTATGATGCCGGGATTTGTAAATACTCACACTCATATTCCCATGACCCTTTTTCGCGGTCTTTCGGATGACTGTGAGCTTTCTGATTGGCTTTTCAATCACATTTTCCCGGCAGAGGACAAGCTTACGGGAGAAAAAGTTCTTGCCGGAACAAAGCTTGCTCTTGCAGAAATGATTGCATCGGGCACGACATCTTTCTCCGACAGCTATTTCTTCACAGACGAAATTGCCGAAGCAACCGTGCAGTCGGGAATCTGTGCAAATCTTTCAAGATCAATCGTAGGAAATGGTGAGGATTTTGAAAATATGCCCTCGGTTTCAGAAATGAAGAGACTTCTTGAGTATGTGAAGGAAAACGGCGACGGGCGTGTAATTGCCGATATCTCTATCCATGCGGAATACACAACCGAATCGCTTTGTCGTATCAAAACGGCGGAATATGCAAAGAAAAACAATCTTATTTTACAGATTCACACCTCGGAAACGGAGGCGGAGCATAAAAATTGCATTGAAAAGTATGGAAAAACGCCTGTGGAGCTTTTTGCTTCGGAAGGTTTGCTTGAAGGAACGCATCCGCTTCTTGCACATTGTTGTTATATAACAGAAAATGATATGGAGATTCTAAAAAGCTATGACGGGCACATAGCACATTGTCCTATGAGCAACTTAAAGCTTGCATCAGGCGTTGCTCCCGTTCCTGAAATGATGAGAAGGGGTGTAAATGTGACTCTCGGCACCGACGGTGTTGCAAGCAATAACAATACGGATATGTTTGAAGAAATGAAGCTCTTTGCCGTTCTGCATAAAGGTATTGAAAAGAAAGCAACGGTGACAGATGCATACGTAGCCTTGAAAATTGCTACCGCAAACGGAAATCTTGCACAGGGAAGAAAAAACTGCGGAAAGATAGCCGAGGGTTATTTTGCAAATCTCATTCTTGTTGATTTTGAACGTCCTCATCTGGTTCCGTGTCATAATGTAATATCCAATATCGTTTATGCGGCAAAAGGCTCGGATGTTGTTATGACTATGGTACATGGCAGGGTGCTTTATGAAAACAATGAGTTTAAAACTATAGATATTGAAAAAGCAATGTATAATGTCAAAGGCATAAAATGAGTTTTTCAAGCATAAATTCGCATATAAAAAACAAAGGGTGTGAATTTGTGCTATGAAAAAGAAAAAGCAAGGTTTTTTTTACGGTGCCGCAATTCTTGCATTTGCGGGAGTGGCCGTAAAAGTGATAGGCGCGTGCTATAAAATACCTCTCGGAAATCTTCTCGGACCTGTTGGTATGGCTGATTTCTCGATAGCTTATAACATATACACGCTTTTGTTCGTTCTTTCCACGGCAGGAATACCTTCTGCAGTATCGAAAATGGTTTCGGAAGCGGAATCAAAAAAAGATGACGGATATGCTTTTCGGATATATAAAGTATCTTGCTTCACTTTTGCGGCAGTAGGGATGGCAGGATTTTCTGTAATGTTCTTCGGCGCAGATATGCTGGCTGAACTTATGGGAAGCAAAAGTGCCGCCCTTTCGATAAAGGCGATTTCTCCTGCTGTGATGTTCGTTTGCATTTCTGCGATAAACAGAGGCTATTTTCAGGGTAAATCAAATATGTATCCAACAGCTGTATCGGAAATTCTTGAAGCCTTGGGAAAGTTGCTTTTCGGAATTGCGGCGGCGATATATATGAGGTTTTTAGGCTTTGACAGTGCGGTAATAAGCGCGGGCGCGATTTTTGGAGTGAGTGTCGGAGCTTTTCTCTCTGCTTTGTTTTTCTGCTTTTGTCGGGAAGGAAAGAAGGATAAGGTGACTGTGTCTGATGAGTCGGAGGGAAAGATAATACGAAAACTCTTTTCTCTTGCAATTCCGATTACCGCAGGTGCGGCGATAATAAGTGTCGGAAATGTGGTGGACAGCGCTTTGGTGATGAAGTTGCTTCAGGGCAGCGGATTTTCCGAATATCGTGCAAAATGGCTCTTTGGAGCATATAACTATGCGGTAACTCTTTTTAATTTGCCCTCTGTATTTACAACCACTCTTGCGATATCTGCCATTCCTGCGATATCCTTTGCTTTTGCAAAAGGCGATAAGTCGGAAGTAAATAAACTCGCAAATTCCGCAATGACCATCGGTATGACGGTTGCGTTTCCTGCGGCCTTCGGGCTTCTGGCTCTGTCTGAAGAAGTGATGTCACTCCTTTATGGTAGAAATGTAAGTTCGCTCTGTCTGGAGGCTTCATCGCTGATTCTCGGATATCTTTGTTTTGCGATTCCGTTTCTCACGATTGTTACGGTAACAAATTCAATTCATCAGTCTTTGGGAAGTGTTCATATACCGGTGATTTCAGGTGCACTTGGTGTTGCTGTGAAGATAGTGTCAAATATTTTGTTTGTAAGCCGTGTGGAAATAAATATTCTCGGTGCCGCAATCAGCACGGTTCTATGCTACGGAACCATTGCCGCAATCAATGTGGGGACACTCAAACGATATGATTTTATAAAAATTGAAATCACCAAAGTTTTTATTAAACCTTTCCTGCCGGGAGTCGTGTCTTATGTTGCTGCAGAGACCGCTTCGAGTTTAACAAGAACTGCGTTTGGATTCTGTTTTTCGACAGTTTTCTCGGTTTTTGCAGGTTTTTTGATGTGCCTTGTGACCTTTTTTGCGGTGGGTATAGTGCAGGTGAAAGGCAAAAGTGTGTATTTCGGTGGGGAAAGTATATCTAAATTTTTAAATAATGATTGAAAAATTTAAATATTTTGAAAAAAGTACTTGCAGGAGAGTGATAA
Organism: Oscillospiraceae bacterium; assembly: GCA_017435965.1. Taxonomy (GTDB): domain Bacteria; phylum Bacillota; class Clostridia; order Oscillospirales; family JAAYXM01; genus SIG480. The sequence goes on from JAFSEA010000042.1 coordinate 53,662, forward strand.
ATATGATAAATTTTATAAGGAAAGAAAAATATGGTTTCCGGGATCTTGTCGAGATAACAAAGATTCTCCGATCCGATGAGGGATGTCCCTGGGATCGTGAGCAGACTCACAAGAGCATCAGAATGAATTTTGTGGAAGAAGTTTATGAGGCGTGCGAGGCTATTGATAATGAAGATGCCGAACTTCTTCTTGAGGAACTCGGGGATGTTCTTGCTCAGGTGGTTTTTCACGCAGAGCTTGAAAGTGAAGTCGGAAGATTTGATATCGATGATGTGGCCGATGGGGTCTGTAAAAAATTCATTCTGCGTCATCCCCATGTTTTCGGAGATGTAACAGCGGATACTTCCGATGAAGTTCTCGAAAATTGGGACGATATAAAGCGGAAGGAAAAAAGCCACAACACCCATTTTTCTGCTATGGATTCGGTTGCAAGAAGTCTTCCTGCTCTTATGCGGGCGGAGAAGCTTCAAAGTAAGGCGAAAAAAGCAGGCCTTTTGCAGAAGGATATATCGGAGCTTTCCGATTCCATAAAAAAAGAGCTTGATTTGGGCAATGATATGAATGTAGGAAATATATTGCTCGATGTTGTGAGGATTTCTCGCCTTTTGGGGGTTAATCCGGAGCAGGAGCTTGATAGCCGCAATGAGAAGTTTCTTGCGGAGTTTAAAAAGCTTGAAGATGAAGACGGAGAGCTTTCGGAGCTTCTCTCTCGTTTCTCGGACAAGCTTTGATTATTTAATTGCTAAAACGGTGGGGAATTTTTTACTTCACGCCTTTTAGATAAAAACAAAATAGGAGGCAAAATCAGATGAACAAAACAGAATTGGTAAATGCAGTTGCTGAAAAGGCAGCACTTTCCAAGAAGGACGCTGAGAAGGTTATCAACGCAACAGTTGATGCTATCACAGCTGCTCTTGTAGCAGGCGACAAGGTTCAGCTCGTTGGCTTTGGTGCATTCGAGGTTAAGACTCGTGCAGCAAGACAGGGTCGCAACCCGCGCACAAAAGAGACAATTACCATTCCTGCATCTAAGAGCCCGGTATTCAAGGCCGGCAAGGCTCTTAAGGACGCTGTCGCGAAGTAATTAAGCTTAAGCTATGTTATTGCCGGAGACAGGTTTTTTTCTGTCTCCGGGTAGCATATCCTCTTCACAGCACAAAACTTAATGCCTGTTTTAGGGCAAGCGAAGGTTTTATATGAGAATAGACAAATACCTTAAGGTTTCAAGACTTATAAAGAGAAGAACGGTCGCAAATGAAGCTTGTGACAATGGCAGAGTCTCAGTAAACGGAAAGCCGGTGAAGGCATCTTATGATGTTAAGGTTTCCGATATTATTGAGATTTCTTTTGGTACTCGAACACTCAAGATTCGTGTCCTCGCCGTGAATGAGCATATGACCAAGGACGAGGCGCACACTATGTATGAAGAAGTGCGCTGATTTTTATGTAGACCTATAAATTTGAGAATAAAACTCAGAAGCGACAAATATACTTATCACAAGAAAAGTATTGGAGGTCGCTTATGCAGTTTGAAGATAAAAGTGTTTCAAAAGATGTTCCGCAGAACATCATAATCGAAAATCGATTCAGAATGAGTATCTCCGGAGTTTCGGATGTTGAAAATTTTGATGAAAGTATTGTGCAGCTTTCAACAAATCGCGGACTTTTAACTGTGAAAGGTTCGGGACTTCATATAGAAAGATTGAATCTCGAAACGGGAGAACTTGCGGTTGAGGGCACAATTGACGGACTGGAATATAGTGAGCTTATAGCAGGCGGCAGTTTCTGGTCACGCCTTTTTAAGTAGCGGTGCTCTGTTGTGGCGAATTTAGTTTCTTTGCAAACTTTAGAATTCTTTTATTCTGCACTTATGGGAGTTTGCCTTGGTGCTTTGTTTGACTTATTCAGAGTGCTCAGGTTTTTTTCGCCCGGTAAAAGAATTCTTACGGTGGTAACGGATATACTGTTCTGGAATGTTGCAATAATTATTCTTTTTGCATTTGTACTTACTGTTTCAAATGGCAGAATGCGATGGTATGTGCTTTTAGGCACTTTTTGCGGAGGCTTTGTTTACATATCGGCTGTAAGCGAAATAGTGTTCAGAGTTTGCGTGTCGGTCGTATTCTTAATTAAAAAGTTTTTATGGATGATAACACATCCTGTCTATCTTGTTTTGAGATGGATGTGGCGTGGGGTAAAGCAAAGCTATCGGGGAAGAATGAAGAAGATTAAGGAAAGGAGAGAGTCAGTTGCAGAAAAAAGAGAAGAGCAAGAAAAAGAGAAGACGCAATTTGATGCCTAAAATAATTCTTGCGGTATTTGTTGTTTACGCATCTGTCACTCTTGTTCAGAATCAAGTTGAGGCAAATAGGAGTGCTTCGGAAGTTGAAAAGACTGAAATGTCCATATCCGGTGAGAAGCTCAAGAAGATAGAACTTGAAGAAAAGTATGCAGACCTTGAACAACTGTTCGGGAAAGAATCAAGCGATGAGTATATGGAGTATATGAAGAAAAAAGCGGAAGAACAAGGTTTTGTTGATTCGAATGCAATAATATTTGAAGATGTTTCAAAGAATTAGGCTTTCTTTTAAAATACAAAGGAGGACACAGGTAAGGGTATGGGACTTGAGATAGGTGCGGTATGTAACGGGAAGGTTACATCAATCACAAAATATGGTGCTTTTGTAGCTCTGGGAGATGGGAAAAGCGGAATGGTACATATTTCCGAAATTTCTCATACATATGTAAACGATATAAATGAACATTTGAAAAACGGTCAGGATGTCAAGGTTAAAGTTATCGGAATTGACGAAAACGGAAGGATAAGTTTATCTATTCGCAAGGCTGAGCCGCGTCCGGAACGTCCGCAAACGAATTTTGCACCAAAGTCCTCTCCGAAAGAGAATGTGGAACTTTCTTTTGAAGATAAGCTCAAGCAGTTTATGCAAGATAGTGACAGCAAGATTTCCGGAATAAAACAGTATTCAGACAGACGTACGAATACTCGCCGTCCGAGACGATAATAAAACAACACCGATGATGTGTGGATATACATCATCGGTGTTTGCATTTTTTTTCTTTTTCGCAATATATATGTTAATGGATATTTTGCGGACGGAGGAAAAAGATGAAAGGAAAGAAAAACAATTTTTTTATTATTGTTATTTTCGCGGTAGTGTCTGTCTGTGTTATGGTAAGAGTGCTCTCTTACTTTGGGGCAGAAGAAAAAATTATGAAATATATGTCAGAACTGTCGGAGAATGAAAGCTTTGTGAAATATGCGGTTGCAGGGCAGACTCCGTTGGTTGAAGGTGATACCGGAAAGTTTTTTTTGAATATGGCTTTTTCCGAGACTGCCGTGGATGTGGGAGATGAGGATGAAGCAGAAAATGAAGTATATGAAGAAACTGTGGTTGAGATTGAAGTTGAATCCGGACAGCCGGAACGCGAAGAGCTTACGGTGTGGGAATATACCATAGGAGGAGAGAAAACAGAGAAAACTTATCCCATAGAAAATATAACCATAAAGCCCGTAACATCGAAAGGATATGTTGTTTATGAAAATGTATGGGTGAAGAATGACAGCACAAAGGGAATAGATATCAAATGGTTGCTTAATTCAAAACTTCCATTTAAGCTTGTGGGAGACGGGCCCCATGTACTTATAATTCATACTCACGGAAGTGAAAGTTATTTACCGCAGGGAAGGGATTTCTACACACTTACAGATGTGGAGAGAACTGAGGATAAACGCTACAATGTGATAAGTGTCGGAGATGAACTTGAAAATGTGTTGAAGGAAAATGGAATATCGGTAATTCATGACAGAAATATATACGACAGCCCATCATATAACGGTTCTTACACAAGGGCTCTGGATGCCATTGGAAAGACGCTTAAAGCAAACCCGACCATCAAAGTGGTTATCGATTTGCATCGAGATGCCATGACAAATGCCGATGGTGTTAAATACAGAACTGTAGCAAACGTAAACGGAAAACAGATGGCACAGATGATGCTTGTTATGTCAACGGGCGAAAGCGGGCTGCCACATCCTGACTGGGCGGAAAACTTAAAACTTGCCGTCAAACTTCAAAATGTTATGTCGGAGAAATATCCCGGGATTATGCGGCCTGTGAATCTGAGAAAAGAACGTTTCAATATGCACGCAACAACGGGATCAATGCTTGTTGAAGTGGGAACAAGCGCAAATTCTCTTTCTGAAGCGAAGGAATCGGTAAAACTTCTGGGAAAGGAACTTGCAGAGATACTCAAAAAGGCAAAATGAGAGCGTGCCTCACATAAAGAGAGACACGCCTCTTCTACTTGCCTACGCAGAATCTGCTGAATATGTCGGATATGATTGCATCCTGAGCGTGAAGTCCTGTTATTTCTCCCAGGATATTTATGGCGTTTTCGATGTCGCTTACCGCAAGGTCGGGATATATTCCGCCCCGGAAGGCGTCTGCAGAACTTTTTATAGAGTCGGTCGCTCGCATAAGAGTTGATGCGTGGCGGGGGTTTGTTACGGTTTTGCCGTCACAGGGAATATCGGCAATTTCGAAGATATCACAGATCATATCGAGAAGTCTGTCGGTGCCCGTTTTTTCTTTTGCCGATATTTCGATTGTGGGAAGATTTGAGAATGCTTCTTTATCTAAAACGCAACCGAGGTCAGTTTTATTTATAACACATATACTGCGTTGCTTTTTTGCTATTTCAATGACTTCTTTGTCATAGTCGTTGATTTCTTCTGCTCCGTCAAATACGGCGATTACCAGATCGGCATCCTCTGCGGCTCTGCGGCTTCGCTCAATTCCCATTTGTTCCGGGATTGTTTCGGCATCACGAAGCCCGGCTGTGTCGATAAGACGAAGTGCGAGGGAATTTATCGAGAGGTTTTCTTCAATGGTGTCACGGGTTGTTCCTTCGAGATCTGTTACTATACTGCGCTCGCATCCGAGGAGGGCATTTAACAGAGAGGATTTTCCGACATTTGGTCTGCCGATGAGGGCGACTTTTACTCCATCACGGAAAAAACGCCCCTTTTCAAATGTGCCTCCCAACGCTTCTGTTTGCGAGGAGAGCGCATAAAGCTTTTCGGCGATATCATCTCGCTCTGTTTGCGGTATTTCATCATCGGGATAGTCGATGTATGCATAAAACTCTGATGCGATTTCGGTGAGCTTTTGGGAAATTGAAGAAATCTCACGCCCAAGAGAACCGTTCATCTGTTCTGCGGCATTTCTTGCAGACAGCTCGGTTTCGGAATCTATGAGATCGATAATGGCTTCTGCCTGTGTTAAGTCCATTTTACCGTTGAGAAAAGCTCTGTGAGTGAATTCTCCCGGATTTGCAGGGCGTGCGCCTGCGTGATAAAGTGAGATGAGAATGGTGCGCAACACGGCCAAAGAACCGTGGGTGTAAAACTCAACACAGTCCTCTCCGGTAAAGCTTGCAGGAGCTTTGAAATAAACTCCCATACCGAAATCGCAGATATCTCCGTTTTTTGAGAGAAACTTTCCGGTCACCATATTGCGTGGGTTTTCACCGTGATTACCGAGGAAAACTTTGTTTGAAATCGCAAGGGCATCCTGCCCGGATATACGTATTATGCCGATTGCACTTTTCATGGGCGCGGTGGCTATTGCGGCAATGGTATCAGACATTGGGAACACCTCCGTAGTGATTATATATCAGAAAAGGAATTATTTCAACAGTTTGAGGACACATTGGTAAAAAATGAAGTGGGTTTTGATTGACTATTGGTTGCTTTTGTGATATAATATTTCCGTTTTAAAGGGGTATGCGGTGATATTGGGTTTACGGTATCATCGCATTTTTGTTGATTTGCTTGTCGAAAAATGTATAAAAATGAAGAAGGTGTTTATTGTGGATTGGGATGCAATTGTTGATTCGGTGGTCGATGCCATAACCTCGTTTGGGTTGAGACTTTTAACAGCGGCGATTGTTTTCTTTACAGCTCATAAATTTATAAAAAAATTCCGCAAATGGATTCGTACTTCAGAACGTTTTGATAAGTTTGATGAAGGTGTTCGGTCTTTTCTGACGAGCTTTTGCGGAATAGTGCTTTATATTATCTTGGCCATAACAATCACAATTATGTTGGGGATTCCCAGTACATCGCTGATAACGGCGTTGGCTTCTTGCGGTGTCGCAATAGGTCTTGCTTTGCAGGGGTCACTCAGTAATTTCGCCGGTGGAATAATGATACTTATTTTCAAACCGTTTAAGGTTGGAGATTATATCTGCACGGAAGAAACCTCCGGCACAGTTTCGGAAATAACGGTAGTATATACCATATTGCACACGCCGGACAATAAAGTTATAACGGTTCCGAATGGAACTCTTACCAATTCGGTTATTGAAAATTATTCTGCAGTCGAAAACCGAAGAATAGATATTACATTCAATGTGTCTTATGATAGCGATATAGATAAAGTAAAGTCTGTTATTATGAATGTTATTTCAGAACGCAGTCAGGTGCTTCCGGAGCCTCAGCCTTTTGCAAGGCTCTCGGATTGTGGGGAAAATTCCCTTGTTTATACAATAAGAGTGTGGTGCAAAACCGAAGATTATTGGAATTTGCGGTTTGATATTATTGAAGAAATGAAACGGGCTTTTGACAGAAACGGAATTTCGATCCCCTTTCCACAGTTGGATGTGCATATTAAAGATGATAAAGCTGCAAAGTAAAAAATGGCAGGGAGGTGCTTGCATATTTTGAAACGGTATAGAGTGGGTGTGGATGTCGGTTCGACAACGATAAAGGTTATATTGCTCGACGAAAATAATGAAATCATATACAAAAGATATGAAAGGCATTGTGCACGTATCCAGGAAACTATGACAGAGCTTCTTGTAGAAGCACGCAGTATTGTGGGAAAGTGTATTTTGCATATAAGAATGACGGGCTCCGGTGCTATAAATCTTGCAAAAGCATTGGAGACCGGGTTTGTGCAGGAGGTGGCTGCGGTTGCGGTTGCTCTCAAGGAAAAACTTCCTCAAACGGACGTTGCTATCGAGCTTGGAGGAGAAGATGCTAAGATAATATACTTTGACAATGGTATAGAAGAGAGAATGAATGGTGTATGTGCCGGCGGAACGGGAGCATTCATCGACCAGATGGCAGCACTTTTGCAAACTGATGCAAAAGGACTTGATGATGCGGCAAAAAAGTATAAGCAGATATATCCCATAGCGGCACGTTGCGGTGTTTTTGCAAAGACAGACATACAGCCGCTTATCAATGAGGGAGCTGCTGTTCCTGATCTTGCGGCATCTATTTTTCAGGCTGTGGTAAATCAGACAATTTCGGGGCTTGCCTGCGGCAGACCGATTCGCGGCTGCGTTGCATTTCTCGGTGGACCGCTTCACTTTTTGCCTGAACTTAAGAAGGCGTTTGCAAGAACTTTAGAACTCACTCCCGATAAGATGGCAGAAAGTGAAGATTCTCATCTTTTTGCGGCTTTCGGTGCGGCGCTGAATGCGGATGAAGAAATGGGCGTGGAAATAGATGCGTTCATAGAAAAAATGCAACAAGGGATACAAATGCAGTTTGAGATAAAAAGACTTGATCCTTTGTTTGAAAGTGAGTCGGAGTATAAAGAATTTTGCGATCGCCATAGTGATGCGGTTGTTTTCAAAAAAGATATTTCGGAATATCGCGGAAAATGTTTTCTCGGTATAGATGCAGGCTCTACTACCACAAAGATGGCACTTATCGGAGAAGCGGGAGAGCTTTTATTTTCTTATTATGCAAACAACAGAGGAAACCCCATTCATACTGCCATTGATGCAATGGTCAAGCTTGGCGAGAAGCTTCCGGATGGCGCAGAAATTGTTCGTTCCTGTTCCACGGGTTATGGTGAGGCACTACTCAAAACTGCATTTTCTCTTGATGTCGGCGAGGTTGAGACTGTAGCTCATTGTACAGCCGCAACATTTTTTGATTGTGATGCTGATTGCATTCTTGATATCGGCGGTCAGGATATGAAGTTCATACGTCTTAAAAATGGCGTGGTGGATAATGTAATACTTAATGAAGCTTGCTCCTCCGGTTGTGGGTCTTTTATTGAGAGTTTTGCGGCATCGTTGGGTTATGATGCGGAGGGTTTTGCGAATGAAGCCCTGTATGCGAAAAATCCGGTTGATTTAGGGACTCGTTGCACAGTTTTTATGAATTCCAATGTAAAACAGGCACAAAAAGAAGGCGCATCGGTATCGGATATTTCTGCAGGTCTTGCGTATTCGGTAATCAAAAATGCGCTGTTTAAAGTTATAAAGCTCGGAGATGTGTCTGAACTTGGAAACAGAATAGTAGTTCAGGGCGGAACGTTTTATAACCATGCTGTTCTTCGTGCTTTTGAAAAGGTTTCGGGAAAGAATGCCGTTTGTCCCGATATTTCCGGAATAATGGGTGCTTTTGGCGCTGCACTCATTGCAAAAAACGGATACACAGGACAGAAAAGTACAATGCTCTCTTTTGAGGAGATAGCTACTCTTACATATAAAACAAAAGTTACAAGATGCTCCGGTTGTACGAATAATTGCATACTCACGATAAATGATTTTGGCAACGGCAGGCGTCATATCACAGGCAATCGTTGTGAAAAAGGAATTGGCACAAAGCTGAGTACGGCTGCTCCCAATCTTGTGCAATATAAGCGTGAGCGTATTTTTGCCTACGAACCGCTTTCTGAGGAAGATGCTTTCCGCGGAACAATAGGTATACCTCGTGTTCTTAATATTTACGAAAATTTTCCATTCTGGGCAACTTTCTGGAAAGAGCTCGGCTTCAAAGTTGTACTTTCCCCGTTTTCTGACAGACGGATATATGAATTGGGAATGGAATCCATTCCGTCTGAGTCGGAATGCTATCCGGCAAAGCTCGCTCACGGACATATCGAATGGCTTATCAAAAATGGAATAAAAACAATTTTTTATCCGTGTGTATACTACGAAAAGCAGGAGACAGAAGCTGCACAGAACCACTACAACTGTCCGATTGTTGTGTCTTATCCCGAAAACATAAAGAACAATGTGGAAGAAATAGCTGACGGCGATGTGGATTTTGTAAGACCTTTCGTTGCGTTTACGGATGAAAAAACAGTTGCAGATCGACTTGTGATGTTATGTTGTGATAAATGGCAGATAGCAACAAGTGAAATTCTTTCGGCAGTTAAAAAAGCTTGGGAAGAGATGGAAAAGGCAAAGTCGGATATTCTTGAAGAAGGAAAGCGTGTTCTTTCCGAGATGGAAAAAAGGGGAGAATGTGGCATTGTAATTGCGGGAAGACCGTATCATATCGACCCTGAAATAAATCACGGAATCCCTGAGCTTATTTCTTCTTTTGGTCTCACTGTTTTCACGGAAGATAGCGTACCGGTCGATTTTGTGCCCACACGGCCACTCCGTGTTGTTGATCAATGGGTTTATCATTCGAGACTTTATAATGCGGCGGAATTTGTGAGCACCCGTGATGATCTGGAACTGATTCAGTTCAATTCCTTCGGTTGTGGTCTTGATGCGGTCACAACTGATCAGGTGTGTGAAATACTTGAGAAGAACAATAAGCTTTATACTCTCCTTAAGATAGATGAAGTCAATAATCTCGGCGCGGCAAGAATACGGATCAGAAGTCTTGTTTCTGCAATGAAGATGCGTGGTGAAAGGGGAATAAAGGCTGAGGCTTGCTCCGAAAAATATAACAGGGTTGAGTTCACGAAAAAGATGTTCGATGAGAATTATACAATCCTTGCACCGCAGATGAGTCCGATACATTTCGATATCCTCCGTCCGATATTTGAAAAAGCAGGGTATAATGTTGTTGTTCTTGATAATGACAATAGAAGTGCTATCGACGTTGGTCTTAAGTTTGTAAATAATGATGCTTGTTTCCCGTCAATAACCGTTGTTGGTCAGATTATGGAAGCTGTTTTATCCGGGAAATATGACACGGATAAACTTGCTGTTATGGTAACTCAGACCGGCGGCTGTTGCCGTGCAAGTAATTATGTTGGGTTCATACGAAAGGCACTTGCAAAAGCAAATCTTTCTCATATTCCGGTTATTTCCCTCAATGCCAATGGTATGGAGAAAAATGAGGGATTCAAGCCAGGTATAAAAATGATAGTTGATGCGGCAAAAGCGATTGTGTATGGAGACCTTCTTATGCGCTGTCTTTATAGAGTCCGTCCTTATGAGAAGGTTACGGGTGATGCGGAAAGATTGCTGAAAAAGTGGAGTGAAATCTGCGTTGACTCTCTGGTTAATCCCAAGAGCGAATATAAATATAAGAAGGTTTGCTATGGTATTGTTCGGGATTTTGATTCGTTGCCCATTGATGAAACTGTAAAAAAACCGCGAGTCGGTATAGTTGGTGAGATTCTTGTAAAATATATGCCTCTTGCCAATAATCATCTGGTTGAGCTGTTGGAAAAAGAAGGTGCAGAAGTCGTTGTTCCTGATCTTATGGACTTTATGAATTACACGTTCTACAATGCTCATTATAAAACGGAGTTTCTCGGTGAGGGGAAAGCTTCGTCACGTGTTGCGAAGATTGCAGTCGCACTTATTCAGCGTTTCAGGCGACACGCGATAAAGGCTCTCGGAAAAAGTAAACGTTTTGAAGCACCTGAACATATAAGTGAACTTGCTGAAAGAGCAAAGCCGTTCTTGTCTCTCGGTAACCAATATGGTGAAGGGTGGTTCCTTACCGGAGAAATGGCAAAGCTTGTTTCGGGTGATGTTCCGAATGTCATATGCGTTCAGCCGTTTGCGTGTCTTCCGAATCACGTTGTCGGCAAAGGTGTTATCAAAGCTATGAAAAAAGTATATCCCGAAGCAAATATTGTTGCGGTGGATTATGACCCCGGTGCAAGCGAGGTAAACCAGCTCAACAGAATAAAATTGATGCTGACAACAGCAAAAGAAAAACTCAAATAAAAAAGATAACCGATTCTGAACCGAATCGGTTATCTTTTTTTATATATTTACTTTTTCACGGAGTGAATCCATTCTTTTGTCGAGTTCTGCACTGAGTTGCGAACAAAGATATAAATCGTTTGCCATATCTTCGGTGAAGTTGATGTCTTTTTTATATTTAAGCTGATGCTCCAATGCGGCCCATGAGTCCATCGCAATTGTGCGCAGTTGTATTTCTACCCTCATGCTTCGCTTTTCGTGGAGAAGAAAAATGGGAACGGACACAATTAGATGCAGACTACGATAGCCGTTTGGCTTGGGGGATTTGATGTAATCCTTTGTTTCTATGAGAGTGATATCGTCCTGAGAGAGAAGGGCATCTGCGAGCATATACACATCGCGTTCAAAAGAACAGATAATTCGTATGCCGGCTATATCGTTGAGATTGTCTTCCAGCGAATTCAGGGATAATGGGATATCTTTTTTTGAGAGTTTGCGTATGATGCTGTCTAACTTTTTCAGGCGGGTTTTTATTGCACTTATAGGGGTTCGGTCGTGTCGGAGGGAAAACTCCTCGTTGAGAACGTTGAATTTTGTTTCGAGCTCCATCATCGCACATTTGTAATATGCCATAAGTCTTGTGAAGCTTTGCATAGCTGTACGGATTTCTGTTGCTTCCGGATTGTCGCTGAAGAAAATCTCGAATAGCTTTCTGTCATTTTCGGAGAATGAGTAAAAAGAATTGTTCATTCCTGTTCACCTTTCTGTGTTTCTTCTCATTATATAAATTATCATTTAAAACGTCGAAAGTCAATGAACGGATTGTAAAATTTGAGAAAAAAGAAAAATTAAACCACTTTGCACCACCGGGTTTCTTGTGGATAATTCTGTGGAAACTGTGGAAAAGTAATAATATTTCAATCATATTACAAAAAATGATGAAAAAATGTAATGAAATTTTAAAATGGGTATTGATTTTTCGTTTATCTGCGTTTATAATATAAATACGTCGTGGTGCAAAGTGGTTTGAAATGGAGGTGAAGCTGTGAGAGGCGAATACGCACATGTTATAGATGAAAAAGGCAGGCTGTTTATTCCTTCAAAATTCCGTACGGAATTGGGTTGCAGCTTCGTCCTCACAAAGGGACTCGGAAAATGCCTTGCGGCATATCCTTTAAGTGAGTGGGCGCTCTTTGAGGAAAAAATCAAATCTCTACCCACCCGTAAATCCCGTGAACTTCAGCTCTTCTTTGTCGCTCCGTCTCAGGATATGGAGCTTGATGGACAAGGGCGTATTCTTGTTCCTCAGAAGCTTCGCGCATATGCGGGGCTCAATAAGAGTCTTGTTATAGTCGGAATGATTGACCACCTTGAAATATGGTCCGAAGATGAATGGGAAGCACAGAACCTCACATCTGATTATATTATGGATGTGATGGACGAGGCGGGTATATAAATATGTACGAGCTTCATTTTCCCGTAATGCTCTCTGAGTGCATTGAAATGTTGAATATAAAACCCGATGGTGTATATATAGACGGAACTTTCGGTCGTGGCGGACATTCACGCGAAATTGCAAAAAGACTTCGCGGTGGAAAGCTTATCTGCATCGACAGGGACAATAGTGCAATCGAATACGGAAAAGAGAATTTTTCGGAATTCGACAATGTCGAATTCATCAAAGGTGATTTTTGCAACATACCTGAATTGGTATCCGAAAAGGTGGACGGAATACTTCTTGACCTCGGTGTTTCGTCCCCACAGCTGGATGAAGCCGAACGTGGCTTTTCATATATGGCAGACGGTGCTCTCGATATGCGTATGGACAGAATGCAGAAGTTGTCTGCTTATGAAGTTGTTAACGAGTGGAGTTTTGAAGAACTTCGCAGAATAATCTCCGAATATGGGGAAGAGAGATATGCATCAAAAGTGGCTTCGGCAATAGTGAGGTCGCGTGATAAAAAAGAAATTTCCGGCACATTGGAGCTTGTGGAGATAATCAAGGCTGCACTTCCGGGAGCTGCTCTTCGTGAAAAGCAACATCCTGCAAAGCGAACTTTTCAGGGTATAAGAATCGCGGTGAATGATGAGCTGGGCGAGATAGAAAGGTTTCTGGCGACTTTGCCGGATGTACTCAAGTCCAAGGGACGTGCTGTTATAATAACCTTTCATTCGCTTGAGGACAGGCTTGTCAAGCACGCCTTCCGGATTGCGGAAAAACCGTGCACTTGTCCACCGTCTTTGCCTGTGTGCGTTTGCGGGAAAAAACCCACATTAAAGGTTATCACAAATAAACCCGTTCTTCCGGGAAAAGACGAGCTTGATAAGAATCCCAGATCACGGTCTGCAAAGGTTCGAGTGGCTGAAAAAATATGATTTAAGAAAGGAAAGGCAAATATGGCGACTGCTACAGACGGCAAAATTGCATACAATCTTGCGAAGTTTGACAACAGAACGCTTGTTAAAGAACAGGTAGAGAGAGAGCGTGTGGCAAGTCGTGCAAGGGCAAAAAGTCGTGCAAAGGCTAAAGGTCATGCAAAAACGAGACCTGCAATAAGCGGCTTTGCTATTTTTAGCGGAGTGGTTGTTTTCACTATGTTGCTTGCACTCCTTTTTTCGTATGTAAATCTTTCTGAAATATCTGATTTAAGCCGAATCAAAGGAAATGAGCTCAAGAAACTCAAAGAAGAGAATCAAATGCTTGAAATAAATTACAATCAGCGTTTGAGTGAGCTTGATGTCCGCGACTATGCTGTTACAAGGCTTGGTATGAGAAGAGTTGATAAATCCCAGATAAGATATGTGGAAACTCCTCGTGAAGATGTTTTTGAAGTTCCGGAGGAAAAAAAGAAAGAGACCGGAATCATTGCGGGGCTTGCAAATGGATTTTCAACAGTCATAGAATTTGTCAATTGACAGGAATATCGTATCTTTTGCAATAATATAAATTATGGCAGAGAATTGTGAGCGGAGTTTGTTGATGCATTCTCCGCATTGTTACTATACCGGGGTGATTATATGGCACGAAACGGTCCGTCAAATATGATACTCAAAAGAATAATAAAGTGTATGTTCGCCTGTCTTATCCTCGGCTTTTTGCCGCTTGTTTGTGCGCTCGTAAAGATTCAGCTTGTTGACTATAAGCTGTATCAGTCAAAAGCCATCGAGCAGCAGACAAAGGATTCCATCGTTACTCCAAAGCGAGGGGTAATATATGACAGGAATATGAATGAGATTGCAGTAAGCGCCTCGGCTGACACCGTGGCTATTTCTCCTGCAGACATTGAAACGCCGGAGGAAGCTGCAATTGTTGCGAAAGCATTATCTGAAACTCTGAACCTCGATTATGAGAACGTGTATAAAAAAACCGAGAATAAAAAGCTTCATTATCAGGTTATAAAGAAAAAAATAACTCTTGAAGAATCCACGGCACTGCGCGAAAGAATAAAAGCCGACAAAATCTCGGGAATACAGTTTATCGAAGATACCAAGAGATATTATCCTTATGGTAATTTTGCATCACAGGTAATAGGCTTTTGCGGTGATGACAATTCCGGACTTTCGGGAATTGAAATGAAGTATGAAGATGTCCTCAAGGGAATGCCCGGAAGAATGATTGCGGCGAAGAATGCAAAAGGTACAGCGATGCCTTTTAAGTATGAAAAATATTACGATGCACGAAATGGATATAATATAGTGCTCACGATAGATGAGACTGTACAGCAGGTTCTGGAAAATCATCTCGAAACAGCTGTAATTGACGGACAGATAGAAAATCGTGGTGCAGGGATTGTATATAACATAAAAACAGGTGAAATCCTCGCTATGGCAACGTACGGAGATTTTGATCTGAATGCGCCGTTTGAAGTGGTTGACCCGAAAGCACTTGAGCGAATCGAAGCGGTTGAAGATGAAGAGGAAAGAAAAAAAGCAAGGTCAAACGAGCTTCAGGCTTCGTGGAGAAACAAGTTCATATCAGATGCATATGAGCCGGGTTCGGTATTTAAAATACTGACCGTTGCAATGGGGTATGAAGAGGGTGTTGTAAACGAAAATTCATCCTTCAATTGTCCCGGTGGACTTCAGGTAGCAGACCGTATGATACATTGCTGGAAAAGAGCCGGTCACGGAGAGGTTTCTCTTTCTCAGGCTTTGGAAAAGTCGTGCAACTGTGCTCTGATGAATATTGCATCAAGAGTGGGAAACTCAAAGTTTTATGATTACTGTGAAAACTTTGGGCTTCTCGATAAGACCGGAGTTGACCTTATCGGAGAAGCGAAAGGATATTTCTTCCCTGAAAATGACTTTAAGAATGTCAATAACAAAGTCAGCCTTGCCGTTGCATCGTTCGGTCAGACTTTTAAGGTCACTCCCATGCAGATGGTGTGCGCAGTAGGCGCGGTTGTAAATGACGGAAAGCTTATGAAACCGCATCTTGTTAAGGAAATTATTGATGACAATGGAATCGTAATTCAGAAAAACGAACCTGAGGAGGTTCGTCAGGTAATATCTGAAACAACCTCTGATTTTATAAATAAGTCACTTGAGGAAACAGTTGCCACGGGAACAGGTAAAAATGCAAGAGTATCGGGTTATCGTGTGGGTGGCAAAACCGGAACATCGGAAAAAGTTGACGAATACAGCGAGGAAGAGGGAAAGAAGTATATAGCTTCGTTTTTCGGAGTAGCACCTATGGAGGACCCGGAAATTGCGATACTTATAATGCTTGATACTCCTCGTGGAATTTATCTTGAAGGAAGTCAGCTTGCTGCACCGGCCGCAGGAAAAGTGCTGGAAGAAATTCTTCCGCACCTCGGATATAAACCCACGTATACTGCGGATGATCTTATGGGTGTTGAGGTGACGATGCCGAATCTTCTTGGCGGAACTATGGAAAGCATCAATAAAAAACTCAGCACGAACAGAGATTATTCTTCTTTCATTATTAAAACTGTCGGTAGTGGAGATGTCTGTACGGATCAGCTTCCTGCTGAAGGTTCAAAAATCCCCAATAATTCAACCATTGTTGTTTATATGGGCGAGAAGGCTGATTCGGAACAGGTGAAAATGCCAAATGTTATCGGAACAACTCCTGAAGCAGCAAACAAACTTATTACCAATGCCGGGTTGTATATGAGAGCACAAGGGGCAGTAAGTGTTGGAACTTCAACTGTTACTGCGACAAAGCAGGAATATCCGGAAGGTACCATGCTGTCTCCGGGAACAGTTGTGACCGTTGATTTTTATGATATTAAAGGGGTATCGGAAGGCGTATCGGGTTAAACATCCAACGAAAGGTGAGTGTCATCTATGAAGCTTTGTGATATATTGAACGGAATTGACGTAATCGAGTGCAATGCCGACTTGGAAAGCGAAATTCTCGGTGTTGAGTGCGATTCAAGAAAGGCAACAGAGAAAACTCTTTTTGTGGCGATAAAGGGATATGAAACCGATGGGAACAAATATATAGCATCGGCAAAGGGCGCAGGAGCATCTGTGTATATCACAGATGAAAAAAATGCGCTTTCAAAAGATGGGATTCTTGTTTCCGATGCAAGGCGTGCTCTTGCTGTTGCCGCCAAGAATTTTTACGGAAATCCTACCAAAGATATCAAGGTCATAGGTGTTACCGGTACTAACGGAAAGACAACAGTAACGTATCTCATAAAGCATATTCTTGAAAAACAAGGGGCAATCTGTGGACTTATAGGCACAAATAAAAACATGATTGGCGAAAAAACTCTGGAAACGGAGCGAACAACACCGGAATCAAATGAGCTGTGGAAGTTGTTTTCGGAAATGCGTGATGCCGGATGTACCCATATCATAATGGAAGTTTCGTCTCATTCTCTTGAACTTTCAAGAGTATATGGCATCGAATATACCGTCGGTGCGTTCACAAACCTCACCCAGGATCATCTTGACTTTCATAAAACAATGGAAAACTACGAGGCGGCAAAACTCAAGCTTTTCAATCAATGTGAAATCGGCGTGATAAATATTGATGATGAGGCAGGAAAGAGAATTTCAAAACTTGCGCCATCTGAGGTTATAACATATTCCGCAAAGTCAAATGAAGGTGACTACGTTGCGAAGAACATCAGAACAAAACCGGCATCTGTTGAGTTTGAGTTTGTGGGAATTGACACCATTGCAAGAATGGAAATGAACATCCCCGGAAAGTTTTCGGTATATAATGCGCTTTGTGCAATAAGCGTGCTTATGGCTCTGGGTGTTCCCGTATATGAAATAAGTGCGGCTCTGCGCACGGTAAAAGGCGTTAAAGGACGAGCAGAAGTTGTTCCGACGGAAACTGATTATACAGTTATGATAGACTATGCTCATTCGCCCGACGGACTTGAAAACATATTGAGAACAGTTAAGGAAATAACAGAAGGCAAAGTTTATGTGGTTTTTGGTTGCGGTGGAGACCGCGATGCCACAAAACGTCCCAAAATGGGTAAGGTTGCGGCTTCTCTTGCCGATGTTGTTATAGTAACATCGGATAATCCGCGTACCGAAGATCCGAACCTTATAATAAATGATATAATACCCGGAGTGCGTGAGGTTCGCGATGATTTTATAAGCATTGCCGACAGACGTGAAGCCATATTCAAGGCTCTTGATATGGCAGGTAAGGGTGATATGATTGTCCTTGCGGGAAAAGGACATGAGACCTATCAGGAAATAAATCATATAAAGCATCATATGGATGAACGGGAGATAGTGCAGGAATATTTTAGCGGGAGATAGATTATGAAAAAGCTGAGTGTTAAATACATATCGGAGCTGTGCGGCGGAACGATTTGCGGCAAGGATGCATATGTTACGGCAGTTGTCCGTGACAACCGTGAAATTTCCGGCGGTGAACTTTTTGTTGCCATTCGCGGAGAAAAGTTTGACGGACACAGTTTTGTGCGTGATGCGGAGGGAAAAGGTGCCGCTGCTGCGTTGGTATCCGAGAAAGTCAAAGGTGTCTCCATACCGCAGATAGTAGTTGCCGATACAATTGAAGCACTCGGAAAGATTGCAAAAGGATATCTCGCATCGCTTCCCGTGAAAAAAGTTTGTATAACCGGAAGCGTGGGGAAAACTACCACAAAGGAAATGTGCTCTGCCGTTTTGTCGGCAGGTTTCAAAACTCATAAGACAGCAGGAAATTACAATAATAACATAGGCCTCCCACTCACGATTTTCGGTCTTGATGAAAGCTATGAAGCGGCAGTTCTTGAAATAGGAACAAATCACTTCGGAGAGATTCTTCCTCTTGCAAAAATTGCGGCTCCGGATGTTGCTCTCATAACCACCATCGGCGCAAGCCACCTTGAAGCTTTTGGCACAAAAGAAGGAGTCCTTGCGGAAAAAACAGAAATTTTCAAAGGGCTTTCAAAGGACGGCATTGCTGTTCTCAATGGTGATGACCCGCTTTTGTGGGGCATTCGCAACACATTGTTCAATAAAGCGGTGTGGTTTGGCATTGAGAATCCGGAATGTGATGTCCTTGGTAAAATTGAGAAAAACAATGCATATGAAGCCTCGTTTACCGTGAAAGGAAGTCAAACAGAATTCAGGCTCACTTGCGGTGGCGAACATAATATCAGAGATGCTCTTTCGGCAATTGCCGTGGGAAGAGCTTTTGGAATGGATGATGAAGCAATCGCAAAAGGGCTTCTCACTTTTAAAAACACAGGGATGCGACAAGATATATATAAATGGAATGAAATAACGATAATCCGCGATTGCTATAATGCAAATCCGGATTCCATGCGTGCATCGCTTATGGTACTCCGTGATTTTGAATGTAGCGGGAAGCGCATTGCGGTTCTCGGCGATATGAATGAGCTCGGTGAAAATGCAAATGTTCTTCATGAGGAAATAGGCGCATTTGCGGCAAGCTGTGCGGATGTCATTCTGGTAACCGGAAGATACTCCGATTCTTATAAAAACGGAGTGACAGATGAAAAAATAAAGGTGTTTGAAGACAAAGAAACACTCGCAAAAGAGCTTTCCGATAAAGCAGGCAAGGGAGATGTTCTTCTTGTTAAGGGAAGCTATGGTACAAAAATGTGGCAAGTACTTGAATACCTTCAGGGAAAAGAGGAATAAAAAATGCTTGAATATCTTCTTGCGGCAGGACTTGGATTTTTACTTACATACGTTTTCGGAAAGGCTCTTATTCCATATCTCCGAAAACTCAAATTCGGACAAAAGATACTTGAAATAGGTCCTAAATGGCATATGGGAAAGCAAGGCACTCCCACTATGGGCGGAATTATGTTCATCCTGGGAAGCGGACTGGCGTGCATCTTTGTAGGTGTACCACAGATGCTTGAGGGAGATTTCAGACATATCATAGTATTTCTTTTTGCACTCACTTTTGGTTTTATCGGACTTATAGACGATTATGCAAAAATAAAGAAAAAGAAAAATCAGGGGCTTACAGCTATCCAGAAGCTTCTTCTTCAGCTCATTTCCGCAACGGTGTTTCTCTCAATTCTGCGTTACATAGGAGATCTCAATCCGGTATTGTATGTTCCTTTTTTTGGAGTTTCGATAGATGTTGGCTGGATTCCTTATCTTGTGATAATGCTCCTCGCAATAGTAGGCACGGTAAACGCAGTAAACCTTACCGATGGAGTTGATGGACTCGCAACAAGTGTAACCATGCCGGTGCTTCTTGTGTTTGGCTTGATGGGAGCGTATATGGGATATACCACATCGGGACTTTTTGCGGCAGCTCTTTTTGGTGGGCTTGCAGCATTCCTTATTTACAATTTCAACCCTGCAAAGGTATTTATGGGAGATACAGGGTCATTGTTCCTCGGCGGAGCAGTATGTGGTATGGCGTTTGCATATGACTTGCCGCTTCTTTTGTTGCTTATGGGAATTGTTTATATAGTGGAGGCACTTTCTGTAATATTGCAGGTCACATACTTTAAATTGACTCACGGAAAACGTCTCTTTAAAATGTCGCCCATTCATCACCATTTTGAAATGTGTGGATGGAATGAGAAGAAAATCTGTATTGTATTTATGATAGTTTCAGCAATTGGTGCACTTGTAGGTTTTGCGGGAATACAAAGTATGTTAATTTAGTTTTCGGGAGTGTAGGATCTTATGGCAGAGAAAAGAAGAACAGGAAGACCCGAACCCAGAAGAAAAGAGACTCCGGCAAGGCGTAGAGATATGTCATCAGCGAGAGAACGTTCGCGTTCTGAACGTGAAAGAGTTGCAAATCGAAGCGAAAGACCGCACTCCGGTCGTGAAAGAGTTGCAGAAAAAGGCAAAAGACACGATAAGAAATATCTTGAAAAGGAACGGGCAAGGCGTTCGGGAAGAAGATATTCCGGAGAAAGAAAAAAGGTTGAGAAGAAAGAAAGAACAACCGGGTCAATTGACTATCCATTTCTCATACTTGTGCTTATTCTTATGGCGATAGGACTTATAATGCTTTTTTCAGCAAGTCACGCCACGGCGTATGAAGAAGGTCATGCATCCACCTACTATTTTTCAAGACAGGCGATTTTTGCTGTTGCGGGAATAGCGATTATGATAATGATAAGCTTTATGGATTATCGCAGATTCCGTATGTTTTCGCCGATGCTTCTCATGATAAGTATTGGTTTGCTCATAGCGGTTCTTCTTGTAGGTACGGGAAACTATGGTGAAAAGCGATGGATAAATCTTGGATTTACGCAGTTTCAGCCATCGGAGATTGCAAAGGTCGCAGTAATATTCTTCTTCTCGAGTATGATTTCCGTAAATACAACAAAGATGCACACATTCAGGCATGGTGTTCTTCCTTATGTTGTAGTTCTTGCAATCATATCGGGGCTTATGTTCCTTGAACCACACCTTTCCGGTGCTATCCTCATTGTAGGTGTTGGTGCTGCTCTTATGTTTATGGGCGGCACACATTGGAAATGGTTTGCAATTGCAGTGGGAAGCGCAGGTGTTGCCGGTGCTGCTGCAATAAGCTTCCTCGACTATGCACGCCAGAGAGTGGACACATGGATGAATCCGTTTAACGACCCCAGTGACAGCGGATATCAGATAATTCAGTCGCTTTATGCAATTGGCTCGGGCGGTGCTCTGGGACTTGGTTTTGGCAACAGCAGACAGAAGTATCTTTATCTTCCGGAGGCACACAATGACTTTATATTTGCAATTGTATGTGAAGAACTCGGATTTATAGGAGCACTTCTTATCTTGATATTGTTTGCACTGCTTGTTGTGCGAGGTTTCTGGATAGCACTTCATGCCAGGGACAAATTCGGATCACTTCTCGCAGGAGGAATAACAACAATGGTTGCCCTGCAAACGGTGCTCAATATAGGAGTTGTGACGGGTGTTCTGCCCGTAACGGGTGCGGCACTTCCGTTTTTCAGCTACGGAGGAACGGCTCTCTTGATTTTGCTTGCCGAGATGGGAGTAGTTCTTTCGGTGTCCAGATATATTCCGGCGAAAAAAGCCGGGTAGGAGGGAGTTTTTGTGCGGTTTTTGTTTGCGTGCGGAGGCACGGGTGGACATATAAACCCTGCCATAGCCATTGCGGGAACTATAGCGGAAAAAAGGAAAAACGCAGAGATACTCTTTGTGGGAATTGATGGCGGTATGGAAACGAGACTTGTGCCTGCTGCAGGATTTGAGATAAAAACCATAAACTCCGGTGCAATTTCCCGAAAAAAGGGAATAAAGGGAATTTTTGATAATATTGCTTCCTTAAAAAAGGTAATCAACGCGGAGAAGGCTGCGAAGAAGATAATAGAGGAGTTTTCTCCGGATGTTGTGATAGGAACAGGCGGATATGCGTGTTATCCGGTATTGGCGGCAGCAGCAAAGCTTAAAATTCCAACAGCGGTACACGAAGCAAACGCATATCCGGGACTTGCCACACGTGCACTTGCAAAGCGTGTAACAAGAGTTCTTCTGAATTTCGAGGCAGGAAAAGAAAGACTTCCTAAAAAGGTTGATTCAAAAGCGGTTGGATATCCCGTCCGAGGTGACATACTTATGTATGACAGAGAAAAGGCAAGGGAAGAGCTTGGGATTACAAAACCGCTGATTGTGAGCTTCTGGGGTTCTCTGGGTGCGAGAGAAATGAATAAGTGCATTGCGGAATTTATAAAACTTGAAACAGACAGAGAATGCGCTTTTGAACATATTCACGCTACCGGAAAATTTGGATACGAATGGATGCCGAAAACGATTTCGGATATGGGAGTAGATCTTGCCAAAACGAAGAATATAAGATTGCGTGAGTATATCGATGATATGCCGAGAGTGCTTGCAGCGGCGGATGTTGTTATGTGTCGCGGAGGTGCGGGAACTCTTGCTGAAATCAGCGTGAGAGGTGTGCCGGCGATAATCATACCTTCTCCAAATGTGACGGATAATCATCAATTCAAAAATGCTTCGGAGCTTGAGAAAATCGGTGGAGCCGTTGTTATCGAAGAAAAGGACGTTTCGGCGGGAAAACTTTTTGAAGTGGCGGAACAACTACTGAAGGATGAGGAAAAACGGCTGAAAATGTCGGTGAGACTTATAGAACACTCCGTTCCGGAGTCCTCGGAAATGATATACGAAGAGATAATGAAACTTTGCAAAAGATAAACCGGAAGAAAAGTAACCCAAAACTGAAAAAAGGCATAAGATGTTGTGTGACGATGTCGAGTGACAAAAAACAGTGAGAGGGTGCTTTTCGGTATGGGCACATTGATTGTGAACGGTGGCAGAAAACTTGACGGAACGATTTCGGTTCAAGGTGCAAAGAATAGCGTTCTGCCGATTCTTGCCGCCACAATATTGAATTCGGGCATAAGTGTGATACATAATTGCCCGAGGA
This sequence comes from Oscillospiraceae bacterium, assembly GCA_017435965.1. Taxonomy (GTDB): domain Bacteria; phylum Bacillota; class Clostridia; order Oscillospirales; family JAAYXM01; genus SIG480. Next base: position 76,454 of record JAFSEA010000042.1, read on the forward strand.
TTTCCGATGTGGATGCCGCAATTAAAATATTGCGGTATATAGGTTGTGATGTTGCTTTTGAGGGGAATGTCGTGACGGTTGATTCGAGCAATGTTAAGAACTGTCACATTCCGGATGAAATGATGCGTGAAATGCGTTCATCGGTCATCTTTATGGGGGCAGTTCTTGCAAGATTCGGCAAGGTCTCCCTTTTTACTCCGGGAGGATGTGAACTTGGAGCACGACCGGTGGATTTGCACATATCATCGCTGAAAAAGCTCGGAGCAAAGATTGAGGAAGAAGCCGGGGCAATCAGATGCTCGGCGCGGCATTTAAAAGGAAATGATGTTGTATTGTCTTTTCCGAGTGTCGGTGCCACGGAGAATACAATACTTGCCGCGACTGCTTGTTCGGGAAGAACGAGAATAATAAATGCGGCCAGAGAACCTGAGATATCCGATTTGCAGGAATTTCTTGTAAGAATGGGAGCCGATGTTTCGGGGGCAGGAAGCTCAATGATTGTTATAAACGGGAAGAAAAAGCTTCATAATGTGGAACATGAGGTTATGCCTGACCGAATCTGTGCGGCAACTTTTATGTGTGCGGCGGCACTTTGTGGTGGAAAGGTGAGAATTGAAAGAATAATTCCCGAACATATATCCACGATGTTTTCAATACTTGAAAGAGCAGGCTGTGATATCAAAAGGGGAGAGGATTCTGCGGAAGTGAAACGAAGCGGAAGCTTGTCTGCAATCTCAACGGTACGGACGCTTCCATACCCCGGCTTTCCAACGGATGCTCAGCCTCCGCTTATGGCACTTGCAACAAAATGCATCGGTACGTCAACGTTTGTTGAAAATATATTTGATAGAAGATATCGCCACGCAAGTGAACTTGTGAGAATGGGTGCAGATATAAAAATTGAAGGAAAAATTGCATTGGTACACGGAGTGAGAGAACTCTTTGGAAGCTCTGTGAAAGCAGCCGATCTCCGTGGCGGTGCGGCACTTGTTATTGCTGCTATGGCTGCGGAAGGAAAAAGCGAAATAGAATGCATTGAACATATTGACCGCGGATATGAAAAAATAGAGGCAGATATGCGAAAACTTGGCGCGGATGTGGTACGAAAGTAAAAGAAGGTGAATGTATGAGGAAAAAAAGGAGAGGAAAGCGTCTCCTTCCGACAATAGTTACTTTCCTGATAGTTTTAGGCGCAATTATTGCATCAATTATGGTGTTTTTGAAAGTGGCTGAAATCAAAGTTATAAATTCGACAAAATATGCAGCGGCAGATATCATTGCGACATCAGGGATAAAAATCGGAGATAATATGTTTTCTGTGAATAAGTTTGAGGTTGCAGAAAAAATTCTCAATGAATATCCGTATATTGAGAGCATAAAAATACGGAGAAAGCTTCCTGATACATTTACTTTTGAAATAACCGAGCGTACACCTGCCGTGTATATAAGAGCAGACGGCAAAAAGTGGCTTATGGATGACAGTGCATATGTTCTTGAAATGTTTTCGGAAAACGACAAGATGACGGTACCGGAGATTGCAGGTGCCACAGCGGTAGTGCCGCAAGAGGGAAAGGAACTTGTGCTCACACAGCCGGAACAACTTGAAGCTTTGAAAAAAATACTTGTTGCTTTGGAACAGACTAAGGTTGCGGGGAAGATAAGACAGATAAATATAGAAAAGTTTTATGACATCAAAGTTGTATATGAAGATAGATTTATGGTTACCTTGGGAGATTCCGAAAATCTTCGCTGGAAGATGGAAATGATGAAGGCTGTAGCTTCGGATCTTTCGGAAGATGAACGGGGAACGCTTAATTTAAGCGATGGGAAAAGGGCTATATTCTTATCCGATATGGGAATTGTCTTGCCTGGAGGAGAAGATGTTTATCAGGAATCGGAAAGTGAAGTTTCCGACAACAATGTTCTTGAGGAGACAACGGATACGTCTGAAAACGAAGCGGATACCGGCGAGGTGACGGAAACATCCGGAGAAGAAGCAGAGTCGGATATCTCTGAACAAGAGGAAACAACAACTGAATCTGCAAAACCTGCAGAGACTCCTACTACACCTGCAGAACCCGAGAAACCTGCGGAGACTCCGGTGGCACCTGCAGAACCCGAGAAACCCGAGGAGACTACGGCTACACCCACAGAGACCGAGAAACCGGCCGAGACTCCGGAAACGGCTTCGGAATCGGCAACACAAATTGAGTAATGGTGAACTTTTGAGAGAGTGAGAAAATAAATTTCAAAAAAAGTTTTATTATTTTCGTTATTTCTATTGACCTTTTGGCAAAAAGAATATAAAATATAAGATATATAAACAAAAGAAAAATCTCAAGGAGGATTTTACATATGCCTTTCGAGTTGGATGCAGGCACAGACGTTATTGTGCCTATCAAAGTTATAGGAACAGGTGGCGGCGGCGGTAATGCTGTCAATCAGATGATAAATTCAGGAGTTCGCGGTGTTGAGTTCATCGTTATGAACACAGACCGTCAGGCTTTGCATAAGTCTTGTGCTACTTATAGAATTCAGCTTGGTGAGAAGCTCACTAAGGGTCTTGGTGCAGGATCTGATCCCGAAGTAGGTAAAAAGGCTGCTGAGGAAAGCCGCGAGTCCATCAAGAAAATGCTTGAGGGTACCGATATGGTATTCATCACCGCAGGTATGGGCGGCGGAACAGGAACAGGTGCGGCTCCGGTTGTTGCAGAAATTGCAAGAGAAATGGAGATTCTCACCATCGGTGTTGTCACAAAGCCATTTGGTTTTGAAGGTAAAACCCGTATGATTCAGGCTGAGGCAGGTATTGAAAATCTTCGCACAAAGGTTGATTCTCTCGTTGTTATTCCTAATGAGCGTCTCAAGTGTGTTTCCGAACAGAAGATAACTTTCCTCAATGCATTTGAAGTTGCCGATGATGTTCTTCGTCAGGCTATCCAGAGCATTTCCGAGCTTATTTCCGGCGGTGGTCTTGTTAACCTTGACTTTGCTGACGTTAAGAAGGTTATGAAGGATGCAGGCTATGCTCATATGGGTGTTGGTCGTGCATCGGGCAAGGATAAGGCATCCGAGGCTGCTCGCATCGCAATCCAGAGCCCCCTTCTTGAAACATCAATCAACGGTGCTCATGGTGTTATTATCAATATCACAGGCTCTCTTGATATTGGTCTTGATGAAGTTGAGACTGCGGCAGAAATGGTAAGAGAAGCGGCTCATGAGGATGCAAACATCATCTTCGGTGCGGCGTTTGACCCGTCCTTGGAGGATGAAATTCGCGTAACTGTTATTGCAACAGGTTTTGAAGGAAAGTCAACTCCTCTTCCCGAAAAGAAGAAAGAAGCTCCGGTCGTAAAACCTGCAGAAGTCACAGCTGATAATGCAGCGGAAGGTCGTAATCCTTTTGGCAAATTTGCAGGCGATTTTGATGATGTAGGTGCAGATTCTGTTGAGGAAAAGACTGTTGAAACTTCTTCCGATGACGATGATTCGGATGATTTTGATGCAATTATGCGTATGTTCCAGAACAGAGGTTAATAAAAACGATAACAAGCTGTGATGAATTTTCATCACAGCTTGTTTTTTAGTTTAAGTATTCTCTTATAAAAATACAACTCCGCAGATCGCACCGAAAATAACATACCATATAGGATGCTTATTGAAAATCTTATATAGTGCAAATATAACAGCGAAAATTGCAAGTTGCTTAAAATCGAAAAGGGTCATAAAGTGAGGTGACTTCGCAAACTCAGACGGAGTAAGTATGGTAACTGTGAGAACGTTGTAAGCCGCCGATGCAATGAGTCCCACAACTGCGGCACGAATACCATAAAGTCCACGCTTGACATAGATGTTATCCTGAAATCTTGAATAGGATCTTGCAATAATAAGAATTATAACAAAAGAAGGGAGAACGAGTGCTAGAGTTGTTGCAATTCCACCGAAGATTCCGAAATTTTCAAAGCCTATAAAAGTTGCCATATTTACCCCGATAGGACCGGGGGTGGATTCGCTTATGGCAATCATATTGGAAAAAAGTTCGGAGGAAATATATCCGGGAACAAAGAACTGTTGCATAAAAGGGATTGCGGCAAGACCACCACCTATGGCAAAAAGCCCTGTGAGGAAGAAATAACCGCAGATTAAGAAAAATGTAGTCATTTCGCTTTCTTACCTCCTTTTACTGCAAGGCCAACAAGAAGAGCAAAGAGAATGAGGAATATGCTGTTGACCTTGAAGAACGTGACCACGGCAAAAGAAATTATTGCGAGCCCCAGACCGATGAAGTCAACAATGGATTTTTTGCCGATATTCATAACTGCAGAGACAAGGATAACGGCAACTGCAATATTTATGCCGGCAAGTGCTTTCTGAACATAGATGTATTCGCTGAAGTTTGAGAGAAAAGCTGCAATTATCGTGATAATTATGATTGACGGGGTTATGACTCCGAGGGTAGCAGAAAGAGAACCCCAAAACTTTCTTCTCTTGTAACCTATAAAAGTTGCCATATTTACAGCGATTATTCCCGGTGTGGATTGACCGATTGCCACAAAGTTCAGCATATCTTCATCTGTTATCCAACCTCGTTTTGTGACAAACTCCCTCTCAAGAATGGGGATCATGGCGTAGCCTCCGCCGAAGGTGAATGCGCCTATTTTGAAAAATGTGAGAAACAAGCTCCATATATCGCGAAGCATTCTTTCATCTCCTTTGAAAGTAAAACGGTGTCGGCTTTTGCCGACACCGTCGTTTTATTATTAAACTTATGCATTTTCGATGAGACCATAGCCTCCGTCGTGGCGTTTGTACACAACGGAAAACCTCTCGTCATCATCGGCGTTTTTGAATACGAAAAACTCGTGGTTAAGTAAATTCATTTGCAGTATTGCTTCTTCAACAGTCATCGGCTTGACTGAAAAGCGTTTTGTGCGAACAACATCAAACTCCTGTTCTTCCTCTTCTGCATAATCTGCATCGGAAAGTGCAGGTGCCCATTCAAAGCCACCGTCACGGAAACGCTTTTCAAGGCGTGTTTTGTTCTTTCTAATCTGTCTTTCAATTGTCTCCTCCGCATCGTCGATGGCACGGAAAACATCGGTGTCACGGCAAGCGGCACGCAAAAGTACTCCGACACTTCTCACGGTTATCTCAAGACAACAATGTCCACGTTCGGTGCGTGCAGTAATGCTTGCCTCCGCATCGGAACGGAAATATTTGTCAAGCTTTGCAAGTTTCTTCTGGACATAGGCCTTGATGTCTTCTGTGAAATTGAAATTGCGTTCTGCGTAGATATACTTCATATGTGTCGCTCCTTTCGTTTTGGTACCCTTTGTACCTTAACTTAAGTATAGCATAAGAAGAACAAAAACACAATACAGATTTGTGAAAAATACACAATAAATTTAAAAATCAAGGTGCGAAATTGTTGGAAGTTTATATTATACAGGAGGCGTGACGGGAAATATGGCAACCCATATTGACAACGCAGGGAAGACCTGCAATGTGGGTTGCATATTTTTCAATGAAAACTGCAAGGGCAGTGACGCTTCCGCCAAGACCCTGAGGTCCAATGCCCAATTTATTGACTTTCTCAAGAGCATCACGCTCAAGGGATGCATAAAGCTCGTCCTCGTGAGCACTTCCTACATCACGGAGAAGGGCACGCTTTGCGCAAAGTGCCGCCATATCGACAGTACCGCCGATACCAACTCCAACAACTACGGGAGGGCAGGGGTTTGAACCTGCTTTTGAGACGGTTTCAACTATAAAATCAACGATATCATCGGTGGTCGCAGAAGGCTTGAACATCTTCATTGCGCTCATATTTTCGCTTCCGAAGCCCTTTGGAGCAACAGTTATTGAAACCTTGTCACCGGGTACAATTCTTGTGTGGAGGATTGCCGGAGTATTGTCGTTTGTATTCACGCGGCGGATGGGATCACCCACAACAGAGAGACGGAGCTTTCCGTCAACATATCCGCGGCGAACGCCTTCGTTTACCGCATCATAGAAATCACCGTCAATAAGGTGAACATCTTGTCCGATGTCGATAAATACAACCGCCATACCGGTATCCTGACAAGCGGGGATTCCCGAGTCACTTGCATACTTTGCGTTGTCGCACATTACTTTGAAAATGTCACGACCTACGGGAGATTCCTCATCATTCATTCCCTTTTCAAAAGAAGCAACAACATCACGGGGAAGATGACAGCAAGCCTCCTCACAGAGTCTTGCGATCTCCTTTGTTATTTCCTTTACAGAAACTTCTCTCATAGCTTTATCCTCTTTCTGTTATATATATGCCTGCCATATGTGCAGCTACGGCTCCGTCAGCTGCGGCAGTTACAATCTGATATGAAATCTTCTCTCTTATATCACCTGCGGCAAAAACTCCGGGGAGATTTGTTGCAGTATCCTCACCTGCGGCAATATAACCATTTTCGGTGAGCTTGACTTTTCCTTCAACAAGTGATGTGTTGGGGGCAGAGCCGATAGCCACAAAGCATCCCGAAAGGGATATTTCGGAGATCTCTCCGCTTTTTACGTTCTTTACGGATATTGAACTTACACGTTCATCGCCCTGTATTTCCTCCACAACCGAGTCGAGGACGGTAACTATGTTTTCGGTATCAAAAACTCTTTTCACAAGGGAGTCAAAACCACGGAAAGTATCTCTGCGATGAATAAGATAAACCTTTTCACAGATGTTTGCAAGATAAAGTGCATCTTCAAGAGCTGTGTTTCCTCCGCCTACCACACAGACGGGTTTTCCGCGGAAGAAGTTTCCATCACAGGTGGCACAATAGGAAACACCACGACCCTGATACTTGTCCTCTCCCGGAACCCCCAACTTTCTGTGGGATGCACCGAGGGAAAGGATAATTGTTTTTGCTTTGATTTCACCCTTTGATGTTGTGATTGTATTATCAGACGGAGTAAAATCAATGTTTGAAACATCTGTGCGAATTATTTCTGCACCGAGTGCTTTTGCGTGCTTTGACATCTTATCGGAAAGCTCAAAGCCTGAAATGTGTTCAAAGCCGGGATAGTTATCAATTTCGGGAGTGATTGCCATCTGACCGCCCGGAAAGGCACGTTCTAAAACAACTGTCTTAAGTCCTGCACGGGTTGCGTATATTGCGGCAGTCATACCGGCAGGCCCCTGTCCTATAATTGCAACGTCATACATATTATTCATCCTATCTGTTTTTCTCAAAGAAAGTGAGAATTGCCTTGTATGTCATATAAACATCTGCTTTTGCAACGGTTTCATAGGGAGAGTGCATACTGAGAACGGGCACACCTGCATCTATTGTTTCGATGTTTCGCTCTGCCATATACATGGCAACAGTTCCGCCGCCACCCTGGTCAACCTTACCGAGAGAGCCCATCTGCCAGAGAATACCGTTGTCGTCAAAGAGAGCACGGAGCTTTGCGATAAGCTCACACGATGCATCGCTTGAACCGGACTTTCCTCTCGCACCGGTATATTTGCAAAGAGTTATACCACGGTTTATAAAGGCTGTGTTTTTCTTTTCGCAGACTTCGGGATAATTGGGATCCATAGCTACCATAACATCTGTGGAAAGACAGGTGGAATTTTCAAAGCACTCACGGAGAAGAGAATTATCTGTGTCGCAGATATCCTCGATGAAGGTCTCAAAGAAATGAGACTTCATTCCCGAAACGCCCTCAGAGCCTATCTCCTCCTTATCTGCAAGGATGCATACAGCGGTACGATCGGGAGTGTCGAGGTCGAGAAGTGCACGTAGAGACGGATATGCACAAACGCGGTCGTCGTGACCGTAAGCACCGATCATCGAACGGTCAAGACCTATATCACGGGCAGAAAATGCAGGGACTGCAGAAAGCTCTGCAGAGAGAAAATCCTCTTCAACAATGCCATATTTTTCGTTGAGTATTTTCATTATATTTAGCTTAACGGCGTCGCTGTCGCTATCCTTTGCACCGTCAATCGGACGACTTCCGCAAAGAATGTTCATAGACTCTGCGGAAATTACATCGGTAGCTTTTTTTGCCATCTGGTCTTTTCCGAGATGGGGAAGAAGATCGGTTATGACGAAAACGGGGTCATCGGGAGAATTGCCGATTGAAACATCAACGACTTCACCGCTTTTGAGAGCAACAACACCGTGGAGCTCAAGGGGGATCGCCGGCCATTGATATTTTTTAACGCCACCGTAATAATGAGTTTTGAAGAGACAAAGCCCCTCACTCTCATAAAGGGGTGACTGCTTTAAGTCAACACGGGGAGAGTCAATGTGTGCGGCGGCAAGGTTTATGCCGCATTTCATACTCTTCTGTCCTATGACAGCCAGAATAATTGACTTGCCGCGATTGTTTCTGTATATCTTGTCACCGGCCTTGAGTGCTTTGCCACGCTCATAGGGAACAAAGCCTTTAGCTTCTGCAAGTCTTATTGCCTCTTTAACACAAAGACGCTCTGTTTTGCCGATGTCAAGATAAGCTTTATAGCCTTCGCAGAAGGTGTCTGCATCGGTTATGTCATACTTTTCCGAGAAAGCTGTTTCGTTTTTTGCAAAAAGCTTTTCGCGGAGCTCATCAAGCTTGTTCTTTTTGGAATCGCTCATTTTTTATTCCTCCGGTTCTTTTGTTATGTGGTTAAACACATTCAATGCTTCTTTTCTGACGGCATCGCTATCACCGTCGTTTATGATTACATAATCACATTTTTCTTTATAGAAATCGTCACTTTGCTGTGCATCAATTCTTGCAAGTGCAGAATCACGGTCAAGATTGTCTCTTGCCATTATGCGCTCGGCTCTTACATCACGGGGAGCAATAACTGCGATTGTAACATCACAGATTGAACTGAGCTTACTCTCGAAAAGTGCGATTGCATCAATGCACAAGCATTGTTCGTTTCTCTGATAAAGCTGAGCTATTTCTCTTTCGGTTTCTTCAATAACAAATTTATGGGCAATGGCGTTGAGGTCTGCAAGTGCATTTTCATCCGAAAATACAATTTTTGCAAGAAGCCTCCGCTGAAGCTTTCCTTCATTATCAACGGCATCGGGAAAACGGGATTTAAGCTCACGGAGCATATGCTCGGATTCATTTAAAAGTTTATGGTACACGGCATCTGCATCGATGGTGCATGCACCGAACTCACAAAAAAGGTTGGCAACAGTACTCTTGCCGGAGCCGCTTCCACCTGTTATACCTATGATAAGCACTGAAAATCACCGCTTTCAAACAGAAATACGGGAAAAACCGGCGGCACGGCTTAAGCGATTGACTACTGCAAGCTCAATGCCGTCTGTGGTTTCAGGTTCCCGTGCGAAAATAATATCGGGAGAAATTTCATCAAACTGCCGCAATGCACCGAAGAGTGAATGGGCAAGGGAAACACCGTCAAGAAGTTTTCCGTAGGATACTACCGTGATATCCGCATCGGCAAAAAGCTCCTTTTCCTCTTCAAAACATAGTATTGCAACTTTTCTTCCGTTTATATTATTTTTTACATAATTTGCAAAGCTCTCGCTGCTGCCGTCAATTATGGTAACGGGCGCACTCGGAGCATAATGCTTGTATTTCATTCCGGGAGAAGCTACCTTCTCATCGTCGGAAACCTCTTCAAGAATTTTCGGATTTACAGCAACCTCACCAAGTACAGAACGAAGTTGTTTTAAAGTAACTCCACCGGGACGGAGAAGGGTGGGAATATCGCCCGTGAGGTCAATGACGGTGGATTCAAGACCAATTTCACAATCTCCGCCGTCAATTATCATGGGAATACGCCCCTTCATATCACGGAAAACGTGGTCTGCGCTTGTGGGGCTGGGCTTTCCCGAAAGGTTTGCGGAAGGGGCGGCAAGGGGAACGCCTGCCGCATCTATAATCGCCCTTGCATATTTGTGAGAGGGAAATCTTATTGCAACGGTGGAAAGACCTGCGGTAACCTCATCGGGCACCTTGTCGCTCTTTTTCATAATCATTGTGAGAGCACCGGGCCAGAAATTCTCTGCAAGGGTTATGGCACTTTCGGGGATTTCCGATACAAGCTTTGAAAGGTCTGAAAAGTCCGAGATATGGACGATAAGCGGATTATCCGAGGGCCTGCCTTTTGCCTTGAATATTTTTTCTATTGCATTTGGATCAAAGGCATTTGCCGCAAGACCGTACACCGTTTCGGTGGGTATTGCAACGACTTTCCCTTCCCGGAGAAGCTCGCCTGCACGGACAAAATCATCAAAGTTCTGCATCAGACCGCTTATTTTTATAAGCTCTGTTGTCATAAGAATACTTCCTTTTCGGATTTATGCGTTTTCGGAGGCTTTGAGCTTTTCTGCCTGATCTGCCGTTATGATTGCATCAACCATTTCATCAAGATCACCATTCATAAACTGCTCAAGCTTGTAGAGAGTGAGTCCGATACGATGGTCGGTAACACGACCCTGGGGATAGTTGTAGGTACGGATTCGTTCGCTTCGGTCACCTGTTCCTACCTGACTCTTTCTCTCTGCCGCAATCTGGGATGCCTGCTCCTGCATCTGTATGTCATAGAGCTTTGTGCGGAGAATCTTTATTGCACGGTCCTTGTTCTTGTGCTGGCTTCTCTCGTCCTGACACTCAACAACAATACCCGTGGGCCTGTGAGTGAGACGAATTGCGGATTCGGTCTTGTTGACGTGCTGACCGCCTGCACCCGAGGCACGGAAGGTATCAACATCAACATCAGCCATATTAAGTTCAACCTCAACTTCTTCGGCTTCGGGAAGAACTGCAACGGTAACGGTTGAAGTGTGGATACGTCCCGAAGATTCGGTATCGGGAACACGCTGAACACGGTGAACGCCGCTTTCAAACTTAAGACGGGAATATGCACCTGCACCCTCAATGACGAAGCTTATTTCCTTTATTCCGCCAAGCTCTGTTTCATTTATTGAAACAACATCAATTCCCCAGCGGCGGGATTCTGCATACATCGAGTACATACGATAGAGGGAATGGGCAAAAAGTGCCGCTTCTTCACCGCCTGCACCGCCACGGATTTCAACGATAACGTTTTTGTCATCGTTGGGGTCTGTGGGGAGAAGGAGAATCTTGAGTTCATGCTCAAGAGAAGCAAGTTTTTCTTTTACTTCGGGAAATTCTTCCTGTGCCATCTCACGAAGCTCGGCATCATTGCCGTCGAGAATTTCGCGGAGGTCGGAAAGCTCTTTTTCGGTTGAGCAATAGTTGCGGTAGCACTCAATTATGGGCGTGAGCTCCTTCTGTTCCTTTAAGAGCTTTGCCGCAAGGGCAGGGTCGTTGTAGAGATTGGGGTCTGCGAGCTTTTCTTCAAGCTCACGATATTTTTCTTCAAGAAATGCAAGTTTTTCTAACATCTTTTACCTCTCGTATAATAAATATTTATTTTCATTAAATTACAGTATATCACATATATGGGAAATTTTAAACACTTTCCTCATATAAGCTTTCCCATATAAGCATTTTTTCTTCAAGCTCCGCCGAAAGTGCGGCATTTTCTTCATACAGTTTTGAAAGAGCTTCAAAATCACTTGCCGATGCCTCGATTTCCGCCTCGATTTCGGAAATTCTTTCTTCAAGCTTTGCTATTTCACGCTCAACCTCACGAAGCTTTTTATCATTGAGCTTTTTGTTTGTTTTGTTCTGCGGTTTCGGCTTTTCAACCTTTTCACGAATGGGGGAAGGCGTTTCCGCAGCCCGCTGAAGTTCAAGATGAACTGTTTTTCTGTAGTTTTCAAAGCTTCCTCTGAAGTCTCTTATCTTTCCGTCACGAAGCTCCCAGATTCTGTTTGCAAATTTGCTTATGAAAAATCTGTCGTGGGAGACGAACAAAAGTGCGCCCTCATAAGAGTCAACAGCCTCTTCTATCCACTCACGGGAGGTTATGTCCAGGTGGTTTGTCGGCTCGTCAAGGAGAAGGAAATTCATATCTGCCGCCATAAGCTCACAGAGCTTAAGGCGTGAACGCTCACCGCCGGACAGGGTGCTTACAAGATCGAATACCTCTTCCCCGAAAAACAGAAATGATGCAAGGCGGTTTCTTGCTGTTTGTGTGGAAACGTTGAGGTCATAGAGAATTGTGTCAAGTATTGTCCTGTTTTCATCGGCAAACTTTATAACCTGCGGAAGCATTGCGGACTTTATTGAAGGATTGTAGGTGACGCTTCCTCGGTCGGGGGATGCGGAACGTGAAACGATATCGAGAAGTGTGGTCTTTCCGCAACCGTTGTCGCCGATGAGGGCGATTCTGTCACCGTTTTCCACGGTGAGATTTATGTCGTTTAAAATAACACGGTCGCCATAGGACTTTTCAATCCCCGTGAGTTTTGCAACGTTGTCGCCCCAGAAGCCTGCAGAAGAAAAGCCTGCGTGGAGGGATGACCTGATTTCCTTTGGCTTCTCTGTTTTTCGCATACGCTCAATACGCTTTTCCATAGCAAAGGCACGAACCTGAAGCTTTTTGTTTCCCATGCCCCAACCGTGCATTCGCTCTGCGGTAAATTCAAGACGTTTTATCTCAGCTTGTTCCGCTTTATATTTCTTCAGTTGCTCTTCATATCTCGCTTCACGCTCTTTTACATAGAAGCTGTAGTTTCCGGGATAGAACTCTGCAACACCGTCAGACAGCTCAATAATTCTCGTCACGCACTTGTCGATAAAATATCTGTCGTGGGAGATTATGAAAACCGTTCCTCCAAAACGAGGAAGATATCCTTCGAGCCACTCAACGGCATCAATATCAAGGTGGTTTGTAGGCTCATCAAGGAGAAGAATATCAGGCTTTTGCAAAAGTGCTCTGGCAATTATGATGCGTGTTTTTTCACCGCCCGAGAGGGAATCAAAAATACGCTCACGCATTTCATCGGGGATTCCGAGTCCGTTGCAGGTCTTGTTTACTTCCGTTTCCGTGTCATAGCCGCCGAGATGCTCAAATCTTGCGCTTAATTTATCATACTTTTCGAGAATGTCACGGTCGGAATATATCTCCATCATCTTCTCTACCTTCCGAAGCTCCTCGGAGATTTCCTTGAGATGTGAAAATGCGCTGTCGAGGACTTCGTTTACGGTATATCCCGAAGGGAAATCGGGAATCTGCGACACAACGGAGATTCTTTTGTCGGAAGGGATTAAAACCTCGCCCGAATCATAGTCAAGCTCTCCTGTGAGGATTTTAAAAAGGGTTGTTTTCCCGCTTCCGTTATCACCTAAAAGCCCCACACATTCGCCCTGGGCGATGTTGAAGGTAAGGTCGCGAAGAACATGATGCTCGCCATAGAATTTATTCAGTTTTGAAACCGAAATATCAATCATTTGTATTAGCTCTTTCTCTTTTAATAAGCTTTGCGGAAATAATTCCGTTTACTACTGCCACCATACCGCCTTCGCAAAGACGGGGAAGCATCTTTGTTTCATAGTGGTTCTGACTTACCGAGATATCAAGCTGCCCCATATGAGTGTCAAGCGCAAGGTGGAGAAATTCACCCACGGGAGTTTTGTCGGCAATCATAAAGCGGACATCACCCGTTACTATTTCTGCCGCAATTCTCGTCATAAGAATATCTGTTTGCATTGCATCTTCATTTTCTCCTGCGAGCATTCTCGCATACATTCCAACGGGGACGATTGCACCGAGGGCGGTTGTATCATCGTGAAGTGCTTTTCTCATCTCAATTTCATTTTCAAAAAAGCCGATGGAGTGAGGAATTAAAGATACCTGAAATTCATACTCTGCGCCGGGAGCAAAACCTGCTATAGCCTGAGATCCCATAACTCTTGCACAGATAAATTTATCGGAGTCGGTTTCTTTAAGCATAGCTTTGCAATCGAGCATATCATCACGCTCTGCAAGAAACTCCTTTGAAAATTCAAGCTTCCAGACGGTAGAACCGTTGAAGTGTGGGTCAATGTTTAAAAGCTCAACATCCTTTTTCTCGTGATTGAGCTTCACTCTCTCCCATATCTCCGCACCGCTTTTGTCGCTCCAGCAGGCATACGCTCCGTTTTCAACGGGGAGAATGCTTCCCGAATTGAGAACGAAATCCGCAAGGCGGAAAGCACCGTCTTCATCGGCAATGTTAAATCCTATATTTTCAAAAACAGTTCCCATTTTAAAGTGTCCTCCAAAGCTTATATATCTATAGAGAATATTTTACCATATGTAACGGAAAATTTCCAGTATTTTATATGGCAGAAAGACCGAAATAAGTGAGAAGTCCCCGATATATTGCATATGCAAAGGCGTATTGGTCGTTCTCGAGCTTTTCTACATCCCCAAAGTTTGTGATATATGCAAGCTCAATGAGTACGGAGGGCATCCGTGTTCTGCGGAGAACATAGAGGGACGGCCTTACAAAAACACCGTTGTCCTTTGTTCCGAGTCTTTCCACAATGGAGTTTAAAATTGCTTCCGCAAGAGGCTGAGCTTCACTTCCGGAACGGAAAATATACATCTCTGTACCGTTGATTGCGGGATTTACGTTTGCGTTGGTGTGGATGCTTAAGAAATAATCTGCCGGCCATTCGTTTGCGGCATTTACTCTTGCGGCAAGGCTTGTGGCATTTGTCGTGCCGAGGACGGTGTCGGGACTTTCTCTTGAAACTCTTGCTTCAAAGCGTGGATCCTGATTTAAAATATCACGGAGATATATGCCCACATTATATGTTATGTCCTGCTCACGGAGTCCGAAGCCTTCGGCACCACCGTTTACACCTTCCGGATTATGTCCCTGATCTATAAATATTTTTATTGCCATAAATGTACCTCCCCAAAAAAGCTTTATACTGTACTATACAGAAATTTTTGACAAATGTTTCCGCAAAAGGAAAAGATACGGACAGGCAAAGAAAAAACTGCCCGATAAAATACCGGACAGTTTGTTTTAATCAGTATAACTGGACATCTTTATATGTTTTTATCTCATTTGAAACACGGCGGAGTGTGCGTGAATCCACACGCTCAAGATTCGGGAACTTTTCAAGATATTCCTCACATATATCGGCACGGAGGAAGGTTACCTCAATCGTTAAGGGGAGTGACACCTTAAAGGGCTTTATCTCATTTCTTCTGCGAATACCATCTTCTGCGGCATCACGGATTCTCTTCTCTGCTTCATCAAGGGGGAGACTTTCAGCTCTTTTCCAGGAAAGACCACGCTTTACCTCGGCAACTGCAACATTTTCGCCGATACATTCCTTTGCCTCACGGCAGGTTGCATCGTCTCCCGAGACCATAACGAAAGGCACATCATATGCACCTGCATACAGAGCACTCTGAACAATTTCGCCATAGTCTTTTCCGTTTACACGATATGCAAACCAATGCTTTGAGGACTGGGTGTGCTCTAAAAATGCATTTATGGTGCCGGGCTTTGCATGAACGCCTATTTCAAGATATGCATCTATCTTTTCTCTTGCGATAATGTCAAGAAAATCTGCCACGGAAAGCTGGATTGCACGCTTGTCTAAAAGCTCGGGTTTGAAATTTGTTCCTGCGCCGTGACCGTCAACTACATAGATTTTATCTGCACCGGCTCTTACTGCACCCTCTACTGCGGCATTTGTATCTGCCATGAGTCTTTCGCGGGCAAACTCAAAGCCTGACCAATCCTCCTTGTGAACCTGCTCCCAAAGATCAACTCCGCTTATTCCTTCAATATCAGTCATAATAAGAACAGTCATTTATATGTACCTCCAAAAGAAATCAACTTATTCTACTATGCTTCACACCTTTTGTCAATGAATATCAAGTCGAATAAAAAAGCTCTACACGAAGGTATTTTTTACAGATCATTTGACAAAAATCAACAACGTCATAGAAAACACAACGAAATCACAATATAAAGATTCAAAATTTCTAAATTCCATTTTATTATGTTGCTCCTTTTTCCATATCAAGCTTATAAAAACTCTTTCGTTATACAAAGTTCTTCTTTATCTTGCGTTGCCATTGTGCTAAAAAACATCCTTCTCTAATGACATTTTTCGAAGTATTTAAATATTCCAATAATGTTTAAAATTAAAAGAGACGTACAAAAAACGGAGACGGATTGCTCCGTCTCCAAACACCTTAGAAGTATCTCTCCAAAACTCCCTCAATATCTCTGCCGTAGCGAGCTCCACAATGGAACTTACTCACAGAAGCTTGGTAAAATTAAGGGGTCTATGGCTTCCGATCTCATTTTGCCCACCTTTTCTTTGTGCCCATCATTTGAAAACGTGATAGTTTATTTACTTCAAAACATCACACAAATCACTCAACTCTTCTAAATGCTTTTTCAAACCAGTCAAGAGCTTTTTTATATTCGCTCGTTTCCCCAAACAGCTCAAACGAATCGTTCATAAATTTTTCTGCTTTATTTTTATTTTCCTCAGTTATAGTTAAATTATAAAGTTGCTGAACAGTATTTTTTTGAAATAGGAACCTAAAGTTTAACTCATCACAATCACCATATCCGAAATTGCATTGCCCCCGTTCCCAGTTCGTGATTGAATATCCCGGAGCTCCATTTAAATTATATGCAATAAACATCCAATCGTGATTTCCTTGTTCTTGATTCAGCTCATTACCTTTTTCCAAAAATTGTTCTATTCTTTTTTCCGGAACTCCAAAGCGGCGACAATCTGATATGATTAACTCAACAATATTATCAAGTTTCGTTGTATATTTATGACTATCAATCTCTCTGTAGGTTGGTGCCACGTCATAGCTAAATTGATTTTCGTCTACTTTCGTCTTTTGATTTTCGTCTACTTTCGTCTTTTGTTTTCTTCTTTTGAAAAATTTTAAAACTTTCATAAAAACATCCCTTGCATCAATTTAATCTTATTTTACCATATCAACCAGAAAAAACAGTATCAGCAATAAAATTGATGAGTTTGTTATTTTATAGCTATTTTGAGTAATGCATCACTATATTTGTTTTTGGCACTATTTATAGTTGCTGTTTTTGATGGATTATTTTTATTAATATTTTTTCTCGCCTCGATCATTTGCGTCCTTTTCAAGCATTTTCTGCCAAGAAACATTTTCTTCCGTCATTATTTTTTCACATTCTAAAACAAACTCATCATAAGTACATTGCTTAGCAAGATATAATTCCACCACATTTTTAAGTTTTTCTGCTGTTACTCTGTATAACTTCCAACGGTTTTGACATTCAAACAAACTCAACATCGTTACACAAGCACTGCTGATTGCAGTAAATAAAGACAACCACGCTTTATCCATAATAATTGCTGCTACAGAGCCGATAATTGGAATGAATATAGCTGTCAGATTCAATATGTAATATAAAGATTTATACAATTTTGCTCTCGACACATACCAACCTATTGACGAACAAATACGAGGAGTGTAAACAGTACTACCTATGCGTTCCTTTATACTTTTAAGGTATTCTTTCTCAATAGTTTTTCTCATAATAAAACCTCTTTCGACTATAAGCATATTGATTATATCACCCACATCGTAAAAAAACAATACCTACTGTTGAAAAACAGCAGGTACATAGCAAGTCGAATAAAAAAAGCTCTACCGGTGCTTTTTTGCATCAATAAAGCTTTTTGCGAGTGTGTTGAGACAGAATTTTTCCTTGTTGTCAAGCTGACGGTAGTTTTTTATGAGAAGAGCCTCTTCGCTGTGATTATCGTTGATGTCACACGCTCTGCCCACGAGATAATCAATTGTAACATCAAAGAAATCGGCAATACAGACAAGTGTTGCAATATCGGGTTCAACATTGTGATTTTCATATTTGTTTATTGATTGTTGACTGACTCCGATTTTTTCTGCAAGGGCTTGTTGGCTTATTCCGAATTCGTTGCGGAGCTTCTTTAAATTCTTTACCATTATCACATCACCTGTGTTTATAATAACAATAATAGGTTGTTATATAAAACACTTATTATTAGTTATTGACAACAACTTTTGGTTGTTATATAATGTAAAAAACAGCAACATTTTGTTGTTAAACAGAAAAGGGGTAGAGAAAATGAAAGCACTTGTTTGCGAGATGTGCAACAGCACGGATATGGTAAAACAGGACGGTTTCTTTGTTTGTCAGCATTGCGGAATGAAGTATTCTGTCGAAGAAGCAAAGAAAATGATGATTGAGGGAACGGTTGACGTAACAGGAACTGTTAAGGTGGATAACTCTGCGTTTGTTGAAAAATATCTTATAAATGCCCGCAGAGCGAAAGATAAGACTGATTGGGAAGAAGTAGAAAAATACTATAATATGGTCGAGCAAAACGATCCGACAAACATAGAGGCTATATTTTACAGTGCATACGGAAAAGCTATGTTGTCACTTTCTGATTCCGATAAATTCAAGCGTAAGCAAAAGTTTGAGGTTTTTGAAAAAAGCATTTCGGTTATAGATGATAATTACGATGTATCGAAGTCTGAAGAACTTGAAAAAGTCATAATGGGTATGAGTAATGATCTCATAACAATGGCAGGATCAAGCTTCGTATATAATCAGACAACGAAAAATAACATAACTTCTGATGATCGCGGAGAAACATATGTAATGTTTGCAAGAGCAGAAATCGCTTTCATTGAATCTGTTGAAAACATTATCGCTAAGGATGAAAAAGCATATTTGTACAAGCTTCTTGTGGTGCATTACAGAAGATGTATTATGAACGGATATGTAACTGATGCTTTCAAAAAAAGATATCAGGAAAAAATGCAGAATGCAATTGATAAGCTTTCTCAGCTTGATCCATCTTATCAGGCACCTGAAATACCGAAAATAAAGGTAAAAATAGGAAATAGTATTGCTTTGACTATAGTATATGCAGCATTTATATTTGCGATATTTAAATGGTTTATGCCAATAATGAGAAGAGCTGATATGGAATACTTGGGATGGATTTTTGTAGCATTCGGAGCGTTGGGATGCTTGGCTAATGTGTTCTCTATTATCAAGAAATTGAAAAATAAATAAAGAGTGCTGTTTTAAATATCAGTATTGGGCAATAAAACGAGGTGTTCATTGAAAAAACACCTCGTTTTTTATTGATTCGCAAAATCGTTGCTTATTCTATAAAATATTTCAGTTATTCTACGATTTTGGTGAAAATATATTGTGTTGCCGCTTTTGTTGGTATATAATTAAATCATAAAAGTGAGGTGAGTGAAATGCCGCAGAGCATACCAAAGCGATGGCATATAGAAAAAAGCGTGTATGATGCTTATGAGGTCGAGTGCATCAAAATGGTAGATACCCATTGGCATTCTCATTTTCTTCTCAACTTGTTTACCGAGGGTGAAGGAGTTCAGGAAATAAACGGAAAAAGCTATCCTATACATAAAGGAAGCATAATAGTAATTTCACCTCTTGATTTTCACCGAAACATAATAAAAGACGGAGATAAGGTTTCTGTTTCTGCGGTGAAGTTTTCCGATAAGTTTTTTTATGATTCCCTCGGCGATATTTGTTCTCTTGAGGATTTTCCCATTGTGACAGCTCTTTCCGGAGAGGATTTTGAGACTGCGAAAATTCTTTTTTCGCTTCTTTTGAAGGAGCAGAAGAAAAAAGAGCTTTTAGGTGCAGATAAGTTTTCGGAAAGCCTTATTGAACAGCTTGTTATTCTCGCTCTCCGTTCTGCGGGAAAAGATGAAAAAAGCGAAGAAACCGGGCGTATGAGACGTGCTCTTGCTTTTATTCACTATAATTTCCGCCGCAATATCAAGGCATCGGACGTTGCGTCACACGTGGGCTATTCTCCCAACTACTTCAGCTCGGAATTTAAAAAGGAAACAGGAGTGGAGTTTCAGAAATATCTTCAAGAGCTTCGTCTTGATTTTTCCTATCGCTTGCTAAAACTGTCTAAATTGTCTGTCACGGAGGCTTGCTTTGAATCGGGGTTCAATACCCTGTCGCACTTCTCACAGACTTTTAAGAAAAAATATGGAATTACACCCGAAAGGGTTAAGGAGGAAACAGAATGAAAAAGTGGAAAAACGGCGCAGTAACTCTTGCAACGGACGAGCTTCGTGAGAAAATCCGTGGCAAAAAGATTGCTCTTATGATGAACAGCACCGCCATTGACAACGAAGGAAGGCTTCTCATTGACGTTATCATAGAGGAGAAGTGGGCAGATGTTGAGTTCTTCTTCGGTATGGAGCACGGTGTCCGTGGTGACCTTTATGCAGGTGACGGAAAGCTTTCCGATACAGATGCAAAGACAGGAATAAAGATTGTAAACCTCTATGATTATTTCGAGCTTCGTCCTCCCGTTGAGTGGGTAGAAAAGGTTGATGCCGTTGTTTTCTCGGCTCAGGATGTGGGTGTCCGTCATTGGACATATACTCCCTGGCTTATGACTCTTCTTGAATCCTGTGCAAAGGCAGACCGTGAGGTTATCATTTTAGACCGTCCGAACCCCATCAGGGGCGATATAGTTGAAGGTGAGATTCCGAAAGAACCTTTTAATAAAATTCTCAAAGGTCTTGTTTCAGGCGTTGACTATCCTCTCCGCCACGGTATGACAATCGGAGAGCTTGCTCTTATGTATAACGATATGAGAAACGTCGGTGCAAAAATCACCGTTCTCAAAATGCGTGGCTGGCGTCGTGATATGTGGTATGACGAAACGGGTCTTGTATGGGTACCGGGAAGTCCCAATATGCCCGATACGGATACTCCTCTCTTCTTTGCGGCAACGGGACTTATGCAGGCTGCAAGCTTCTCTCTCGGTATCGGCACCACAACTCCCTTTGAGTTTGTGGGTGCACCGGATTTTGACGGTGACCTTTTAACCAAAGAGCTCAATGCCCTCGACCTTCCGGGAATTTACTTTATCCAGAAATATTATATGGCTATGACATACTTAAATCCTACAGAAGGTGCGGAGAGAAAGCTTACTCTCTGCAACGGTGCATTTATGGTTATAAATGACCGTGATGCGTGGAGACCTGTTGAAACCCAGCTTTATATTATGGATACCCTCAACAGACTTTTCCCCGACAAGGTAAACTTTGAACACCACGGTCTTGCACGTATCAGAATGTGCACAGACAAAATCTGCGATACTCTTAAAGAACACAAGAGCCTTCTCCCGATAATCGAAGAGTGGAGAGAAAGTGCCGAGGAATTCAAGAAACAGAGAGCACCTTATCTTCTTTATAAGTAATGACAAAAAGTGCAGGATGTCATCCTGAACGAAGTGAAGGATCTTATCCAAACATAAAGATTCTTCGGCTTGTGCCTCAGAATGACAAATATGTGTTTTCGATGTACCAAAAACCCCTTGAAACTTCACGGTTTCAAGGGATTTTTCCATATATTTTTAATAATTAAAGCTTGATTACCACAACGCCTGAAAGCTCATCTGCGCCACCGATTGCAATTCTTGTCTTGTCGGGGCTTATTGCCATTGTTGTTGTGTTGAAAATGCAGACCTGGCGACCGTTTGCGGCAAATGCCGTGGGAATGTTGCCGAGCTGTTCAATGCCTTTTTCATCATTATAGCGGAAGAGGTTGCAAGCACCCTTCGGATATCCTGCTATACCGTAAATCGTTCCGTTTGCATCAACGAGGGAGTGAACAGCACCGCAGGTTGTTGCCATACCTATGTTTTTAACCTTGCCGTCCTTGATTTTTGCAAGCATAACATCCTTTGTACCAACGATTACCGAACCATCGGCACATTCAACCGATGCATTGGGAACAGCGAGATACTGTCTGCCGGGCATAAAGGGGAGAGCTGTGCCCTCTGCAACTTCTGCCTTAAGCTCATTTGCAAAAACTGCATCAGAAGCAGATATCTTTTGAGACATATCTTTAAGGTCAACGTCAACCTTAAAGTTCTTCTCTGTGCCGCAGTAGATTGAAAGACTGTCGTTTGAGTTCCACTCAATCTTGTTTACCTTTGTGTTCTCACGACCTACGTTTTCCCAATAGCTTATAGCCTTTACTTCGTGGAATCTTGTACTGTAGAAGTTATCTTCCTTGAACTTTCTCATCTTAAGTTCAAACTGATATTTGTTATAGAACTTGTTCCAGTTTTCTTCATAATCATCAAGGGGATAATACTCTGCACATTCATGGGGGAAGGGAATGTAGTTCACATAATCGTGAGAGGGAATACGCTCCTCTGTTTCAAGTGCAGGGATAAATTCCTTAAGATCGATTGCCATAATTCCACAATAGAGCTCCTGGTCGCTCATATGGTTGCCGTCGGAAACGTAGATAACATCATCAACGATATTGAGCTCTGCCGGGATGGAGAGAGTTCTCTTCTTTGAGCCGAGAAGACCGAGATCAACAGGATCTTTTCCGTTCAAGAAATCCCACATATAAAGACGTACTCCGCAATACTTAAGCTGCTTTGTGAAGGTCATACAACCGTACCAGAGTCTGCCCTTACTGTCAAAGTCCATACCATAGGCATTGTAGAAGGTCATATCCTGACCGTTTGTGCAGTCAATCTTCGGAACAGGTCTGCCAATCTCCTTGACCTCGCCCGTTGTGAGGTTGTAGGAATAGAGCATCTGTCCTCTTCCGTCAACGGAGCAGGGGCCTGTGGTGATGTAGAGAATACCATCACGCTCTCTTGCGTGGCGCATAAGAGCCTTGATATCCGCATCAAGATATTCGAGCTCACGCTTAATTGTGTTGTAGCGGAAGAGCTTTCCTGTGTAGGTAGAGCCGTAAACGTGACCGTCGGAGAGAAGGAAAGTACGGCTTGTTGCAGTATCGGAAACCTGACCGAGACAACGTACACGACCTGTGTCAAGCTCGTAGACATAGCCTGTGCCGCGCATCCAGGTTGTGCAGAAATACTCATTTGAACGGGGGCAGTAAATACCGCCATATGTAGTATCGTAGGGAGAAATTGTACCCTTGTTCTCAATGATGCCCTTTTCAAGGTCGATTATGAGAAGGTCAGATCCCGGGTATCCCTCCCATTGATGGTTTGCATATTCATAGGGCATCCATGTGGGATGGAGGGGGGAAGGGGAAGTTGTGTGTGTTGTTGTGATGATTCTTCCGTCGGGGAGGAAAGAAAGAGCCGTGTGGAACTTCGATGTGCGAAGAGTATAATCACGGAGAAGAATCTTGTCTTCAAGGTTGAAGTGGTGAATGATTTTCTTGTTCTCTTTATCATATTCCATAAGACGGGCATATTCAGCAACGTAGCTCTCGCCGCAGGCAGAGAAGAAAACTCTTCCTTCGGGGCTTATTGCCATATCCCATACAGCGTTGTGGGTGGGAAAATCCTCGCAGAGAAGATGTGTGACACCTGTCTGGGGAATGAGATTAAAATATTCCTTGGGTTTACTTCCGAGGACAACAAAGGTATTATCGGGCTTCATATCGCATTTTCCTTTCATACATAATTTTCTTGATTATAATTATAGCAGAACAACTCCTTCTTTTCTTTTGTTTTATTAACAGTGATTTTGGAAATTCTACGATTTTCCGTAGTTTAGTGGTATTTGTCGGATAAGCTCCGATGTTTTTAGGTAAATACTGCTTTTCTTACATCCTTGCACACAGCCTTTGATTATGGTAAAATAATAGCGGTGATGAAGTGTGAAACAGACTCTTGGAATACTTGCTCATGTTGATGCAGGAAAAACAACGCTCTCGGAGCGTATTTTATATCATACAAATACCATCCGCACGCCGGGGCGTGTGGACGATGGCTCTGCTCATATGGACCATAGTGCCATCGAGAGAGAAAGGGGCATAACCGTATTTTCCGATGCGGCAAGGCTTTCTGTGGGAGAGCATACAATCACCATTATTGACACTCCCGGACATTCGGATTTTTCTGCGGAGGCGGAAAGAGCCATTTCCGCTATGGACTATGCACTTCTGGTGGTAAGTGCCATTGACGGGGTGCAGAGCCATACCGAAACGGTGTGGCGACTTCTCAGGTTATACAATGTTCCCACCTTCATTTTTATAAACAAAACCGATGCCGCAACTGCCAATGCAGATGAGGCTTTTCGTGATATATGTGAAAGACTTTCAAGTGATGCCGTTGACTTTTCCGGGGATTTTTCCGAAGCACTTGCGGAAAAGAGCGAAGTGCTTCTTGATGAGTTTATAGAAACGGGCGAGATCTCCGTTTCGGACGAGGTGCGAAAGCTTGTCTGTGAGGGCAAGGTGTTTCCGACTTTCCGTGGCTCTGCTCTCCGTGATGAAAATATAGATACTCTCATTTCATCCGTTCTGTCTCTTATGACAGAAAAGAAAAACAAAAATGTTTTTTCTGCAATCTGCTATAAGGTGCGAAGAGAGGGAAGCTCACGTTTTGTTTATCTCAAAATAAATTCCGGAGAGATAAAGGTAAAAGATAGAATAAAAACTCCCCTTGGCGAAATGAAGATAGACGAAATCCGATTCCCTTCGGGAGAAAAGCTCGTTTCCGCAAGCTCGGCAGGTGCAGGTGAAGTTTGTGCAGTCCTCGGACTTGACGGGATTTCAGCAGGTGATGTTCTGGGCGATGGTGAGAATACAAAGACCTTTGAAACCGTGCCTGTTTTTTTGTCAAGAGTTATTTTTGAAAATAAATATTCAAGCCGTGAAATTCTCGAAAAGCTGAAAATACTTGAGGATGAGGAAAACACGCTTTCGGTAAAGTACGCGGAAAGCCTTGATGAAATAACCATAAGTGTTATGGGAAAGATAAGTCTGCAGGTTATTGAATATGAATTTTTCCGCCGCTTCGGTATAAAAATATCTTTTGATACTCCTCATGTTATATATCGTGAAACGGTGGCAGAAGAGGTTATAGGCTACGGGCATTTTGAGCCACTTCGCCATTATGCCGAGGTGCATATAAAAATAGCACCGAAGGAAAGAGGTCACGGAATAAGCTTTAAGAGCGAGTGCAGCGGAGATGTTCTTTCCCTTACGGCGCAGAGACTCATACAAACTCATATTTTTGAAAAAGCTCACAAGGGAGTCCTTGTGGGCGGTGAGCTTTCAGATGTTGAGTATTCTCTTGTTATGGGAGCGATTCACGAAAAGCACACAGAGGGCGGCGATCTTCGTGAGGCAACTTACCGTGCCATAAGACAGGGCCTTATGTGTGCAAAAAACATTTTGCTTGAGCCGTATTTTGCGTTTTCTGCAAGAAGTGACGTTCCTCTTTCGGGGAAGATTATGGCGGATATAAGAAAAATGGGCGGAACATTTTCACCTCCTGAAATTGAAGGTGAAATTGCCGTTATCTGCGGTCGTGCTCCTGCGAGATTTCTCGGCGAATATGCAGAGAGTCTTATTTCGGAAAGCGGAGGAAGAGCAAGCCTCGCCCTTCGTTTTGACGGTTATGAGCCCTGCTCCGATCAGGACGAAATAGTAAAGGAAATCGGCTATGAGCCTGAACGTGATCTTGAAAACACTCCCGACTCAGTTTTCTGTGCGAAGGGTGCAGGTTTTACCGTTAAGTGGTACGATGCTGAAAGGTATATGAATTGCCTGTAGTGACAAATTGATATGGAATTTCCCGTTTTTAACATTGAAGAAAAACGGATTATGGTGTAGAATGTAGAAAAAGACTTAAAGGTGATTATTCTTATGAAAGAACTTCTGAATAAATTTTGCGAGACCTTCGGAAATGGAGAAGATATAAGATTTTACAGCGCACCGGGGCGTGTTGAGCTTGGCGGAAACCACACAGACCATCAGCGCGGCGCTGTTCTTGCCGCAAGCGTTAATCTTGATATACGTGCGGCAGTATGCAAAAACGGAACGGATGTTATCCGTGTGAAAAGTGAAGGGTATGATATGGTCGAAATTGACCTTTCCGACCTTTCCGTTAAGGAAGAGGATAAAAACACAACAACGGCACTCATAAGAGGCGTTGCGGATGCCTTCATAAGGCGTGAGATCGCTCTTTCGGGCGTTGATATGTACGTTGTTTCCGATGTTTTCCGAGGTTCGGGTCTTTCGAGCTCTGCCGCATTCGAGGTGCTTGTGGGTACTGCTCTTTCGGATATGTTTGATGCCGGATTTTCTGCCGTGGAGATTGCAAAGATCGGACAGTATGCAGAGCGTGAGCATTTCGGAAAACCCTGCGGTCTTATGGATCAGATGGCAAGCTCCGTCGGCGGAATTGTTGCGATAGATTTTCTTCCCGAAGAACCTGCTGTTGAGAAAATTGAATGTGACCTTAATGAATACGGCTATGACCTTGTTGTTATAGATGCAGGGGCAGACCACGCTGACCTTACGGAAGAGTATGCAAGCATACCTTCTGAAATGAATAGCGTTGCAAAGCTTCTCGGAAAAGAAGTTCTGGGCGAGGCTTCCGAAGAAGAGTTTTATAATAACATTGCAAACATAAGAAAAAATGTGGGAGACCGTGCGGTGCTCCGCGCAGTCCATTTCTTCCGTGATACGAAGCGTGCAAAGCTCGAGGCAGACTGTCTCCGCAAAGGTGATTTTGACGGATTTTTAAAGCACATCCGTGAGTCGGGAATGTCTTCCTTTATGTATCTGCAGAACATATATATTTCGGGAGAAACAAAGAATCAGACGATGGCATATGCTCTTGCAGTTTGTGAGGAGTTTCTTGAAGGTAAGGGAGCTGTCCGAATTCAGGGCGGTGGCTTTGGAGGTACTCTTGAGGCGTTTGTTCCAAAGTGTATGACGGAAAAGTTTAGAGACGGAATAGACAAAATGATAGGAAAAGGAATGTGTACCGTTCTTACAATCCGCAAAGATGGCGGAATAAGAATTAAATAGAGGAGAAAAGATTATGAAAGTTTTGGTGCTTGGCGGTGCAGGTTATATCGGTTCGCATACGGTGAAAGAGCTTCTTGACCGTGGCTTTGAGGTGGCGATTATTGATAATCTGCAGACCGGCTATATTGAAGCTGTTGACCCCCGTGCAGAGTTTTTTGAAGGTGATATCAGGGACAAGGATTTTCTGAGAGGTGCACTTTGTGGCAAAGGTTATGATGCAGTCATCCATTTTGCCGCCTGTTCACTTGTGGGAGAAAGTGTCACCGACCCTCTTAAGTATTACAACAACAACGTGGGTGGTGCAATAACTCTGCTCGAAGTTATGGTTGAGGCAGGTATAGACAAAATCGTATTTTCATCAACTGCCGCAACCTACGGTGAGCCTGAAAGAGTTCCCATTCTTGAGGACGACAGAACGTTACCAACAAATCCCTATGGTGAAACAAAGCTTGCTATGGAAAAAATGTTCCGCTGGACGGGGGAAGCTCACGGAATACGTTTTGTGTCTCTCCGCTATTTCAATGCCTGCGGTGCGGATGCAAGCGGAAAAATAGGCGAGGCACATAATCCCGAATCTCACCTTATTCCACTTATTCTTCAGGTGCCAAATGGCAAGCGTGAAGCAATTTCGGTTTTTGGTGACGATTACGACACGAAAGACGGCACCTGTATCCGTGACTATATCCACGTAACAGACCTTGCGGACGCCCATATTCTTGCAGTTGAATATCTCGCAAAGGGCGGAGAAAGTGACATTTTTAACCTTGGAAACGGTGTCGGCTTTACGGTAAACGAGGTTATAGAAAGTGCACGTCGTGTCACGGGGCATAAAATTCCGCAGATAATTTCTCCACGCCGTCCGGGAGACCCTGCACAGCTTATAGCATCAAGCGATAAGGCAAGAAAAATCCTCGGCTGGAATCCGAAGCACGCAGACCTTGATGAGATTGTCGGCTCTGCGTGGAACTGGCACAAAAACCACCCGGAGGGATATAAAAAATGAGTGTATATGCTGACATTAACGGACTTATAAACTATGGCCTTGAGCGTGGGCTTATTTCGCCCCTTGATATTGTATATACAAGAAATAAGCTTTGTGACATTTTAGGACTTTCCGAGTTTTCGGAGGAAGAGGCAAAAGAAGCTTCTCTTTGTGAGCTTTTAACATCCCTCTGCGACTATGCGGAGGAAAATGGGATAATCGAAAAGTCACAGACTGCAAGGGATCTTTTTGATACCCGTCTTATGGGAGAGCTTACTCCAAAGCCCTCGGAAGTAATATCGGAGTTCTGCGAGCTTTATCTCGAATCGCCGGAGGCTTCTACGGATTGGTATTATAATTTCTCGAAGAATACCGATTACATTCGCACCTATCGCATAGAGAAAGATAAAAAATGGCAGGTAGAGACGGAATACGGAACTCTTGACATAACAATAAACCTTTCAAAGCCGGAGAAAGATCCCAAGGAAATTGAAAGGGCAAAGACAATGAAAAAAAGCGCATACCCCAAGTGTGCACTTTGTGTTGAGAGCGAAGGATATGCCGGAAGATTTGATTTTCCTGCACGTCAGAATCACCGTGTTATCCCCATTGAAATTTCGGGAGAAAGCTGGTGCTTCCAGTATTCACCCTATGTATATTACAACGAGCATTGCATAGCATTTAACAGAGAACACACCCCTATGGTAATTGATGAGGAGATATTTTCAAAGCTCACTTCTTTCCTCGATGTGTTCCCTCATTATTTTATAGGTTCAAATGCAGACCTTCCCATAGTGGGTGGCTCTATACTTGCTCATGAGCATTTTCAGGGAGGAAGATATACCTTCGCAATGGAAAAGGCTCCCGTTGAAAAAGAGTATAAGATTCCGGGCTTTGAGGATATAAATGTCGGTCGTGTGAAGTGGCCAATGTCTGTTATAAGAATTTCGGGAGAGGATAAGGAAAAGCTTTCTCTTCTTGCGTCGAAGATACTTGTTAAATGGCGTGGTTACACAGATGAGGATGCATATGTTTTTGCCCAAACAGACGGCGTTCCGCACAATACCGTAACTCCCATTGCACGAAAAAGAGACGGTCTTTATGAAATTGACATAGTCCTCCGAAACAACATAACCACAGAAGAAAGACCCTCGGGACTATATCATCCGAGGCAGGAGCTTCACCACATAAAGAGAGAGAATATAGGACTTATAGAGGTTATGGGGCTTGCCGTGCTTCCTGCACGTCTTTCAAAGTCTCTTGAGCTTATGTGTGAATGTGCCGAAAACGGTGGCAAATTTGAAGAAGTTAAAGAGCTTGAAGTACATCTTGAATGGATAAATAAGATTTTTCCGAGTAAAAAACAGGACGAAAGCTATGAGGAGTTCTTTAAAAAGGAAATCGGAAAGGTGTTTGCCGAGTGTCTTAAGTGTGCAGGTGTGTTTGCCCGTGATGAAAAGGGGAATGCGGCATTCGATAAATTTATGGATGAGGTGAAAAAATAATGAAATCATACAGAGAAGAGCTTTATTTCAATCTCCCCACAAGGCGCGGTCTTGTGAATATTACACCGCAGGTAGAGGCTGCCGTGAGAAAGTCAGGAGTTCGTGAGGGGCTTGTTCTTGTAAATGCAATGAACATAACTGCAAGTGTTTTTATAAACGATGACGAAAGTGGACTTCACCACGATTTTGAAGTGTGGCTTGAAGGTCTTGCACCGGAAAAGCCATACAGCAGATATCGTCACAACGGCTTTGAGGATAACGGCGATGCACATTTAAAGCGTACCGTTATGGGACGCGAAGTGGTTGTTGCAATAACTGACGGTCGCCTTGATTTCGGCACCTGGGAGCAGATTTTCTACTATGAGTTTGACGGAAAAAGACAGAAACATGCTCTCATTAAGATAATAGGCGAATGAGGAAAATGAAAAAACTTTTAAGGCTATTCTGTTTTTTGCTTATGCCTTTGCTTTTAATGGCTTGCGATGTTAAGGAATTAAAAATGGAAAAGCAGGTAGAGCAGATAAAGAAAGAAAACTCCATCCACGGTGTTGACGTTTCTTCCTATCAGGGGGATATTGACTGGGAGGAGCTTGCGGAAAATGACATACAGTTTGCTTTCATAAAAGCAACAGAAGGAAGTACCTACATAGACAAATGCTTCGATAAAAATATTGAAGGGGCGAAAAAAACAGATCTTGCAATAGGTGCGTATCATTTTCTGAGCTTTGACAGCGACGGAAAAAGTCAGGCGGAAAATTTCATATCAAAAGTAGAACCCGATATGATAGATTTACCGCCTGTTATCGATCTTGAATTTTATGGAAAGTATGTTGATAATCCACCTGATTTTTCGGTAGTTGAGGAAATACTCACAGAGCTCATTTCCGAACTTACAAAAAAATACGGACGAAAACCCATAATCTATACCAATCGCCATACATATTATCTCTATGTCGTGGGTGTTTTTGATGATTGCGATATATGGATGTGCGACCTTATGGGACAACCTGAACTTCCGGGCGACGAAGAATGGGTGTTCTGGCAGTATTCCCACACGGAGAAGCTTTCGGGATACAGCGGCGGAGAAGAGCATATAGATATGAACGTGTTTAACGGGTCAAAAGAGGAATTTGAAGCATATCTAAAAAAATAAGAGGGGATGCATTTACATCTCCTCTTTTTCCTTATTATGTTCTTTTCTTTGTGTGTATTTTATTCTTCCGATAAGTGAAAGATAACCGATGACGGATACCGTGAATGCCGCAAGGGCATCTATGATAATATCATACATTGTGTCGGAAAGAGCCGCATGTCCTGAAAGTATATAGCCATCGGCAAGTCTGAATTTCTGCATATTGAGTCCGAAAAGTCCGTCTCCGATAAACTCGTATATTTCCCAGAAGGCACCTGCCGCAAGGGCAAAGCAGAAAGCAAACAATGCCACAAAAAGAGGACTTAAAGAAACCTTTGTTTTCTCGGAATCATTTAATATGCTGACGAGGGAAAAGCCGAGAGCACCGAGCATTGCACCCGAGAAAGCATGGAGAATATCGTCCCAATGGGGAATCACATAATAAAAGTTGTGAACTTCACCGAGATATATGGCACAATAGAGAAAAATGAAATACAAGGTTGTCATATAGTTTGGAATTTCAAATGACCACTTGCGTTCAAGAAGCCTCGGCAGACCGAGCACAATAAGACCCAAAAAGCATTGGAGAAGCATAAGAATATAGTCGCTTCTGAAATGGGTGTGAATATCTGCATCGGATATGTTTTCGGGAGTTGTGATAATCTTGAAGGCGGAATAACCTATTGAGAAAAAAAGGGAGAGAAAAACCACAAAACCAACTGTTTTTTTCATACTGAGTTTTTTCTTCATATTGCTCACCTCCAATAAATTATATAGTTATCCGAAAAACGTGTCAATGTGCGTAAAATTAACTTTCTGAAAATTTTCTGTGACGTGCAGAGAAAATATACACTTGATTAAATTACATTATACATATATAATATAATTTGTGTTATCAAAAAGGACGTGAAGCCGTGACGTATATAATAATGGATCTTGAATGGAATCAGGCAAGGTCAAGCAATGATGTTGTTGAAGATAACGACGGAAACAAGCTCTACGGTGAGGTTATTCAGATAGGTGCCGTAAAACTTGATGATGACCTTCGGATATCGAGCGAAATAAAAATCAATGTAAAACCTAAATTTTATAAACGAATCCACCGTAAAGTGCATCAGATAACAGGTATTGAGCAAAAGGACCTGGCAAAAGGTGAGGAATTTGAATCGGCAATGAAAGCGTTCAGAGTATGGTGCGGAGAGGATTTTGTGTTCCTCACATGGGGACCGGATGATATCCGTGTACTTCGCCGCAATCTTGCCTTGTATGATGCGGATTCCTCCTGGATAGACAGCTGGTTTAATTTGCAAAGTATATATAATATGCAAACCGACTCGGGAGAAGGTCAGAAGTCTCTTGCAACTGCTATGGAACACTTCGGGATTACCACCGATGAGCCGCTTCACGATGCACTCAATGACGCACATTATACTGCGCTTGTTGCATCAAAGCTCGATATAGAAAAGGGAATAGCCGGGCTTTTGCAACTTGAAAGGCAGAAGGCAATCCTTGATGAGTCAAAACCTCTTGTGTGTGAAGTGTATGGCGGTTTCAGATTCAGACGTGATATTTTTCGGGACAAAGAAGCAACCGGGGTAACTTGTCCCATATGCAAAAATGCCTGCACAAATGTTCGTAAATGGGTAACAGAGAGAAACGACAGGTATATAACGCTTGCGACTTGCTCCGAGCACGGAGAATTTATTGCAAGAATGACTGTCACAAAGATAAATGAGATAAACACCGTTTCAAAAATAATATACGAAGCCGGAGGCGGAGCATCCACATTTTACGAAAAACGCGCAAAGAAAGAAGCGGCAAAAAAGACAATGCGAAAGAAAAAGGTCAAAAATGCCGCTGTGCGAAAAAAGTTATCAACAGTTGAAAATCCTGTTTAAAAATGCTATAATATAGCAAATAGAGTGAGGGGATTTAAAAAATGGGGGAAAAGAATAAGCGCAAGCGCAGGTTCGGCGACAGATACGATGGCTATAAAGTTCGCGAAATGGACCCATTATTTTCTGTTATTCCACATATAATGAGAACGAGGCTTGATAGTCAGGTTTTCTTTGATGAGGAGGTTGACATATCGGGGCTTCGCAAGTTTTTAGCAGAAAAAAGAGCCGAAATACCGGGGCTTTCAATGTATCATTTTTTTGTTGCGGCAATCATAAGAACAATCTCACAACGTCCGCGTATAAACCGTTTTGTCAGCGGAAGAAAAGTATATTCGAGAAGCTACATAAGAGCATCTTTGGCAATAAAGAAGAGCCTTTCCGATGATGGCGAAGAGGCTTTGGTTATGCCTGAATTTGATGTTACGGATACTCTTGCGGATGTAACGAGAAAGTTCAATGATGCAATAATTGAAGCAAAAGCTGAAGAAGAGAAAAGCCGCGGAAATGATACAGAGGTTGCGGTGAAGATTTTAAACGCAGTACCGGGCTTCATCAAGAAGTTTTTTGTGTGGCTTATGCGAAATCTTGATGCGGTGGGACTTATGCCGAAAATCATAAATAAGGTATCACCGTTCCATTCAACCATTTTCGTGACAAATGTAGGTTCTTTGGGACTTCGTCCCATTTATCACCATCTTTATGAATTCGGAACAACTTCGGTATTTCTTGCAATAGGCAGAAAAGAAGTGAAAAATGAAATAAAACGCGATGGAACAATTGTTCACAAACATATAGTGAATATGCGTTTTGTCCTTGATGAGAGAATATGTGACGGGTATTATTTTGCATCGGCAATCAAGCTCTTTAAGCACTATATAAAGAATCCCGAGCTTTTGCTCTCTCCGCCCGATTCCATAAGCGAAGATTATTAAAATTTAAAACCGTGTCGGAAGATTAAATCTTCGACACGGTTTTACTATATTTTGTTATGCGAAAAGTCCCTCGGTGGAAAGGTATCGCATACCTGTGTCCGGGGCAATTACCACTATTGTTTTGTTTTCATTTTCCGGAAGTCTTGCAATAGACTCCCCTGCATATATGGCGGCGCCCGAGGTTATGCCCACCAAAATTCCGTCGAGGCGTGCAACATCACGGGTTGCACGGTATGCATTCTCGCCGTTTACAGTTATAATATCATCGTAAATCTCTGTGTCAAGTGCCTTCGGGATAAAGCCTGCACCGATTCCCTGAAGGGGATGCTTTCCTGCACTTCCCCCTGAAAGGACCGGAGAATCGGAAGGTTCAACGGCGATTATTCTTATATCAGGCTTCTTTTCTTTGAGTGCACGACCGATACCGGATATGGTTCCGCCGGTACCGACACCTGCGATAACTATATCAACCTTGCCGTCCGTATCCTCAAAGATTTCTTCTGCTGTTGTTATCTCGTGAATCTTCGGATTTGCAGGGTTTTCAAATTGATTTGGAATAAAGCTTCCGGGAATTTCACGGTGAAGCTCCTCGGCTTTTTTTATTGCACCGTTCATACCCTCGGCTCCCGGGGTGAGAACAAGCTCTGCTCCGTATGCGGAGAGAAGTGCGATTCGCTCACGGCTCATGGTATCTGGCATTGTGAGAATAACCCGATATCCACGGGCGGCACCGACTGCGGCAAGTCCTATACCCGTGTTCCCGCTTGTAGGCTCGATTAAGACAGCTCCGGGAGAGATAAGTCCACGCTCTTCCGCATCCGTTATCATTCCGTAAGCGGCACGGTCTTTTATGCTTCCCGTGGGATTTAAGTATTCAAGCTTTGCGATAAGATTTGTGGAAAGATTTCTGCTTTTACTGTAGTTTTTAAGCTCCACAAGGGGAGTTTTACCTATAAGGGTTTCTATTGAAGAATGAATATTCATAATAACACCTCGCTATATGTATACAGTATAACACCGTCCGATAAAAATATCAATTATCGGACGGTGAAGCTTTTAAAAATTAAAGAAGGTTCTTTCTGAGATATTCTCCGCTTTCGGCGTGGAGATATGCAGGTGCGATGTCAAATACTGTTTTTGCACCGGAAACACCTTCCGCATTAAGTCTTGCTGCGGCTCTTGCAAAAGCAACCAAAACGCTTGCGGTAAATTCGGGGTTTGAATCAAGCTTTAAGCTATATTCAATAACGTGGCTGTTCTTACCGCCGTTTGTTGTTCCCGTGCGGAAAACTCTTCCGCCGTGGGGAATGCCTGCATGGTCACGGAGAAGCTCTTCTTTTGAGATGAAATGAACGGTTGTGTCATAGTCTGCAAAGTAGTTTGGCATCGTGACGATTTCTTTTTCTATTCTTGCAAGGTCTGCACCGTCTTCTGCAACAACGAAGCACTCACGGGTGTGCTTTTCTCGTGTTGTGAGAGTGGGGTTGTCTCCTCTTCGGACACTTTCAAGAGCCGCATCCACCGGGATTGTGTACTGACGTGCATCAAGGACTCCGTCAATTCGTCTGATCGCATCGGAATGGCCCTGGCTTACACCCTTGCCCCAGAAAGTATAATCGTTGCCTTCGGGAAGGATTGCCTGACCGTAAAGACGGTTTAAGGAGAACATACCGGGATCCCAGCCAACAGAGATGATTCCCACTTTTCCCGACTCACGGCAGGATTTGTCAACATTTGCAAAATGTTCCGGGATTTTTGCGTGGGTGTCAAAGCTGTCGATAACATTAAAGTGCTTTGCAAACTCTGGAGTTTGCGTGGGAAGGTCGTTTGCACTTCCACCACAGAGAATGAGAACATCAATATCGTTCTTCATTTCCGGTGCCTTGTCCATAGAATAGACAGGGACGTTTGTGGAGGGCTTTACAGAAATTGGGTCACGTCTTGTAAAGAGGGCACAAAGCTCCATATCGGGAGCCGCAGTTACTGCACACTCAACGCCACGACCGAGATTACCGTAACCTGCGATTGCTATCTTGAGTTTCATCTTATATCATCCTTTCGGTTAAGTCTCATTTTATGATAAATTATTAAAACACATCTCCTTTTCAAAGTCAATATATTATGTGTAAATACTTTGTAAAAGCATACATTTTTTAAAGCAATTCTACTTGTATCCGATGTCGTTTTATGCTATAATATACAATGATTATTTATATCACGCTTTCGGAGGCGAAATTATTATGAAGTGTGTTCTCGGAATAGATATCGGAGGAAGCACCACAAAGATAATAGGTTATCGGAATGGAGAGATTTTTTCTCCGCTTCTCGTTAAGGCAAGTGACCCGAATGCATCCCTTTACGGAGCTTTCGGAAAGTTTTTAAATGAAAACGGGCTCGAACTTTCCGATATAGAAAGCGTTATGATAACAGGTGTTGGCGCAGATGATGGAAAAAAAGAAATCTTCGGAATAAAAACCCGTAGAATAGAAGAGTTTCAGGCAGTAGGGCGTGGCGGACTTTTCTTAAGCGGTCTTTCCTCTGCAGTCGTTGTAAGTATGGGTACGGGAACTGCTTTTGTGTCCGCAACTGAAAAGAGAAGCCGACATCTCGGCGGCACCGGAGTAGGAGGAGGAACACTTCTCGGTCTCTCAAGTCGTATGTTTAACGTGCGCCACTTCAATGATATTATTGAAATGGCAAAAACAGGGGATCTCAATAACATTGACCTCCACATCCGTGATATAAGCCGTGAGGAAATAGAAAATCTTGAGGGTGCAATAACTGCATCAAACTTCGGCAGAATAAGTGACCTTGCCACAAGCGGAGACCTTGCCCTCGGTGTTGTGAATATGGTGTTCCAGGTCATAGGAGTTATGGCAGTTTTCACGGCAAAGAATGAAAAAACAGAAAA
>JAFSEA010000043.1 GCA_017435965.1 Oscillospiraceae bacterium
AAAATAACCTCCCCATCGGGGAGGGTATTTCAGCGTGTCGAAAAACTTTCGACACGCGGGGAGGCTGTCCAAAAAGGTGTGAGATTTTCCGAATGGAACCCGAAGGTGTAGGTTGATACATCGAGAGGTGACACTTCGGGGAAAACAAGCGAAAAAGTCCTTGAAAATCGATGTTTCAAGGACTTTTGTGAAAACTATGTGGCTTTCTGAAAATCAGGTTTTGTCAAAAACCGAGACGGAACGACCGGTTGTCGTTCCCTACATATGTTTCTTCGCTTGTGGTCTCGCACCTTTTTCGACAGTCTGAAATAACCTCCCCATCGGGGGAGGTTATTTTACGTTATACTACTTATTTTCCATACGGTAAATCATTGTTGCGGCTTCGGCGCGTGTTGCAGTTTTCTGCGGTGCGAGGGTATTATCTCCCACACCGTTGAGAAGACCTTCGCCTACTGCCCAGTTCATTGCCGTTACAGCGTATGCACGGACGGAGGTATGGTCTGCAAATGATGTGAGATTTTCTTCCGTAGTTACCGCATCCATACCCTTGCGGACTTCGTTACGGTATATAATTGCCGCAAGCTGTTCGCGTGTGATAAGATCATCCGGCTTGAAAATTGTGTCGCTGTGACCTGTTACAACGCCGTTTTCCTGTGCCCAGGTGATTGCCTTTTCATAGTATGAGCCGGAATTTACATCCTCAAAGGGACACTCGCCTTCGGGCTCGGGGCTTCCTGCTATTCTCCAGAGGATTGTTACAATCATACCGCGGCTTGTGCCGAGATTCGGTGAGAAGGTGCGACCTGCAGTACCTGACATATAGCCGTTTTTGCCCATCCATTCTGCCGCCTCTTCATACCAGCTTCCAACAGGCACGTCATCGAAGAGCTTGCCTGATTGCTGTTGTGAGGGTGTTTGAGTCTGGGGCTTTGTTTTGTCGCCGTCTGCATAGAGACCGCCGAGGTATGCCGCATTTACGGTTACCTCAAACTCAACTGCTTCATAGTTTGAAGAATCCTTCGGAGTGAAGATTATAACTTCGTTATATTCGCCCTTCTTATCGAGAATCTTGTTTCCGTTTTTCCAGGAATATGTTCCCGAAAGCTCTGTAACACCGTCTATGCCGAGGATAACTCCGGGGATTATTGTGGAGGTGTTGAGAGCTCTTCCGATTACCACGGCAGTAGCTTTCGGTGCTTCCGAGGCACTCGGTATTGCCTTTTCAATCTCAAAGCTCTTTGTTGCGGAAAGCCCTGTAAAGTCAGTTGTTTCCGAAACCTCTGCTCTCACATACCATACTCCTGCTTCGGTGGGAACTTCTGTTTCGTAAACTCCGTCCTCGGCATCGGAATATGCAAAGTTTACTGTTCCGAACTTCGCTAAAGCTTGCGGTGCATTGGGTGTGTCGCCATATGTCCAATCGCTTATTGAAAGCTCACTTGTCCACTCGTTTGTTGCCTGAGCGATTTTCCATGCCTTTGTTGCCGCAACGCCGTCAAGAGTGTAGTTGTCGTTTGAAAGTGCCGTTACGGTTGCAGTATAGTCACCTGCGGAAGTTCCGGTATTGCCCGAAAGGGTGGGAGTTACCGTGTCACCGCTTTCTGCATTTGAAATTTCTGCGGTTACTGTCTTCTCGCTTCTGTCATACACAAAGGAGGTTTCACCCCACGCAATGGAGACGGGTTTTTTATTGATTGTTACGCTTAAAGTCTTTGTATCGCCAACCCAGTTGTCTGTTCCGGCAACCGTGTAGGTAACTGTATATGTTCCTGCATTCTTCATATCGGCTACTGTCTTATCGGCTGTTACTGTTCCGAAGTTTGTGGTAGCCGTGGGAAGAGTGAGTGCTTCACCATAGGTCTTAACAATCGGAGTTGTGTCAACATTTATTGCCGCCTGTGCCTTTCCTATTGTGAAGGTAAATGCAAGATCAGCTGTTTTGCCGTCAGCCCAGGTGTAGTTTGTCTTATCCTTGAGGGCAACCGTTACCGTTTGACTGCCTGCATTTGTTCTCTTGTTGTTTGAAACTGTATAGAGACTGTTTGCGGCGATTGTATAAGTCTTTTCACTTCTGTCATAGGTAAATACCGTTGTGTCTGCCGAAGGCTTATCTACCTTTGCCGGGTTGATTGTTACGGAAATGGTCTTTGTTGCACTGTTCCAGTTGTTTGTTCCCGAAACGGAGTAAGTAACGGTATAAGTTGCCGCATTCTTCATATCAGCTACGGTCTTGTTAGTCGTTACCGTTCCGTAGTCGGATGTTGCCGTCGGGAGTGACCAAACCTCGCCGTAGGTCTTAACAATGGGTGTTGTGTCAACTGTGATAACAGGAGTTGCCTTTTCTACGTTTACGATGATATATGCGGATTTTGTGCTTGCATTCTCGCCGTTATCCTTTCTCGTTGCAGTTACATTACAATAATAGATGTAAGAGCCGGCTTCCGTGTCTTGCGGAATGGTATAGGAAGAGCTTGTTGCACCGGAAATCTTGCTTTCGCCGCGATACCATTGATATGAAAGGTCATAAGTGCTTGCATTTGCCGTTGCGAGAACGGAAATTGTATCGCTTGCATCTATATCGCCGTAGGTGAGGTTAAGTCCGCTTGAAGTCGAAACCGACGGTGCTGCTGCCGGGATGATTTCCCAGACTGCAAAGAGCTGTGCTTCTCCGCCGACAGGTGCAAGATCTGTTACCTTTTCGCGATCTGCGTAATCCACGTTCACATCGCCCGAACGGGTAGACCAGCCCTTGAAGGTATAGCCGTCAAGAGTAAACGTATTTGCGGAAAGCTCTGTTGGAGTAAGCTCCTTTATGGTCTGATTTGCCATACTTCCGCTTCCGCCGTTTGCATCAAAGTAAACGGTATAGGTTCCGAGCGTTCCCTGAGTGAGAACAAAGCCATCGCCCGTGCTAGAGAAGGTTCCCGAATAATTCTTTGTAGTGGTATTCTTTTCGGCAAATACATTGTCATCGCCGTTTTTGAGGGAGAAGTATTCACTTCCCTCGGCTACTGCGAAGTTAAGAGTTCCCTTCCAGTTATATACGATGTTGTTCTTACCTTTTTTAAGTGTACCCTCGCCCGTTACGGTGACCGTTCCCGTAAAATTATTGTCGAGGCAAAGTGCTTCGTTCTGATTTCCCGGAGTGATTGTATGTCCGTTGAGGTCGAGGAGGAAGCTTCCTGCGTTGTTATCAAAGCGGATTCTGCCTGTTACATCGCTTTTAAGCTTTATAACTATTTTTCCGTCCTTTTCCGTAACATCGGCAATACTGCCGACCACTTCACGGACGTGGTTTATGTCATTCTGAAGTATTGCATAATCCTTGTATATAGACTGCCATTGAGCCGTAAGGGTTGTATTGTCCGTAAGAGTTATCTTATCTCCCGGCTGACCCTTGTCCCAGCCTGCAAATTCCATACCGGAGGGTGCAGTAAAGGTGCAATCCGGAAGTGTGTATTCCTCGCCGATGGGAGACTCAACATCTGCCATACTTCCGCTTCCGCCGTTTGCATTAAAGGAAACGGTGTAGCTGGATATAACACATTGAACCGCATCGGTTGTGAGAATGTCTCCGTTTTCAAAGGTGACCTTGCAGACATAATAATTTCCGTCAATTCCCGATGAAAGAGTATTGGATGTTGCACCGGAAACTGCGCTGCCCACAGCCTGTGATGCAGGGTCAAAGTTATACCATTGATAGGTTGCAGCCGCATCAGCCCACGTTGCTCCGTTATCAGATGTTTCCTTTGCGTAAGCGGTTGGTGTATCACTTGTGGGTTGTGGGTCGATTTTATATTTCTGTGCCCACAACGGCTCGATAACTATCCCTTCGTAATCTCCGATATCATCCTGAATTGCGGCATAGTCGTCATAGGAAATAGAGTAATCAACCGGAACTGTTTTCGGGCTTTCTGCAGAATCATCATAGACCCATCCGCTGCTGCCATATTTCCAGAGCTTCCAACCGTTAAGGATGTGTCCTGCCGGACGGTTAAGTGTACTTATTATATCGCTCTGTTCATCAATCGGAGTTCCAAGATCAAGGTCAATGGGACCTGCCGAATCAAAGTCAGTATACGTTTCAAGTGCATCAAGGTCCACTGAAACGATTGCCCACGCATACACCGATTCGAGAAGGTTGTTCCTCCACATATCACTTTCCGAAAGTGCATGGTCTTTTGCAAAAAAATTATACCCCTGTGTAAATCCCGAGTCAACTTTCCAAAGCTTCCAACCGATAAGGTCAGCTGTAGCACGGTCTGAAAGAACATCCTGCTCATTGAGCGCAACGCCGAGAGTTATCTCACGATAATCCGTATCTGCATAATCAACGTAATAATACCGACCGATTCTTTCTGTTCCCGTGTAGACATCAATATCGACATTTAGGGGAGGTGCAGAAGCTATGGTATATGCTTTTTCAACTGCGGCTTTTCCGTCGTGGTCTGCCGTTCCCAAAGCTTCGCTGTTTGCAAATATCTCATATGTTGCACTATTGTTCGGAACGATGGTCGAATATACTCCATCACTCTGGTGGGCAAGGGTGAGGATACTTCCGTTATTGCCTGTTGCGGAAACCGTTGCATCGGTTACTGCATCGCCGTTTGTGTCTGTGAGGATAACGGTGAGAGAGCCGGGAGCACCGGAAAGACCAACGGAATCAAAGCCCTGAAGATAAGGGTATCCGCCGTTTACATCAGGGTCAATCGCCCATACGTCCGTAAAATCCCAATCTGTGAATGTAGCTTGTGTTTTAAGCTCATCCGAGGTCTTTCCGAGGTCCGTGCGACCTGCTGAGGAAGAGAAGTCGGGTGAGAGAGTTTTGTCGAAATATGTATTTACAAACTGACTGTTTGAAACCGGTGATCCGTCTGACCAGCCTGCAATCGGTCTTATTTCACCGATACATGCGCTGTAACAGTTGATAATCTTAACACTGGTTGATTCGTTCCAGCCCGAAATACCTGCCCAGTCATCTGTATCAGCGCCACTGTTATCCATAGCAACACGCGCATAGCAGTTCCGGATGGTTGTTTCATAACTGCTGCTGTGGGTTGAACCAAGGATACCGCCTACTCCGGCAGAACCTGTAACAGAACCTGTGACGTAGCAGTTTTCAATCAATCCGCCCTTTGCATTACCTGCAAGAACTGCAACGTCTGCATAACTCGATTCGACAGTTGCGTTTTCAATGCCGAGATTCTTTACGGTTGCATCGACGAGCTTGCCGAAAAATCCGGCATAACGAACTGATGTGGAAATGGAAAGTCCTTTTATAACGTGGTGACCTCCGTCAAAAGTTCCGGCAAATTCATATCCGGATTTTCCGATAGGAGTCCAGTCAACACCGGTAAGGTCAAGGCTCACTGTGAGCTTGACATATTTACCCGAATAGTTTGTTCCGCCATTTACGTTTGCGGCAAATTTCTGCAAATCGGAAACGGAAGAGATGAGATACGGAGAAGCTTCCGTACCTTCGCCCGTGAGTGTCGCCGAAGCCGTCGGAATTGCCGAAGCCGTCGGAATGAAGCTAAAAAGCATCATCGCAACAAGCCAGAAGCTTACGAGCTTTTTGAGTTTTGTTTTCATTTTTTTGACCTCCTGAATATATTTGGTAGTGTCAAGTTTGACACCCCGTTTTTATATTTTAACTTTCGTTAAAACCTTGATTTTTCGAGGTTTTTGAATATTTTTGCATAAAAATATAGCAATAACCTCCTTTTTAGAGTATAATTGAGTCACCACAACATCAAAAAACTCAAAGGAGCTATTGCTATGAACTCAATTATACACTATTTACTTATACAAAATCAATACCTTTTACAAATTATTTCTTATCTTTTTAATTTTATTTGCAAATTCGTTCCACTCAAACAACTTGCTTTTGATGATTCTAACTCTCCGGATTATCAGAAATTCAAAACTGATAAGCTTCCTCATATTTTAAAACGTGAGGTTTGGCATTACACAGATTTTATTGATTACATCAAGGATAGATACGGCATTGAGATTAAACCTGTTAAACGTCGTAAACCTTGTGATATTCCGGATGATGTTATTTGCCCTTGTTGTAACGCACCGAAGCCTTATCTTTACAAAAACAACGGCTCCAAAGGGCAAATATGGTGTAAGGTTTGCTCTAACAAATTTAAACCTGATGAACCAAGATTTAAAAAAATATTTTCCTTACGATGCCCCTATTGCAATCATTCTCTCTTTCCTGTGAAAGAGCGCAAACATTTCACGGTTCATAAATGCATTAACCAAAAATGCTCATATTATCTTAAAAACCTTAAGAAGGTTAAAAAGACTGATCTTGATGAACCATATGGTAAAAACAAGTACAAGCTTCACTACATATATCGCGAATTTAACATCAACTTCTTTAAAATGGATATTAACTCACTACCTAAAAATGCATCATCTTTAAAATTCAAAAAACAAAGTGCTCACATTATGGGCTTATGTCTTACCTATCATGTCAATCTCGGACTATCTTTGAGAAAAACAAGACAGGCTTTATATGATATTCATAATATCAAAATATCACACACAATGGTTGCAAACTATGCTAAATCTGCTGCTGTACTTGTCAAACCTTTTGTTGATAACTTTAATTATCAGAAATCAGATACCTTTGTTGCTGATGAAACATACATTAAAGTCAAAGGAGTTAAAGGCTATCTGTGGCTTATCATGGATGCCGTTTCTCGTTCAATCATCGGTTATCGAGTTTCTGATAATCGCGGTGTCGGTGCCTGCATAATGGCAATGCGTATGGCTTTCAAAAATATTACTGAAATACCAAAAACATTTAAATTCATTGCTGATGGTTACCCTGCATATCCGTTAGTAGCTCAACAATTTGCTTTGAATGAGGATAATCCCCTTAAATTTGATATTACTCAGGTTATCGGATTAACCAATGATGATGCAGTTTCTAAAGAATTTCGACCATTCAAACAAATGATAGAACGTCTTAACAGAACTTTCAAAGCATCATATCGTTGTACTTGTGGTTATGATAATTTTGATGGTTCAGACTATGCTGTCTCTCTTTGGGTTTGCTATTACAATTTTCTCAGACCTCATAGCTTCAACAATTATCAGGTACTTAACAAAGTTGATATGCTTGAAGGTGCCGATACTATGCAAGCTAAATGGCAACTAATCATTTTCCTTGGTCAACAAACCATTTTAAATATGCAATCAAAATCAAAAGACACATAATTTGTTCTTAGATTTTGAACCAGAGGCAAAATCCAGTCACAAAATCTGTGATTTTGCCTGCCCTTTACAGTGTGGCAAAAGAATGCTACACTGTATTTGCTGACGGTTAGAATCAATTTGTTCTTGAGTTTCTCACCGTCGGCACATTATTTTCAGCATTGTTTTGACAGCACTGTCAAGGGTGACGGTAGGTTTTCGCATATTACAGTTTTTCATATGCTACTTGACACTACCATATATTTTACAAATTTCAAACTAAAATGAAACAATTTGGTTCATTATACACCGTACATCAATGTACGATGCAATGGATTTTTTTGATTTTTTACCACATCTTGAAATTAAAAAGGCAATGTGTTATAGTGAGTATACATCGCACATCAATAGTCGATGTGTAACTCCCAAAAACGAGGATATATTTATGGAAAACAAGAATTTATTTTCAATAGGTGAGATTTCAAAGTCAATCGGAATTACGAGAAAAATTATATTGAACTATGAAGCAAAGGGGCTTATTTCCCCCGACAAAAAGGACGGAGCTTGCGGCAACAGGTATTACACCATTGATACCTTTACCCAAATTCGCACCATACGCATTTTTCAGGATTTAGGGCTTTCCCTTGATGAAATTCATGAATATTTCAATAATTCTTCCGATTTGCAGCCGACGATAAAACGCCTTGAAAATATGCGTGATAAGTTAAACCTTGCCATCGAAAAGCTCAAGGAAAGAACGCTCGGAACCGATGATTTTGTGAGAGAGATTATCGTTGAGCCGCAAATCGTATATCGCCGCACATATAACTCGTCTTCTGTTTCCGACAAAGCCGGTCTTCTTCGTGATACGGCTCTTGAGGCTATGAAAAAATATGGGACGGATATAACGAAACGTATGTATTTTATTGAGTATTCCCTCAATGCACCCGGGGAGATTTCTTATTGCGTTGCAGTTCCTCCGAAAAGTGAGGGCGAAAGCATTGAAAAATTACCTTCACTTCGGGCAATTTCCCTTTTTCATCACGGTGACTATGAAAATATTCCCGAAACACGTGCAAAGCTGATTGCATATGCAAAAGAAAATAACATCTCGTTAAATGGGAATTTCCGTCACGTTTATATTGAAGGACCGCCACAGCACAAAGACAAAAGCAAGTTTATCACGCAGATAATTGCAATAATTGAGTAGGAGCTACTTTTTTCTTTTCTTCCCTTGTGAAAATCTCATATCAAGCCATGTTGCCGAAAGGATTGCAAA
Source organism: Oscillospiraceae bacterium (assembly GCA_017435965.1). GTDB lineage: Bacteria > Bacillota > Clostridia > Oscillospirales > JAAYXM01 > SIG480. The sequence goes on from JAFSEA010000043.1 coordinate 8,489, forward strand.
AATGAGGGAGGAAAGTGCTCTGTAGGTGAAGAAGCAATGAATGTATGAATGGTTATTGAGAATAAGATACCTCAAGAGAACAACTGCACCCAAAATAAGAAGAAGCTTTGATGCAGGGTGGATGCTTTTGCTTTTTCGGAATACATACCAGACAGAAATAAGAACGGAAGCGGAAATTGCGACTCCCACAAAAACTTGCGTATAATCAACCCTCTCTCCGCCGCCGAAGAGCATATTGAGGTTTGCAAGAGGTGCAGAGAGAAAGCTATCGGACTTTTCTACAAAGCTTGCAGGGATTTCTCCCAGTCTTTCGCTTACGGAGGAAAGAGCAATTTCAAAAACATTTCCGCCGGTCACAAGAGCTGCTATAATCCATTTTACTAAAAATGCACCGATATATGCACAACCCCAGAGAAAGACGCACTTTATGATAAGGAAAAGGCTTTCTTTAAAGCCTTGAAGCCTTTCCTCCTTTGCTCTTATTGCAATAACAAGGGCAAGGGGGAGAAGAATGGTTACCGTTTCGGTTGTGAGAAAATCAAAGAATGCAACAGATGCTCCGCCGATAACGCCGAGTATTTTAAGCCACTTATCTCCCTTTCTTTCAAGGGTGAGATACAGCGGAATAAGGGCAAAAGCCAGAATAAATGACGGCTGATATTCAATGCTCAAGTGAAGACGCCATATATGCACCAAAGCAAGGGAGCTAAGAAGAATCAGAGCTATATCCCAATGCTTTTTTCGGACAAGCATAAACGAAGTGAGGACAAGAAGTGAAAGAAAGAGAATAAAACCTATGGTCTTTGCCCCGGAAATATCGGTGAAGAGGTGGGTAATGCGGAGAAATGCCGCTGTGCCGTGCCAATATCGGGTATAATCGGTATTCGGGGGAACATCTCCTGCTATTGTGAGATAGAGCCCTGCATTTTCGCCATAGCCTTCACCGTCATAATAGTTTGTGGCAATGGTAGCTGAAAGGGGATTTTCTTTTCCCATATTCCAGGCGACATTAAGCCATATCGTATCGGCGTAGTTATCGGAAACGGAATTGAGATTATTATCATCCGTAAACTCAAAAGCATCGGACTTTTTGTATGACAGGGCACTTTTCTCCATATTATCACGGATTGAGTCATTTGGGATAAGTGCTGAAAGGAAAAGAACAAGCCATAAAAGAAGCAAGGTGACGGCGAAAACACCGGCATATTTTCCAATGCCGGAAAGATATTTTTTCATCACACCACCACCTCTTTTGGAAAACTTTCTACCATATCATAGTATATACTCTTTGTAATCCAAAATCAAGAAAAAAGCTTATCAAGGTTAATTTACGATATAATCGTAAATTAACCTTGATAATTGTGTGCAATCAGTATATAATATAATTGGATTAAGATATGAGAGGAGAGAGCTTATGGCATATATAAATCGTGACTTAGAGGAGAAAATTAAATCTGCTTCCAAAGAATATGCCTGTATTTTGATAACAGGTGCAAGACAAGTCGGTAAATCCACGGTACTAAAGCAACTTATGGATGATAATCGTGAAGTGGTTTTGCTGGACGACATTGAAGAAAGAAAATTAGCTTCAAAAGATCCGGCTCTTTTCTTGCAAATGCATTCATTACCTATTTTAATAGATGAAGTTCAATATGCCCCTGAACTATTTTCGTATATAAAAATGGCAATAGACAAAGGTGCTGCCCCCGGTTCGTTTTGGCTTACGGGATATCAACCGTTTAAGCTTATGGAGCTTGCACAGGAATCTTTCGCAGGTAGAATTGCCATTATTCATATGCCATCACTTTCACAACATGAAATCTATGGTAATGATAAAACGGAACCATTTTCTATTGATTTAGAGAAATTAAAGAAGCGCGGAAAAATAAACAAGCCTGCTGATCTTAATGAAATATACAGACGTATATGGAGTGGCTCTCTGCCCGGACATATAAGCGGAAAATACACGGACAGGGATTTGTTTTACAGCAGTTATCTTCAGACTTATATAGAGCGGGACGTCAAAGAAATGGCTGACATTGACGACACGATGTTGTTTAGTGATTTTATTCGTTCGGCTGCCTGCAGAGCAGGGCAGATGCTTAATGTTTCGGATATTGCTCAGGATGTTGGTATTTCCAATGATACAGCAAAGCGTTGGTTAAAAATTCTTGAAAAATCCGACATCGTATTTTTCTTGCGCCCGTATTCAAACAACCTGCTTAAAAGAACGATAAAAACTCCTAAAATGTATTTCTTTGACACCGGACTTGTTGCATATCTTACAAGATATTCATCACCGGAGATTTTAGCAAACGGTGCGATTAACGGTGCAATACTTGAAAACTATGTTGTGTCTGAGATTATCAAAACATATCACAATAATGCAAAAGAATGTCTTATGTGGTATTACCGTGACACAAATAGCAATGAAATTGACCTTGTGATTGAAAGTGACGGTATGCTTCATCCGATTGAAATTAAGAGAACCGCCGGTCCCGGAACAGAACTTATAAGACCTTTTAAACTTTTAGATAAAGCTTCTGTTCCAAGAGGCAAAGGCGCCGTTATTTGTATGAAAGAAACGCTTTCTGCCATTGATAGCGACAATTATATTGTACCTGTTTGGATGATATAATTTTTGAAATTTTGCAAAAAACTCCCCGAAACTTAAAATTTCGGGGAGTTTTCAAAATATTTTACCAGATTTTCACACGCTCTTCCTTCGGCTCAAACATTCCGTCGGATTCGTCTATATTATAGACTTCATAGAACTTGTCCACGCATTGAAGAACCCTGTTTACACGGAGCTTGTTTGCGCTGTGAGTATCGGATATTGCCTGGAGCTTCAAATATTCTCTTGTATTGATTGAAAGCCAGAGGAAAGCATAGGATTCATACATTGCTTTAAAGTCGAAATCCTTTGTTTTTTCACCGATTGCGGTGATGCAATGGAGAGCACTTATGTCTGCGATATTTTCGCCTAAAGTGAGCTCTGCATTAACCTGTATGCCCGGTGCAGGCTCAAGACCACGGAAGAAATCAACGGCTTTTTCGCATCTTTCTTCAAAGTTCTTATAGTCGCTTTCAGTCCACCAGTCTCTCACATTACCGTTCTCATCGTATTTTGCACCGGTATCGTCAAAGGCATGGGATATTTCGTGGGCGATTATCATACCGATTCCGCCGAGGTTTTCTTCTCTTGATGCTTCCTTATCATAAACAGGACTCTGGAGTATTGCTATGGGGAAGGTGATTGCATTCTGGATGGGTGAATAGAATGCATTCACTTCATAGGAAGGACAAAGCCAACTGTCTTTGTCAACGAGCTTCTTCGAGAGCTCTTCGGCATATGCCCTGTTTGCTTTGTAGATGGTGAAGGCGTTTTCAAAATATGAGCCGCCCTCGCTTTTTCTTTTGAGTGTTATTCCCTTGAGGAAGTCTTCGTAATTTTCGGGAGCACCGATGAAAAGCTTCATTGTGTCAAGCTTTTTAAGTGCCTGCACTTTTGTTGTCTCGCTCATCCAGTCGCATTTCTGAATCTCGCTCCTGTATTCGGCGATTATGTCCTTTACCATATCGGTAACATCGGCAACTATTTCATCGGAGCAATAAGTATCAGCATAGAGTTTGTCGATGTAGGAATAGAGAAGAGTTGAGATCTCGTTAAGCGCAACATCTTCGGGAGTTGTGACCTGCTCCACGCCGAAAACCACGGTATCATATGCCATATCTGCGTTTGTGAAATCTTCGCTTAAGTATCCCGAAACGCTTGATATAAGCTTTATTTTAGCAACTATTTTAAGAGCTTCAAAGTTTTCATCGGAAAGAAGCTCGGAAGCCTTTTTCATTGCGCCAACATCGGAAACAATGATTTTCTTGCCGTCAAAACATCCGCGCTGTTCATAAATTTTGTTTATGTCAATGCCTTTGAATTGTGCGGCAATCTCCGGGAGAGTATATACATTATAGATTAAATTGGGGTCGCTTGCCTTTTCGGTGGGAAGTGATGCATCTGAAATCTTCTTTTCAAAATCGAAATAGATATCAGCCGCTTTTTTTGCTTCCTCTTCACTCATTCCCGTGAGAGTGAGATAGGTGCTTATCTTCTTTTTGTGGGCATCCTTAATGTAATCTGCCTGACCTTCATATACTTTTTTATCAAGGTCAGGAGTCCAGAACTGGAAAGAATCAACATAGACTTCGGAGTCTTTAAGGTCAACGGTGGGCCAGAAATCAGCAAAGACATATACGAGAAGAGATGTGTTGTCGGGAGTGATGATTTTTTCAAAATCTGAAAGAGATTTTGCTTCATCAATGGCCTTTAACATATCCTTTATGGGGGTATATCCTGCGGCATTTCGTGAATCAACATCCACTATGTTATTATAGAAGGTTTTTATGTGGTCTCTCGCACTTCCTCTTGTGCTGTGGGAATTGGCAGTCTGAAGAATAAGCTCGTAAACCTGAATGGCAGACATAATTCCCATTTCTCCAAGAACTCCATAATCGGAATAGCCCGGAGGAAGCTCGATATAGTCAAGGATTTCCTTATTTACCGTTGCATAGAAATCATCCTCATAATTTGTGCCGTAAAGGGCAAAAACACGGTCGATGAAAAGCTCCATCTGCTCTTTTGTGACATTTTGAGAGGGTGAGAAGATGCCGCTTGATGTGCCTGCAACAAGACCTGCTTCAAAAACGGGAGAAAGCTCCGCCTCTGCCCATTGGGGAATGTCTGTAAAATTGTCCATAGGAATAGCCGTGCGGAGATTGTTGCCCGAAAGCTCGGGGAGTTCTCCGAAAGCTCGTGAGAGCATAACAAGTGCTTCAGCTCGGGTGACAGGGTCGTTTTCACGAAGACCGCCTGCATCGCCGTGCATAACATCCGATGCTTTTACATCCGGATTATAGAAGTCTGCCGCCTCTAAAAGCATTGCAAGAACTTCTCCTCTTGTGGCAGGAGAGTCTGCCGATACAAAGGTTGTGCACAGGGAGAGCAGAATTCCAAGCGTAAGAAGGATTGACAATATACGTTTTGACATTTAAAAACACCCCTTTCGTTTCATACTATAATTATACCTGTTATCGCTGTCGATATCAATAAATTTTTTGTAAATAAAGGAAGTGCTTTTTGATTTTGCGGAAGTTGCAACGGACGGAAAAATTCCCATTGGAAGAGTACACTTTTTTTGGCGAGGACGGAAAAATATCCGATTTAAAAGTGAACATATTAAGCTTTGAAGTAAAAAAGAAAGGAGGTTTTGAAAACGAAAAGAAAAATTTTTCCAATTAAAATTGCGGCATCGCTTTTTCTTGCACTTTCTCTTATTATTACCGCTTATGCCGCAGATACTCTTGTTCCCGTAGGTCATACCGCAGGAATACGGCTACATCTTTCGGGAGCTGTGATAGTGGACGTATCGGAGCTGCCGGGAAACCCGGCGATGAAGGCAGGACTTTCCGCAGGTGACGTTATAAAGAAAATTGACGGCAGAGAGATAAATTCAAATGAGGAAGTTCGTGATGCAGTAAAAAACAGCGGGGGAAAGACGCTTTCTCTTGAATATGAAAGGGAAGGAAAACTTTGCAAAACAGAGATTACTCCCATTAAGGGCGAGGATGGCGAGTATATGCTGGGCGTTGTGATACGCTCAAGTATCGCAGGCATAGGTACCGTGACCTACTATGACCCCGAAAGCAAAACCTATGGTGCACTTGGCCACGCCATAACGGAATCGGACACAAATGTGATAGTGCCGGTAGGTGACGGTGCGCTTATGAAGTCGGCGGTCTCCGATGTGAAAAAGGGCGAAAAGGGATGCCCCGGTGAGCTTTGTGGTGAGTATGATATGTCGGTATCCTTTGCGGATATAGAGAAAAACAGCGACTGCGGAATATTCGGGCATGTTTCCGACGGTGATGCCTTTCGGGGGATGAAGGAATATCCCACGGCGAAGAAAAGCGAGGTCAGAAAAGGTAAGGCGAAAATTCTCGCAAACATCGGCGGCGATGAAGTGAAGGAATATGAGGTTGAGATAACAAACATCTATCTTGACGGTGAAAAAACAAAAAATATGCTCATTCACGTAACGGATAAAGAGCTTCTCGAAAAAACCGGAGGAATAGTCCGGGGAATGTCGGGAAGCCCCATAATCCAGAACGGAAAGCTTATCGGAGCAGTAACCCACGTCCTCGTCAATGACCCGACGCGGGGATATGGAATATTTATTGAGAATATGCTCTCTGAGCAAAAGGCAGGGTAACCCCTGCCTTTTGCATTATAAAAAATCGGCAAAAGCTGGCAAAATTAAAAACACTTCTTTTATTTTTCTGATGTGTATGTTATACTGTATATAACAGAACCATAAAGTCAAAAGGAGAACGAAAAGATGGATATATTCAGCAAGGGACAACTTCCTGATGAAGTGAGAGAAAGCCTTCAGAGATCAACCTCTGCAGGAAAACTCCGCAATCTGTCGGTAAGAATACAGTCTTTATCAAAAAAACTTGCCATATGGATTGTTATAATAGGTTTGATTTCCGCAGTCATAGATGGAGCGAATACCGAGCTTCTGGCGGAAGCCAATGTAGCAGGCATAATTATTTTTCTTCTGCTTTCCGCCATTCCGTGGTTTCTGGGGGCCGTCATTGAATATTTTATATGCGAGGTGATTGCAACCGTTCTGGAAGGAGCTTCCGAAATGGTTCAGAATACATATGACACAAGAAATATGGCAGTTCTCACTGCGGCAAAGGAATGTCCCGTAAAGGTTGAGAAACCCATACCTTCTGCACCGAAGCCGGATGCTGAGGTTGATTTACGACCCAAACCTTGGGTCTGTCCGAAATGCGGCGGCTGGAACAGCAGCAAGGACGAGGTGTGCTTCAAGTGCAAGCACCCACGTGGATAACAGATAATTTAAATCAAGGCAGGGTAACCCCTGCCTTTTTTATTATCCAAATATTGACAAGTGTGAAAAAGTGCGTTATATTATTATTGAAAAGTGTATAAAATAGTATGTGAAATATATTGAAAAGTGTGAGGGGGGGTCTTTGTGCTATATAGAAAAATTCAGGCATATATTGAGGATTATTTTAATTCCGATTCAAACAAGGTTCTTTTGGTAGAAGGAGCGAGACAAATAGGGAAAACCTATATAATCCGCCATATTGGTAAAAAAATGTTTGGAAATTATATTGAAATCAATATGGTTCAGGATTTTGACGGTGATAAATTGTTTGCAAATGCAAAAACCGTGGATGATTTTTATTTGCAGGTAAGTATGATTGCCGGAGAAAGAATGAAAGAAAAACACAATACTCTTATATTCATTGACGAGATTCAGGTTTATCCACATCTGGTTACCATGCTGAAATTCTTAAAGGACGACAATAAGTTTAATTATATTGCAAGTGGGTCTCTGTTCGGTGTAACCTTGAATGAAACCACGTCCATTCCCATCGGAAGTATAGAGCGCAAGCAGATGTATCCGCTTGATTTTGAGGAATTTCTCATAAGCCAGGGGTTTAATTCCTTTGCGATAAATGCGTTGAAAAACAAATTTGAAAGACAGGAAGCTCTTGATGAACGCACACACGAAAAGGTAATAGACTTATTTAAAAAGTATCTGCTCACAGGTGGGCTTCCCGATGCGGTAAACAGCTATATAAAGGATAAAAACATTGTAAACGTGAGAACCATACAGAGTGAAATTCATAGTTATTACGGTGCGGATGCCTCAAAGTATGACCTTGAAAGAAAACTCAAAATCCGCAGGATATATGACCAAATCCCTTCAAATCTTGAAAACAAGAAAAAAAGAGTTGTGATTCAGAATATTGAAGGGATAAAAGGCAAAAGATTTTCAGATTATGAGGATGAGTTTGACTATTTAATCGGTGCAGGCATTGCGCTTGATGTAAAAGCAATTTCAAATCCGGTATTCCCGCTTATTGAGTCAAGCGGTAAAAACTTATTAAAGCTGTATCTGAATGATGTTGGAATTCTTACAGGCATTTTGTATAAGCACAATATAAGGGCGGTTCTCGATTCGGAAAAGAGCATAAACTTAGGCACAGTATATGAATCGGTTGTTGCTTCGGAGCTCAGGGCACACGGACACAGGCTCTATTATTATGACAACAGAAACAAAGGTGAGGTGGACTTCCTCATTGATGATTATGATTCTTTGTCGGTAGTGCCCATTGAGGTGAAATCAGGAAAAGATTATACTGTTCATAGTGCGCTTAACAATTTTGTGTCAAATGAATCGTATAATATCAAAAAAGCTGTTGTGTTATCAAATGAACGGGAAATAAAACATAAAGGCTCAATCACATATCTGCCTGTATATTTTGTTATGTTTATGTAATTATCAAAAGCGGATTACAAAAATCGCTAAAAGTTGGCAAAATTAAAAACACTTCTTTTATTTTTCTGATGTGTATGTTATACTGCATACAACAGAACTACAAACAGAAAAGGAGACAATATATGAAATTCAGAGATGCTTTATGGCTTTTCGGCGTTCCTGCCCACGAAAACGATACTCACGTCGGAGGATGGGTTCGTCATCGCAAGGAGGATGACCCGAATAATTTCCCGTCCACAGGCTCATCGATGACACCTGCGGAGGCGGCACTTTTCCTCGATATTCCCAATGTCGTTATGGTCTGCTGTGACGGAATTCCGTCCCCGTTTTCCCAGTATGCAGACAAATATCTTTATTCCTTCCTGCCCATGGATCGGGTTATGTGGTCGTCAACGGGAAGTGCAGGATATCGTGACGGCAGAGAGGAAGATTATGTAATATCAAAGCACGAGGAATATAAGAACCTCTGCGGCTGCTATATGGACGATCCTCTTCCGATGTTCTGGACATATCCGGAGGAACAACGCTCAAAAATGGCAAAGGAATTTGTTTCCGGTATCCGCAAAAAACTTGATACCTGTTCACGCCATATGGACATTGTTATCACATGGTATCCCCATGAAGCATTGAAGGACGACGGGGATATTTATGAGGATATCGACGGAGTTGCAATTTACACATGGAATGCTCTCAATCTCGAAAAGATTGATTCGGTCATTGAGGCTGCGAAGAAGACTTTCCCGGGAAAGAAAATTTATCTCGGAGCTTATCTCTATGACTATGAAAGAAGCTGTCCTCTCACAATCGAGCAGATGGAATTCCAATGCGAAAAGGGCAAGAAATGGCTTCTTGACGGAACTATTGAAGGAATGATTTTCGTAACAAACGCAGTTATGGCACCGGGTATGCAAAACGATATCTGGCTCCGCAACTGGATTGCAGAAAACAAAGACATAGAACTTCCACGATAAAAAATAAGATTGATGACGGGTTTAATCCTGAGCTTGTGTCAGGAGCTTTGTTTGATGGGATTTTAGAAATTCCTTGCATTAAAAGACCGGACAAAATAATTATACCATCTGCGTTAATTCCTTTTTCACAAAGGAATCGCAGTAACGACTACAATGAGTTTGTTCATTTCTATGAGCACGACAAAAATTTTGCAAAAGTATTGACTGCTGCAAAAGAACATTTTGATTGCTTAAAGAAGTTTCAAGGAGTTATTTCTCCCGATTGCTCACTTTACAGAGATATGCCACTTGTATTGCAGATTGCAAATACATATATGAATCGTGCAATTGGTCATTATCTCCAAGCAAAAGGACTTTATGTTATTCCCAATATACGGTGGGGAGACGAAAGGAGTTACACAACCGCAGAGCTTCCTGAAAAATTTGCGTTTTTAGGAGTACAAAAACACAGCATTGTTTCAATTGGCACTTACGGATGCATAAAGAGCAAAGAAAACAAAATATACTTTGTAGAAGGTTTAGAAGCAATGCTTGATGAACTCGAACCCGAGGTTGTACTTGTTTATGGCGGTATGCCTGACAGTATTTTTGCAAAGGTGAAGGATAGAGCGAAGTTTGTTCACTATCCCGATTGGACTTCCATTCAAAAAAGGAGGTCTATCTGATGGGTGCAGGAAAATCAGGACAATATAACAACGCTAAAGGAAGTAAGGTTTCTTTACCAAGCAAACCTGCACAGGTGAAACATATATTTGGGAACAGACCGGGGCACCTGCCGGATACTCCTGCTAATAGAAAGCTATTGACTGATACAGCTAATGCATCGAAATATTATCGAGGTACAGATAAATACGGTAACAGATGGCACATCAGAATTGACGATAAAGGGCGTCAGATTTGGACAAGAAGTCGAAATGGAATAATTAACGAAGGCGGTCGCAATGATGCTCCTCGTTCGTGGGATAAGGATACCGGATTAAATAATAATCCCTTTAAAAGAAAGAAGAAAGGAAAGTAATTATCATGAATATCTATAAATCTTTTGTGTATATGTTCTATGCACTTGATGCAATTTATGATGAGTGCCCGGATGAAGAGTTGGGTAATTATTTAAGTGGATTGAATCCGTTTTTGTTTGATGATGAGAGCTCTGCCAATCCGGCGGAATATGAAGAGTTTGAGAAGTGCTGCATAAATCAGTTCGGAGATAAAGAACCTGTTGCTTCTGAAATATACGAATTCTGCAGAGAGTATCTGGCAAAAAACGCTCCTGAAAAAGCAATAGAGGCATTTGACAAAATCGAAAAAGATGAGTGGATAGAATCATTCAAGGAAGAAGATAAATAAGCTTATGAAAGAATTAGATGTTGTACGCCTTACCAATGAATTTGAGGGAATGACTATCGGCACAGAGGGAACAATCGTTCACAAATATAATGATCACACATTTGAAGTGGAGTATTTTGATGCTGAAGGCGATACTATAGATGTATTTACTACCACAGACGATATTTTAGAATTGATATAATCTTACTGAAAATTTTTTAATCAATTAAGGCAGGATGAAAGTCCTGCCTTTAGCGTGTCGAAAAACTTTCGACACGCTGGGAGACTGTCCAAAAAGGTGTGAGATTTTCCGAATGGAACCCGAAGGTGTATATTGATACATCGAGAGGTGACACTTCGGGAAAAACAAGCGAAAAAGTCCTTGAAACTCGATGTTTCAAGGACTTTTGTGAAAACTATGTGGTTTTCTGAAAATCAGGTTTTGTCAAAAATCGAGACGGAACGACCGGTTGTCGTTCCCTACATATGTTTCTTCGCTTGTGGTCTCGCACCTTTTTCGACAGTCTGAAGGCAGGATGAAAGTCCTGCCTGATTTTTACATTTAAGGTTTTTTTATGAAGAAATTCAGCACGAGGGATATAGCCGTGAGACCCAATAGCATTGCAAAGGTTGCGGCAAAGCCACCCGTTACCTCCAGAACCTTGTTTGAAACCGTTGCAATGAGAGAGCCGCCCATAACGGTAAAGGTCATAAACGCCATATTTGAGGGGAAATGCTTCATTCCGTAAAAGGATGAAGTAAATGCCGCCGTGATGGTGGGACAAGCACCGTAGGACATACCGATAAGGCAGAGTCCCGTAACGCAAAGGGGAATGGATGCCGAAAGAACTGCGATAAGAGTTATGGCAGAGGCGCAGATGGTAATGAGATTTGCCGCAAGCATGGTTTTACGCCTTCCGATTGCATCAAAGAGAATGCCTGTGAGGATTCGTCCGATACCATTGCATATGGAAAGGACTCCCACCAGGGTGACGGCAAGGGATTCTTTTGCACCAACGGAGATTGAAAGATCCTTTGCAAAGCTTATGGCAGAGCTTCCAACCGCCGCAAGAAATGAGATAAAGACAAATGCCATCCAAAATGAGGGGCGGCGAAGCATCTCGGAGGATGTGAAATCACGCTTCTCAAAGTCTTCGCTTGCTTGTGTCTTTGACTTTGAAGCTTCGGGAAACCTTGTGTCCTCATCAGGCTTTTTTAAAATAAAGGCGGCAAGTGAGATAACAAAGCAGATAGAGATACCGAGAATTATGTAGGTTGTTCTCCAACCGAGAGAGCTTTTAAAAAGTGAGTCGGCAACGTTTCCGAGAACGAGAGCCGATGCGCCAAACCCCATCATAAGAAATCCGGAGCAGAGACCTTTCTTATCGGGAAACCATGCGCTGACGGTGGCTATAACCACATTATATGCAATTCCGATGCCAAGCCCTGCAAGGACTCCGTAGGTGAGATAGAGAAGAACAATATTACCGTCACGGAGAAGAGCTGTGAGGATAAATCCGATTGCGGAGAAGAGACCCGAGGTGATAAGGGCGATTCTCGAACCTGCACGTTTTGAAATCCGTGCACCGAGAAGACCGCCTATGCAGAAAAAGCTCATTGCAAGGGTGAAGTTAAGGGCAAGCTCCGATGCACCCCAGCCAAAATCCGCCGCAAGGGGAGATTTGAGGATTGACCAGGCGTAAAGAACGCCTGCAAAGAGCATTGCAACAACGCCAACGGCGAGATAAAAAAAGCGAAAGGATAGATTTTTGTTGTTTTTGTGCATTTTAAAGCTCCTAATATATAAATAATGTCACCATTATACTATATTTCGTTCCAAAAGTCCACAAGTTTTAAGAATGAGCTGTTGAACTGTTTTTGAAAAAGTGGTAAAATGTAAAAAGAATTATGTCGGGGAGGGTGAGTTGTATGAAAGATGTTGCGATGATGAGCATTGAAGAAGTGTCGGAGCTTATAAGACGTGGTGAGCTTTCTCCTGTGGAGCTTACAAAGGCTTGTCTCAGACACATCGAAAAGCTCAACCCCGGACTGAATGCATATGTGTATATCGACAAAGAGTCTGCCATAAATTATGCGGTTGCGGCGGAAAAAGAGATTACTTCGGGAAATTATAGGGGAAGGCTTCACGGCGTCCCTGTTGCCCTTAAAGATTTATACTACACAAAGGGAATTTCCACAACTGCTGGCTCGGAAATTCTCCGTGATTTTCGTCCCGATTATGACGGAACGATTGTGGAGAGGCTAAAGGGTGCCGGCATGATAATGCTTGGAAAGACCAACACAACGGAGTTTGCCTTTGACCCCACAAACGAAGAATCCATTTTCGGCTCTGCCAAAAACCCGTGGAACACATCGAAAATCTCCGGCGGCTCGTCGGGCGGCTCTGCAATAGCCGTGGCAGTGGGAATGGCATATGGTGCAATGGGAACGGATACCGGCGGAAGTGTGCGAATTCCTGCCGCAATGTGTGGAGCTGTTGGGTTTAAGCCGACTGTGGGACTTCTCAGCACCTTCGGGATTGTGCCTTTAAGCTTCACTCTGGATCATCCCGGAACTCTCACAAGGAGCGTTGCCGATGCGGCGATAATCATTGATGCAATTTCGGGAACGGATGAGCGTGACCCCTGCCCCTTTGCCAAAAAGTGCGAGGGCACAAGGTTTTATGAAGAAAGCTCTTCTGTTTCGGATTTAAAGGGAAAGGTTTTGGGAATCCCAAAAAACTTCTTCTTTGACAAAACCGATTTTGAGGTTGAAAGAGTGTTTTATGAAGCGGTGGAGAGGTGTCGGGCTCTTGGTGCAGAGATAAGAGAGGTTTATATCCCGGGACTTGACTCTCTTCCCGAAATGTCCACAAACCTTATGTTTGCAGAAGCCGCGTGGAATCACAGAGAATGGTATCCTGCACGGGAGAGTGAGTATCAAAAGGCTGTTGCCGCCCGTCTTGAAAAGGGATGCAGAGTTAAGGCAACGGAGTATATAGGTGCACTTCGTTACCGTGATGAGCTTATAAAAGAATGGGAAAAAGCCCTTTGCGGCTTTGATTCGCTTCTCGCTCCCACCTGCCCCATTGAGGCATATGATTTAGGCCTCGGGGAGCCCTGGAGCATAACCACCCGTGGAAAAACGGAGCAGGGAAAGGTTATGGCAACTTACCACACAAGGCTTTCAAATATGACGGGAACGCCTGCTCTTTCCGTTCCGGCAGGTCTTACGAAGAATAATCTTCCTGTGGGTCTTATGATTATGGGAAAGAGAAACGACGATTGCAACGTATTGAAAATCGGAATGGCATATGAGAAAAGCTATGAATATCCGAAGCCTCGGCTTATATAGGAGGAGATTATCTTTGAAAACCATAGAATTTGGCGCACTCACCTTTGCGGTCACGGAGGAAAAAAGAGTAGCCCTTATAAAGTATTTTGATACGGATAATTCGGAATATATAAATAACCCGGGAGCCTTATCTTTCTTTGAGATTGATGCGGCAGGGGGAACGACCTCCGGCAACCATTTTATGTCAGGCTCGGGAGAAGCGGAAAAGCTGCGTTATAAAGAACACAAAACAGAGGGGAAAGACCTTATAATAGTTCAGGAGTCGGAGCGTTTTCGTGTATTTTCAACATTTGCTCGTTTTGAGGATACAAATGCAATCCGTGTTTCGCACAGGATAGAAAATATATCGGCAAGGAATGTATGCCTTGAGCTTGCAAACACTCTGCGTCTCCATTTCGGAAAGAGCTTTTCCGAGGACAAGACAGAGTTTTTCTTCCATAAATTCAACAACGCAAGATACACGGAGGGCATTCCCGATGTGCGATCCCTCCACGATTTGGGGCTTCAATGGGAATACGGGTCATTTTATGTGTCAAATTCGGGGAATGCATCTTCATATCTTGCGCTCCCTCAGGGAATACTTGAAAACAGACGTGACGGCAATTTTCTTATGTTCCAGATAGAGAGCTACACAAGCTGGATATATCAGATAGAGTCAAAGGACAACCGTTTTAATCTGCACCTCGGAGGATTTTCCGCCCGACATCACGGCTGGAACAAGCTTCTTGTTCCGGGTGAGAGCTATGAAACCGTAACGACGACCATTGCAGGCGGAAAGACCTTGAATGACGTGCTTTCACATATGACAAACTACCGCCGTCATATAAAGCCCCGTAACAAGTCCGATGAAAACCTTCCTGCCATATATAACGAATATATGCATTATTCGTGGGATGACCCCAACGCCGAAAGAGTAAGGCTCACAGCACCATATGTTGCGGAATCGGGATGCAAATATTATGTTGTGGACTGCGGCTGGCACGATTCAAAGGAAATTACGGACACATTCGGAATGTACCTCAAGTTTGGCACATGGTATGAGGATATTGGAAGATTTCCCGAAGGTATACGAAAAACAGCGGAGTATGTGCGCTCACTCGGAATGAAATTCGGGCTCTGGATTGCTCCCGAGGTTGTTGGAGTCGGCAATGAAAAAATGCTGGAGTATTATGACGATTCCTGCTTCTTTATGAGAAACGGCGAGAAAATCCGCCATTCCACAGGATATCTTCTGGATTTCAGAAATAAGAAGGTCTATGATTATATGTCACAGACTCTTGACCGTATGATTGAAGAATACGGTTGTGACTACATAAAGTTTGACGGATGCCCGAACCCCGGATTTGGTACAGAGGTTAATTCTACTTCTCTCGGTGACGGTCTTGAAGAAGCTTACAGAGCGTTTATTGAATGGACAGAGGATGCAATGAGCCGCCATCCCGATGTGATTTTTGAAGACTGTGCAGGCGGAGGAAACCGTATTGATTATAAGGCACTTTCTCTCTTCAGCCTTGTTTCAACCTCCGACCAGATGGATTATCTTGCATACCCTTATATAAGCGCAAATATCATCGCCTCCGTTCTTCCCGAGCAGGCGGCGGTGTGGAGCTATCCCGTGGGAAGTGATGTTTACGATTCTGTCCCGGAAGATGAGGTCAATGAAAGAATTTCAAAAGAACGTGTTGTTTTGAATATGATAAACTCACTTTTAGGAAGAGTTCATCTCGCATCACGTATTCAGCTTCTTGATGATGAAAAGAGAGAGCTTATAAAAGAGGGAATAGAGGTTTACAACAGTATTTCAAAGGATAAGCTCCGTGCAACGCCGTATCTTCCCAAAGGCTATGCCGAGTATGGTGATACTTTTGTGGCATCGGGACTTAAAACGGAGAAAAAGGTATATCTCGCAGTCTGGAATCTTGGTGGAGAGCGACATACAGAGCTCCCCCTTCCCGGTGTTAAAGCAAAAGATATAAAGGTTTTATATCCCAAAGGTTTAGCTACAAACTTCAGTTTCGATTCATCTTCCCTGACAATTGACTTTACGGAAGACATTCAGGCAAGATTTTTTGAGATTACTTTATAAAAGAAGAAAGAGCGTTGATTTACAAAAAATCAACGCTCTTTCTTCTTTCGTAGATATGCAAAAGTTGCACATTTTTATTTTTTAAAATATGCAAAAATTGCATATTTGTGTTGCATATTTTTGTGCAAAAGTGTATACTATAATTAACAGGTAGAATAGAGGAGGGATATTATGAGTCTTAAAGAGCTTCGGAAAAGTAAAAAACTTACCCAGAAGCAATGTGCCCAATATCTTGAAATTCCACTCAGAACATATGTAAACTATGAAAACAACCCGGAGAAGGAAGGAACTTTAAAATACAGATATATGATGGAAAAGCTTTCCGGCTTTGGAATTATTGATGAAGAAAACGGAATTCTTTCGCTTGATTCCATTTCGAATATATGTGCAAGGGTGTTTGATGCTCACCCTGTGAACTTCTGTTATCTTTTCGGGTCTTATGCCAAGGGAAAAGCCACAGGAAAAAGTGATGTTGATCTCCTTGTTTCCACCGATATCGGCGGACTTGGCTTTTTTGAGATGACTGAGGCATTAAGGCAGAATCTCAATAAAAAAGTAGATGTTCTGCACATCGACCAGTTGAAAAACAATTTTGAATTACTTCAGGAGATATTGAAGGACGGAGTGAAAATATATGGATAACACTAAAAATGATGCATATTATCTCTCAAAGCTTCTCAAAGACTTAAACTTTCTTATATCACACACAGGGCATTTGGTTTGGGAAAACTTTGGTGAGGATGAAGTTCTTCTTGACTCTGTTATGTTCAGATTGATTCAGATTTCAGAAAATGCGGCACGACTTTCAGAAGATTTAAAGACTGCATACGCAGATATACCGTGGCTTGCGATGCGAGGGCTTCGTAACCGGATTGTGCACGATTACGGTGAAGTGGATTATAGAATTGTTTTTGAAACAGTCAAGGTTGATATCCCGTTACTGTATGAAAGCTTAAAAGAGATAGAGGTATGAAATATGCAAAAACGGACGTTGATTTTATGTCAACGTCCGTTTGTAGGTTTATGTACCTTTACTTTACGGGGTATACGATTTCGACAGGTTTACCTTCTCTTGCAGCTCTTACTGAAGCTGTGCAAACTGCAACTGTGGATGCGCCTTCGATTGAGGAGAGGGGGGATTCTTTGCCGTTTACAAGTGCATCGAGGAACATCTTGATTTCGCTTCCCACGTTGTGGTTTTTGATGTCAACAGGGATGATTTCAGCCTCTGTGTAGCTTGCCTTTTCCTTTGTGAGGTCACGGTCGTCAACGAAGAGCTTCATATGGTCGGAGGTGTTGTCACAGATGATTGTGCCCTTTGTTCCATAGAATACGGAGCGCATTGTATAATCACGACGGCAGCCGATGGAAACAAATACCTTACCCATAACGTTGTTGGGGAACTTGTAGATTGCGATTGAGGTATCATCAACAGGCCAGTCGGGGAGAAGCTTTCTGTTTGCATGAGCATAAACCTCTGTGGGGTTGCCTGCAATCCAGCGGAGAAGGTCAACAGCGTGGCATCCGCCGCCGATAAATCCGTGACGGTCGGGGTCAACACGCCAGTCATCCTTGCCTCTTGACTTTTCATAGCAATGTGCGTATTCGCTCTCTACAAAAACAAGCTCACCGATTGTTCCGTTTGAAATAAGCTCCTTTGTTTTTACAAATGCGGGAGTGAAGCGGCATACCTGACCAATCATGAGGAATCCGCCTGTTTTCTTCTCAATCTCCATCATCTCATTGCACTCTTCCATTGTGAGAGCCATGGGCTTTTCACAGAGAACTGCCTTTCCTGCTTCAAGAAATGCCTTTGTTGCAGGAAGGTGGAGCTTGTCGGGAAGAACAAGGATTGCAGCATCAACGTTGGGATCCTTTGCAAGCTCATTAAAATCGGTTGTGCCGACAGCAACGTCAAATTCCTTCTTTGCCTCCTCAACGAGGTCTGCATACTTATCGCAGACGGCATAAAGGGTTGCACCCTCATTTTCGATGACACCCTTCATATGTCCCTTTGCCATTCCGCTGCAGCCGATAACTGCAATGTTTATATTTTTCTTCATAATGCTTTAAACTCCTTTACTTTTATGTTATACTTGTTTATGGTGTAAGTATAGCATCACAAGTAGAAAGTTTCAATACTTTTTTGTTTTATAAATTCTTCAATTTGTTGGATGGTGATTTTTTATGAACAGAGTGTATTTTGGCAAAGGAAAGTCGGAAATTCCCATTGTCTGCTACTCCGGAGAGGACAGAGACCTTGAACCGGGGATAATCTGCGGTCCTATAATAAGGGATGTTTATATCATAGAATGCAATACCTCGGGATATGGCTCTGTTGTGATAAACGGACGTGAGTTTCCCGTAGCACCGGGGGATTGCTACATCCTTCTTCCCGAGGATACCATTATTCACACAGCCTCAATGGAAAATCCGAGAAGCGGGTTCTGGTGCGCCGCCGATGGACGGCAGATGGGAATAGCCATTAAAAATGCCGGAATAACCTCGGAAAATCCCTTCGCACCGCCCGAGCTTTTTGAGGAGCTTACGGAAGAAATAAGAAAAATAACTCTTATGAGAAACGACACAGACCCCGGTGCCGAGCTTCGGAGAACGGGACACCTATATAACTTCCTCGGCATCCTTATGAAAAACAATCGTTCTGTTACAAGCGACAACTGGCTTGCCCACGCCATAGGTTATATGGAAACCCACTATGACGAGGATATAACGGTAACGGATATTGCAAGAGTGGCACATCTTGAAAGAAGTTATTTTTCCGTTCGCTTCAAGGCGGAAACAGGCATAACACCATCTGCATACCTTGCCTCTCTCCGTGTGCGAAAGGCTTGCGAGATTATGAGGAAAACAGACTTCTCCGTTTCGGAAATTGCGGAGACGGTAGGTCTTGACCCGAGAAACTTCTCACGGATATTCAGAAAGGAAACGGGAATGACTCCAAAGGAATTTTTAAAAGGAAAGAAATAAATTCGGCGTGCTGACTTCAACTCAGCACGCCTTGTTTTTTATTTACCGAGTTCCCAGAACGCTACTGCCGATGCGGCGGCAACGTTTAAGGAATCAACGCCGTGGGACATGGGGATTTTCACCGTATAATCACATTCGGAAATGGTGTTGGTCTTAAGTCCGTCACCCTCTGTGCCGAGGACTATTGCAAGCTTTTCCTCGTTGTGAAGTTTTTCGTCCCTTATATCAAGGGTATCCTCGCAAAGTGCCATGGCACAGGTCTTAAATCCGAGGCTTTTTAGTGTTTCCTGCCAGGGGATTTCAGAATCAAAAAACGTCCAGGGTACCTGAAAGACTGTGCCCATACTCACCCTTGCCGAGCGTCGGTATAAAGGATTTGAGCAACCGGGAGTGAGAAGCACCGCATCCATATTGAGAGCTGCCGCACTTCGGAAGATTGCACCAAGATTTGTGGGGTTCATAATCTCCTCAAGAACTGCAATACGCCTTGCGTCCTTTAAAATCTCCTCCGCTTTGGGAAGTGTTGGGCGAAGCATCGCACAGAGCATACCACGGGTGAGCTTGTAGCCCGTGAGCTGGGTGAGGACATCAAACTCCGCGGTATAAACGGGGATATCTCCACATCTTGCGATAACATCCCTTGCCTCGCCGTTTATGTGGCTCTTTTCACAGAGGAAGGAAAGGGGAATGCATCCTGCATCAAGAGCACGGTGGATTACCTTCGGACTTTCTGCAATAAATTGCCCCTTTTTCGGCTCTTCACGGTTTAAAAGCTGTGCTTCCGTGAGCCGTGCATACACATCAAGCTCTTCTGCTTTAAAATCAACTATTTCAACAATGTTTGCCATAAATATCCCCCGGAAATTCGTTATAAAACAATTATAGACGGAAACAAAGCTTCCGTCAATAATTATTTCTGTGAGATTTTTACACCACAGCCTGTTGTTTGAGCTCTAAATTGAGCTTGTCCGCAATCATTGCGATAAACTCGGAATTTGTCGGCTTTCCTTTGGTATTGGAGACCGTGTACCCGAAAAATCTGTTGAGGGTGTCAAGGTCGCCCCTGTTCCAGGCGGTCTCAATTGCGTGACGGATTGCCCTCTCAACTCTCGATGAGGTTGTCTGGAATTTTCTTGCAACGGTGGGATAAAGGATTTTCGTTATGGCGTTTATAATGTCTATATCGTCCACTGCGAGAAGTATCGCCTCACGGAGATAGTGATACCCCTTTATGTGGGCAGGAACGCCAATCTCGTGGATAATTGAGGTTACCATAAGCTCAACGCTCTCCTTTGATGCGGCAGGAAGATCTGCTCTCCTTGCTATTCCGTGGTCGGCGGTGAACATCTTGATTCTCTCAATGAGAGTCTCCGTTTTAAATGGCTTTACCATAAGGTAGGTAACTCCAACCTTGGCACAGACCTCCGCAAAAGTCTCTCCTCCCGAAAGGGTGGTCATAAAGAACATAGGCTTTTTCTTAACCTCCGGACCCTTTGATGCTTCAACAACGCCCAATCCGTCAACCGAGGGAAGAAGCGAGCTTAAAACAACCACGTCGGGGGAAAGGGATATTATCTTCGCTATGGCATCGGCACCGTCGGTGACCTTTGCAACAAGCTCAAAGCCGAGCTCCGATTCGATTGCTTTTGAAAGCGTTTCGCAGAGTTCTTTGTTTTCCTCTGCAATCATCACTTTTATTCTATTTCCCATTTCAATTCTCCTTTTGTTTGTCTTTGTAAATACAATTTACCATATTTTTACAATTACTTCAATAGGAAATGTGGAAAAAAATGGAAAAACTTATCGACAGTCTTCGCTATAAAAAATAAAATATGAGCACATTTTGTGGTTGTTAAACGCCAAAATACATATTTTGCAGAAAATTTTATCATAATTTCAAGGAAAACGGCGTTATTTGAAAGGGTGTCGGTTTTGGGAGAGTGAGGAGGAAGTGTGTCGCAGAGTGCGAAAAAGTGCGTTTTTTTGAATAAAAATCTTGTAATTTGAGATATGGAGTGATATAATCAATGGGTTGCTTTTTAAAAAATACTTTGTGAGGCGAAAAAATTGAAGAATAAAAAGTTTAAGTTTCATATCGGTATGAGAAATATCAAAACAGGACTTGCGGCAACACTCTGTGCCCTTGTCTATCTTCTTATAGGAAGAAACCCCACCTTTGCTTGTATCGGTGCAGTTTTCGGCACGGGAAGTGATATGGGCGATTCCTGGCTCAATGGCGGAAACCGTCTTTTCGGAACAATTATCGGCGGATTTCTCGGAATGGCACTTTTCAGCATATATATAATGGTATATCCCGAAGGCTATTACCCCGGTTATGATATGAAGTTTCTTATGCTTCCTCTTCTCTTTGTGGGCGTAACTCTTCTTATCATTGCAAGCCAGCTCTTCAAATGGCCCGGAGCTATTCAGCCCGGCGGAGTTATGCTCTGCATCATCCTTTTCAGAACCCCTGTTGAAACTTATATAACATATTCTCTTGAGAGAATGCTTGATACTGCAATCGGTGTGGTTGTTGCTCTTGCAATAAACCTTCTTCTTCCGCGTGAGAGAATAATTAAAATTCTCGAATTTCTCCGTCTGAGAAAGAAAACAGCTGATTCCACGAAGAATTGAGAGGTTGTATCTTGAAGTATGTAATGCAGTTCGCTCTTATACTTGCAGTTTCTTTTGTGGGCGAGATACTGAATTTCCTTATACCACTCCCGATACCTGCAAGCATCTATGGAATAATAATTC
The DNA here is from genome assembly GCA_017435965.1 of Oscillospiraceae bacterium. Lineage (GTDB taxonomy): Bacteria > Bacillota > Clostridia > Oscillospirales > JAAYXM01 > SIG480. The sequence goes on from JAFSEA010000043.1 coordinate 30,346, forward strand.
TTTTCCTTTGCCTCGAATTTAAGATAATAAAGCTTTCGTGGGTAAAGGATGTGGGAACGTTTCTTATTGCCGCAATGCCCGTTATGTTCATTCCTGCGGGAGTGGGACTTATGGCATCCTGGAATATCCTCCGTCCCTCCATTGTTGCCTATGCAGTCATAACTCTTGTCACAACGGTGGTGGTTATGGCAGCATCGGGACTTGCCACACAGCTTGTGATAAAGCTGAGAAATCGGGGGGAGGGTAAGAAAAATGGCTGAATTTTTTGAAACCACGGTGTTTTTCGGTGTTCTCATAAGTCTTGCTTCCTATGGCCTTGGTATGATGCTCAAAAAGAAGCTTCGCCTTGCCATATTCAACCCCCTTCTTGTGGCGATTGTGCTTGTGGTCGTGTTTCTTCTTGTATTTGATATGGATTATGAGACCTATCAGGGAAGTGCGAAGTATTTGAGCTATTTTCTCACCCCTGCAACCGTCTGCCTTGCAATCCCTCTTTACGAACAGTTTGAGCGACTTCGGAAAAATGCCGCCGCAGTAATTGTGGGAATAACCACGGGAGTTATCACAAGTCTTTCAAGCGTTCTTCTTCTCTCCTGTATTTTCGGGCTTTCCCATGCTGATTATGTAACTCTTCTTCCAAAATCCATAACAACGGCAATAGGGATGGGCGTGTCCGACGAGCTTGGAGGATATGTAGCAATAACCGTTGCGGTAATCATAACAACGGGAATTCTCGGCAATATGATAGCGGAGCTTGTGTGCAAAATATTCCGCATAACCCACCCCATAGCAAAGGGAATAGGCATAGGAAGTGCCTCCCACGCAATAGGCACGACAAAGGCAATGGAGCTTGGGGAAACGGAAGGTGCAATGTCAAGCCTTTCAATCGTTGTTTCGGGATTTCTCACGGTTATTCTTGCAGGAATTTTTGCAAACTTCATGTAAATGGTGTATAATAAGAATATACATCCTTTGAAGGAGGCTATAAATATGAAAAAGATAATGAAACTGTCTCTTGCGATTTTTGTAATTTGCACAGTTCTTTACCTCACCGCTTTCGCATCGGATTTTGACTATACGGCGGAGTCTCTTTCCGAGCTCGGACTTTTCAGAGGAACTGGAAACGGCTTTGAGCTTGATCGTGAGCCCACAAGAGCCGAGGCGGCAACTATGCTTGTACGCCTTTTAGGTGCAGAAGAAGAGGCGATGAGTCTTACATACACCGCACCGTATACCGATGTGTATGACTGGGCAAAGCCTTATGTTCAGTATTTATATGAAAAAGGTCTCACAAAGGGAATTAGTGAGACAATGTTCGGTTATTCCGATAAATGCACGTCACAGCAGTATGCAACCTTCCTTCTCCGTGCTCTCGGCTATTCCGATGGTGAGGGTGGAGATTTCACATATGAAAATGCCCTTTCCTTTGCAAGAGAAAAGGGCGTTGCAGACGGCGTGAACTGTAATGGAGGAAGCTTTCTCCGCGATAACGTGTGTGCAATGAGCTATACTGCACTTTCCGCATCGCCAAAGTCGGGAGAGCGTGACCTTCTCACAAAGCTTATAGGCTCCGGCGCAATAAAGGATGCAAAGGGACAAGATAAGCTCTTTGAAAATCACCGCAATTTCACAAAGGCACTTAATCTTCTCGAAAGTGACAGGGTCTCCCGTGATATGAAGCTTGTGACCGAGGAGAGAGTAAACGGAATCCTTGCAAGAACAACAACACAGACGGTAAAAGCAGCTTCTGTTGCAGATTATGAAAATCCGGATAACAGCAGGTTTTCATATGTGGGAAACGTTGAGATAAAGCTTTCCGATGAATATGCAGATGCACTTGATATCCCGAAAGCGGAGAGAAAGACATCTCATAAGGTAGAGTATTATTATAAAGACGGAAGCTGTTATATAAATACTTCCGGCGAAAAGGTAAAGAGTGATGTATCTGTTGATGCTGCCGGGGAAAAACTCGGCGGAATGAATATAAAGCCTGCCGCTGTTCCTCTCTCTGCGATAAAGGAGCTTAAAGTCGAGAAAAAGAGCGACGGCACAACGGAATATACGGCTATCCTCTATGCAGATGCAATGAGCAAGGTGCTCGATTCCGAAGATGTGAAGTTTGATGCAATAGAATATCGCCTCGGTGAAAAGAACGGCACTTTAAAAAGCTACGGAACGGATATAACCGTAGCAAAGTATGAAGATGGCATTAAAATCACGGAAAAGGTATCAGCCGAGATTACAAACCTAAAATTCGGCAACAACGTAACCGTAACCTTCCCAAGCGACCTTTCGGGATATGCAAGCGAAAAAATGATTGCCGAAGGTGTTGAAGTGGTATTTGAAGGTGAGTTTTCCTGGCAAGAGGAATCGGGACGATATGAGAAAGGAACTCCGGGCGTACGCTTTGATGGGTTTGCAAACACCACCGCAACGAAAATTCAAAATTTCAAAGCCGCGGCAGAAAGAGCAGCTACAGAATGCAAAGTCAAATATAACGCTGTAGATGTGTATTATGACAGCAAATCAGAAATGTGGAAAGTATGCTTTTTTGAAAAACTTCAGGTGGGTGGCGATATCACGGTATATATGAACGATCAGGGAATAACGCATCTGGTTGTTGCAGGTGAATAAAAGAGTTTTAAAAATATAATGTAAAAAACGAAAGGCAAACGAGTCAGGTTGTTAAGAACATTAAAAGCGATGCAACTATTGCAGTTGCATCGCTTGTTGCATTTTGCATTGTAACACACACCTTGATAACCAATCGCAATTCAAAACAGTACAAATTTAGTGCAAAATCAATAATTCGCCTTAATATATATAGTTGCGCAGATTAAAAATACTATCCATAAAACTATGGTAATCACTCAGGCTCAAAGATAAATTTTAATCTTTAGATTATTACGGGAAGAATCTTCAGAGGGTTTACGAGAATAGTAATTTTTTGATGAATAATTACTATGCGCTTCATTTGTTTTTTGTTTAGAATTAGATGAAAATAATTTGTAATCAATGTAGCTGTCAAAAGAGTCGCCTTTCCCATTTTTGTTCCAATCATATCCCATATTAAACTCCATTCTTTTTGTACTGGCAATTATATTTCAGTGAGATTTTCATCTACGTATTAATCAGTAACATTGATTTGAAAAGCCTCTGTTATTTCGTATATATCTAATAATTGTTTTGCATAAAATCTTGCTCTTGAAGAACTAATTGTTCCCTCTACGAAATAAGGCGTATTTCCAATTTCTTTTGCAGTTACTAACAAATTCGCATCTCTTGAAATTATCGGGTCTTTTGATGGATAATTTTTCTTTGATGTTGCCTTGTGAATTTGATTTTCAGATACAATTTTTTCAAATAAATTTTCATCAAAATCATAAGCTATTGCACAAATTGTTTTTAAAAATTCTTTCCATGTAGATACTTTAATAACTTTATCGTCAAATAAAATTTCTGTTACATCCGTATTATTCATTGGGGTAGAAATATCTGAAATAGGATATAACCCTGGCACAAATTCTGATGATACACTTCTTTGTTTTATTTGCTTCGTTCTTGGTAATGGTGATATTGTTGCCGCACACGCTCTTTTGGAAATATCTTTGTTTCTTTGCTCAATCTCATTTTCTGTCCATTTTAGAATATTACCAATTTCAGATGTAATAGCAAATTGAACATTTTTAATTTGTGGAAGTTTTTCATGCCAAGCTCTATTTGAATTTGCCGAATTATATCCTGCCGACATCGGCGTAAGATTTCCTATAGAATTCAAATATTTTTCGTGCACCTTTGTTGCATTTTCTTCACCACCTAAATTTTCTTTCCACCAGTCTGTTAATTTTTGTGGCATCAAATGTTCAACGGTTACTTCTTTTAGCGGTATCGCAACATTTTTTGTTTCAAACTCTTCAATTTGGAGCAATAGCACACGTGCATATTGAGTATTTACAAAAGACATTAATGATTCTGCAAATTCTTCATCATCAGGGAATCTACCGGAAATCGCACTGCTATTTGAAAGTTCAAAAAGAATATCATCGTATGTAAGCGAAATTTCTTCCGAGTTTATCTTATCTAAGATTTGATGCACAACTGAACGCAAGGCACCACCGCCACCTGCAGGTGCTACAATTCTGTATCTCAACATAAAGTCCGTCAAAAGTTTTATAATTTTTATTAGTTCGTCAATGTTTTCTTCATATAAATTTCTAAAACAATACAAATATAATGAATATACATCTTCCGACTTCAAAGCAACAGCTTTACTGATGAGTCTGTTCAGCTTTTTATCAGGACATGTTTCAAATAAAAGCCAAGAATAATACTTTGAGTATTCATACATATCTGCCAAAATTGACACATGGGAAGCATTTGCTTCGGTGAAATGACTTTTAAACATCTTGTAGATTTTTTCGCCCGGAACATCATCAAAAGTATTAATAATCAAGAAATCTCGTGCAAATTTTGAAACATTCTCGTTTTTTACAGTTTGCTCAATTTTCACCCAATAATTTTGATATAAACTTTCTTGTTCGTCTGCCGTTTCGGAAAGCAAAAGAAAATTACGAATCAAATCAGCTGGCGAAAGTTTCTTTCCTGTAGAATTTATCTTCTCAAATATAGTCTGAACAGCACCTAAGTCGTTTTCAATTTGTAAATTAACATCAACTATTTCTAATTTAGGAATAGTATTATATAAATCCTTGGGACTAACTTCAGATTCACTTATTAACTTTTTGAATAAGTTGTAATTTTTGATAATGTTGCAATCCTTATTTTCGCATGGGATTTTATCAATAATTGAAATAAAACTCTCAGAATCGTAGGATGTTTGTTTAAGTCTAACTCGAAATTTGTTATCGCCGGTATCGTTTTTCAAGTATCTTGTATTTATGCTTTTTATTACATCATCATCGTTAACAACGTCGCGAATTGCAGATAAAAGAAGTAGTATTGTTGTTACTCTTTGTTGTCCATCAACTAAAATGTATTCATTATAAGATGCGCCGCTGTTTTTGCCAACAAAATATACAACATTTCCTAAATAGTGGTTTTTCCCTGTTTTGTAAGCAGTTTCAACATCTCCGAACAATTCTTCACATTGTTCTTTAGTCCATTCATAATTTCTTTGGAAAGGCGGTATGATAAAAACCTTATCCAAGCCACCTATCAAATTTAATACTGTTTGCTCTTGCGCTCTCATCTTTTGTTCCTCCCATATATTTTTGTTATTCCAATTTATGAATTCATCTCTTTTTCCAACTTCTCAATACCATCCAAAATTGTATCAAATGGTATTTTCTCACCGAAAATCATATTTTGCATATGTTCATAGTCGGATTTTAAGACTTGCAGATTTCTTTCGGGCGGCATAAGTTTCATTGTGCCGATTTTTGCATCTTCGTATCTTGCCCAAGGACAACGATAAAATTTCCCTTTGAAAAGTACAACTTTTTCGAGCAATTCTATATTTGCAAATGCGGAATCCTTAACGGGCGAATTTGCCATACAATATAAATCGTAATAGTGCCTTGAATAACGAGCCGGAAAGGTTTTGTCTTCCGGTCTGTATGCTTCGCGATGAAGAATCGTCACCTTTTCCCAAAATGTTCTTTCGGGAAGAACTGTTAAAATATCCGTTGCAGGCTTACTGAAAAGCTTTGGATACTGTGTAGCAGCATAAGGGGTAATTGGTTTGACTGCCGCAGGAGTCCACGCCGCAAGTGCGCCGATTTCAAGTCTTATAACCGGAAGTATCGAACGGTCCTCGAAGCTTCGACTATATGCAAACACAACTGTCTGTGGATCGGTTTCTTCTATGTAGCACTCGACAGGAGAAGTGAGGATACTTTGCAAATCCTTAATTGTTTCAGGCATAAACACATCTTTCAAAAATTCTTCTGTTCTGCGGTTTGCCTTTTTATTGAAAATATCCTGCTTTGTGTTGCTTCTTTCCAACCAGGGCTCGTCTTTTTCAAAACCAAGGACACGCCAATCTAAAATTAAATCTATATCTTCAGAAAATCGTTCTATAAGCCCATAGGATTTTGAAAGGCTTGTACCGCCCTTGAATGCGATATTGTCTTTCCATTTGCTTGTGTGAAAAAGATAATCAAGCATAAAGCATACCCAAAAATCCTTTTCAATGATAGCATCGGTCATCCCCATTTTAGCGGCAGTATTCTGAAACAATGCTTTTCTGTCATTTTCGCTTATGCTTGCTATGTTAATCATTGTTTATCACCTTTGCAAATTTGTTTTATAAATTCGTATATCCACGAGGTCACCGCCTTTGCTTCAAGCAGAGCAGCAGTTTTTTCCTCGGCGGTTAAATTGTTTTTGAGTTTGTTTATAATGGTATCGTCAATATTATCTTTTCCGAGGGCTTTGAGCGCCTGAACAATCAAAGCAGTTTTATATGACAATTTCGAAATTTCTTTGTTGGTAGTTCTCTTGAACTTAATGGTAGTGTTATCGTAGGTGTATTCTTTATATGTTCCGTCACTGACATAAGACCACGTTGCAGGAACCTGAGTTGAAAGTCCCAAAATATTTAATGCGGTATCTCCGCAGGGAACGATAGTCCAACCAAAATTGCGGGCAAGAGCTCGTGCAACCTTATCAGGATCCGGCACAACATATTCTTGCAAAAACTCATTGTATTCGGCTTTGTAATACACACCGCGAATGATACGGAGGATAAGACCTTCTTCTTCCAAACGCATTAAAGACATATTAACCGTTTTCTTATCGGTTACATTTACAAAGTCAACAGCAACGAAAACAGTTCCGTTTTCTGAGGCTAAAATGTTTTGTTTTATTTCACTTAAATAATTTGGTCTGCCCATACAATCACCTCGTAGAAAATATTATATGCTTTTTTCTACGAAACATCAAGTTTTTTTGAAAATTTTTTTGGTAAATTTAAGCTTTTTCATATACAAATTTTATAGTTGGTGTTCAAAAAGTTTTGTAGCAGGTGGCTATAGACTGAAAACAAAGAAAAGAGGAAAACCCATTTTATTGAGTTTTCCTCTTGAATTTTTATATCACAAAGGGGATTATTATTCCGGTTATTACTATTGCGGCGCACATCAGTTTGTAGAGAATGTTTTTCTCCTTGAATATGAGCCGGCCGGTGAGGATTGAAACTATAACTCCCGACTGTTTTATGAGAGTCATAAGAGTTACCTGACTTTCGGGGGCGGCATTTGCAATAAAGAGGAGTCTGTCACCGAGGGTGAGGGATATGCTCATAAGAAGCACCCAGTAGTTTCCCTTTATGTTTTTAAAAGAGATTTTTTCTCGTCTTATGAGAAGGACGGCACCATAGATAATCACCATAAAGAGCATAAACCAGAACTGAAGCTGACCTGCTTCCATATCCTTCATAAGCACCTTGTCCATAGCACCCGACACGGCGTTTAAAAAGCAGTTCATCATAGCCGTGATGAAGATTCCGAGAGTCATTTTGTCGTTTCCGCCGCTTTTTTTAAGATTGACCAGAGTGAGACCGAGGATTACGACACAGACACCGATTGCTTTGGGAAGAGTGAAGCTCTCACCCAGAACAACCACACCGAGAAGTGTTGAAAATACCACACGGGAAAGATCCATTATGCCATAGAGACTCACGGACATTTTCTTTATGGCGAGAAGTGAGCAGAGCCACGCACCGCAACACACAGATGCCTTTATAAAGGAATAGAAAATGTATATGCCGGGAGTTTCAAAAGCACCTTTTGAAAAAGGAAGGCACAGAATCCAGGCAAAGAGAGTGTAGAAAAATAATATTTCGTTTGCGCCACTTTTCTTCAAAGCGGCTTTTTTCATACCTTCACGTCCGCCCTTCATAAGAGCGTAGGTGAAGACTAAAAGAATCCAAAGATTATCCACAGTTTGTCTCCGTATTATTTATATAACTTTTTTCTCAAGCCATTTGCCGCTTCTGAAACGGAAGAAATTAAATATTGAACGACAGGTCCAGTCGCCCCACATGCCTATCCACACGCCGAGAAGTCCCATACCGAAGAAATGGTCAAGGGCGTATGACAGACCTACACGGAAGGTAAACATACTTGAAACTGCGAGGATAACAGCGTATTTTGTGTCACCTGCGGCTCGGAACGCCGCAACGGGAACGAAGGACCACGCATATATGGAGAAAATTGTGAGAAGTGCACCTGCTCCCGTTATGTAGGCGGATTCACGGAGTGCCGCTTCTTCAAAGTCGAATATGCTGACAAGGGGTTCTCTAAAGAGGAAAACGCTTCCGAAAACAACGACTGTCATGATTATATCGACATTTACAAGCTTTTTGGTGTACATCTTCGCCTGTTCTTTTTCTCCTGCACCCATACATTGTCCCACAACGGTGAGTAGCACCGTGCTCATACAACCAACGGTTGTCCAGCCGATGTTACAGAGAGTGTTTGCAACGGAGTTTGCCGCAATGGCAATAGTGCCGAAGGTGGAAACAAGGCTTGCAACAAGAAGCTTTCCTGCCTGGAAAAGTCCGTTTTCAAGACCGTTTGTAACGCCGATATTCATAACACGGCGCATAATATCAAAGTCCAGCTTGAATTTGAGAAGGTTTTCAAAATGAACCTTCAAAGACTTATTATGGAGAATCATAATTCCCGCAACAGCCCAAATAACACGGGAAAGGGTTGTGGAGATAGCTGCACCTGCAACACCGAGGTCAAAGCCATAGATAAGGGTTGCGTTTCCGATTACGTTAAGGACATTTACAGCGGCGGTAAGCCACAGAGCCGTTGAGCTTCGTGCCTGGGCACGTAAAAGTGCCGTACAGGAGCTTCCTATGGCAAAGGCAGGATATCCGAGAAGTGTCCAGAAGAAGTATGTCTTTGAGTTTTCAAAGAGTGCCGGCTCGAGATTTCCGTAAACAAGGGAAATGACCTGCGGTATGAAGAGGAGAAGCACGGCCATAAGGAGTGTGGCGATGGCGGTTGAGCTGTAGAGAAGCTGATTCGCACTCACCTTTGCCTTATCAAGGTTTCCGCTTCCGATATATTGACTTGTTACGACAACGCCACCGGTTGTGATGGCGTTGAACATAAGTATGAACATAAGGTTTAAAGAGTCAACAAGGGAAACTGCACCGACTGCCACCTCACCTGCACTTGATACCATAGAGGAGTCGGCAATACCTGCAGCGATTGCAAGGAGCGAATCGATGATGATAGGTACTGCAAGAGAAACAAGGGCACGGTTTGAAAACATAGGTTTATTCTGTAAGTGTTGGTTCATTTTAAATCACCTTCGGGGGGATTCTTACATTATCGGGGGGACTTCCGTTGAGAAGATATCAAGAAGAGTTACGAGAGTCTTTCTTACAAGCTCAACAACTGAAAGCCAGGAAGCACGCTCTGCTTCATTCTCGTTTGCAAGGATTTTATTTTCAAAATAGAATCTGTTAAAGAGACCTGCAATATCAAACATAACCTCGCAGATTGCGTTTGGCGCTTTTTCCTCAAAAGCACGGAGAAGAACATCGCCAACAGAGAAAAGCTTAACCAAAAGCTCACGTTCCGTATTGCTTGCAGGGGGAAGAAGTGCTCCGGGCTTTGCTCCTGCCGCCTCTGCCTTTGCAAGAAGTGATGTGATTCTCACAACGGTATACTGGAGATAAGGACCTGTTTTTCCCTCTGTTGCAAGGAAACGGTCGAGGTCGAATATGTAGTCACGGGTACGGTGGTTTATGAGGTCGCCAAACTTTATTGCCGCAATTCCTATCTGCTCTGCAATCTTTTCACGTTCAGCCTCACTTAAATCCTTTGCAACGTCGGATGCATCAATTCTTTCCTTTGATGCCGCCTTTGCGGAATCTATGAGCACGGAAAGGCTCATAACGCCGCCCTCACGGGTCTTATATGGCTTTCCGTCCTTTCCGTTCATCGTGCCGAATCCCACGTGGGAAAGCTCTGTCTTATCGCTTACAATCCCTGCCTTCTTTGCAAGGCGGAAAACCTGCTTGAAGTGCATTGACTGGCGGCTGTCAACAACATACCATATTTCAGCAGGGTCAAAGTCCTCCATACGCTGGAGAATTGTTGCAAGGTCTGTTGTTGCATAAAGTGCCGAGCCGTCACTCTTACTTATGATGATGGGGGGCATCGGCTCATCGTCCGTTTCCTCCGCAACGTCTGCAATAAGAGCACCGTCGCTTAAATAGGTGAGCTTTTTATCCTCAAGAGTT